>DATBQU010000319.1:0-12520 GCA_036560665.1 Polyangiaceae bacterium
GTCCTCTCGCACGTGCGCGGCCGGGAGGCCCCACAGCGTCGGCAGCGCCGAGCACTGGGCCTGCCGCATCAGGCAGTTGAGGCGGCTTATCGGGCGGCCGTCGGACTCGATGCGCATGTGGAAGTGCGTGCGGTCCTGCGCGACCGCCGACGGCTTCCCCACCGTCGACACCAGGTGGTACGTCTTCACCGTCAGCCCGAAGACGGCCCCCGGCGACGCCGCCCACAGGACGTAGCGCATCGGGCCGTACGCCTCCTTGATGCGGTAGGCGCAGGCGCGCTTGAACTCGTCGTCGTCGGTCATGAACGCGCGGGCGCGCGCCAGGAAGCCCTCGAACGCCTCGGCGCTGATCCAGCGGTTCTTGCCGTCGAGGTCCGACGCCTCGAGCCCCGCCGCCGCGGCGGTCTCCTGGAGCCCCGAGCGCCCGAAGCGCTCCTCGACGTAGCGCGCGAGCGGCCACAGGATGCGGGCGTTGTAGTCCGCGGCGGGCCCGAGCGGAGCGGGGGCCCGCGAGGCTCCTCGGCTCGCGTTGGGAGGCGGCTGGGTCGACACGGCGGACGATGGGTTCCCTCATGAATCTACGACCGTCCGCGCTCACGCGTAAGGTCAGGCGCCAGCGACCCGCGCGAAGAGAGCGTCGTGCGCCCACGGTCGCGCCGCGCGGATGGCGACATGGTCGCGTGTCGGACACACGCGGTTGGTCAGCAGAGTGACCACCACGCGCGCGTCGGGATCGATCCAGAGGCTGGTCCCGGTGAACCCGAGGTGCCCGAAGCTGCGAGGCCCCATGCGCTCCCCGGCGCTCGAGCCCTCCGCGCTCTTGCCGTCGAAGCCGGCGCGCAGCGTCCCTCCCGGTCGCTCGCGGACCAGCCACCGCCACTCCTCGTGCTCGTCCAGCCACTCCAGCACGGCGCAGCCGAAGGTCAGCACGGCGTCGGCGGTGCCGAAGATGCCGGCGTGCCCCGAGCCGCCCTTTCCCGTCAGCGCCCAGGCGTTCTCGTCGTGCACGGCGCCGACGACCGGCCCTCCCCGCCAGTCCACCGTCTCGGTCGGCGCGAAGGGACCGCGGACCCCCGCCGCCTCGAGCTCGCGCACGGTCCCGGCGCTCCCGCCCAGGCCGAGCGGCTCGAGGACCAGCCGGGCGATGGCCTGGCCCGCGTCCGCGGTTCCCACCGCCCTCGCCAGCGCCGCGCCCGCGAGCATGTACCCGAGATCGCTGTAGACGGGGGGAAAGCCCTCCGGCGGCGGCGTCCCCGGCGCCTCCGCACGTCGCGCCCCGGCCGCCTCCCGCATGGCCGTGGCCACGTCCACGCGCTCGTCCTGGCTCCGGAGGAGCGGCGCGTAGAGCGGCCGGTGCGCGTCGAGGCCTGCGCGATGAGCAAGGAAGAGCTCGAGGGGCACCCCCTCGCTCGGCGTGCCGCGGGCCTCCGGAAGGAGCGTCCCCAGGGGGGCGCGCCGATCGAGCCCGGAGCGCGCCACGGCCACCGCCAGCATGGGCTTGGTGACGCTGGCGAGATCGAAGAGGAGCTCGGTCGAGCCGCCCACCTCGCGTACGCGCTCGCCGGTCTGTACGCCCGCAGCGCACCTGGCGGCGCCGGCGGCACACTGCCGCGCGACTCCCTCGGCGACGATCCGTGCCGCCACCTGCCCCGCCGACATCATTCTTTGACCCTCGCGCTGTGGCACTTGTATCCTTTGTACCGAGCGTACAAAGGATGGCCGAATTCGTCTGGGAAGCGCGAGCGCGCGGGGGCGAGCTGCGCAAGGGCTCGATGGAGGCCGAGTCCGAGGACGCGGTCAACCAGCGGCTGCGCGCCCAGCAGCTGCAGCCGACCAAGGTCAAGAAGAAGGGCAAGGCCTTCAGCTTCCAGCTCGGCACGGGCGTCGGCAACAAGGACATCGTCACCTTCACGCGCCTCTTCGCCACGATGATCGACGCGGGCCTGCCCATCGTGCAGTGCCTCGACATCCTGCAGGGGCAGACCGACAACAAGTTCTTCGCCAACATCCTCAAGGACGTGAAGGCCAGCGTCGAGCAAGGCGCCACCTTCAGCGACTCGCTGCGCCGCCACCCCAAGGTGTTCGACCACCTCTACGTGAACCTGGTGCAGGCCGGCGAGGTGGGCGGCATCCTCGACACCATCCTCAACCGCCTGGCGGTGTACATCGAGAAGGCCATGAAGCTTCGCCGCCAGGTGCGCGGCGCGATGGTCTACCCCAGCATCGTCATCGTCGTCTTCTTCGGCGTGCTGTCGATCTTGCTGCTCTTCGTCATCCCCGGCTTCCAGAACATGTTCAAGGATTTCGGGTCGAAGGACGAGCTGCCGGCGCTCACCCGCGGCGTCATGGCCGTGTCCAACGCCTTCACCGGCAACCTCTTGTGGATCTTCCTCGGCGTCACCGCCCTCATCTTCGGCGTCTCGTACCTCTACAAGACGCCCAAGGGAAAGAAGGCCATCCACCGGCTCATGCTGCGCCTGCCGGTGATGGGCCCGGTGCTGCGCAAGATCGCGGTCGCGCGCTTCACCCGCACGCTGGGGACGCTGCTCTCCTCGGGCGTGCCCATCCTCGACGCGCTCGAGATCGTGGCCAAGACGGCCGGCAACGTGATCGTCGAGGAGGCGATCATGTACGCGCGCGCGCGGATCTCCGAGGGCAAGAACATGGCGCAGCCGCTGATGGAGACCAACGTCTTGCCGCCCATGGTGGTGCAGATGGTCGGCGTCGGCGAGCAGACCGGCGCCCTCGACGCCATGCTCAACAAGATCGCCGACTTCTACGAGGAAGAGGTCGACGTCGCCGTGTCCGCGCTGACCAGCCTCATCGAGCCGGCGCTCATGGTCGGCATCGGCGGCACGGTCGGCGTCGTGCTCATCGCGATGTACCTGCCGATCTTCAGCATCGCGGGGAAGATCAAGGCCGAGTAGCTCCGCCATGGAGCTGGGGATCCGCTCCGCGGCGCCGGGCGCGCCCGACCACACGCTCGCCGGGCGCATCGCGTGGATCACCGCCCTGCGCCTGGCGTTCCTCGTGCTCCTGCTGGGCGCCACGGCCACGCTCTACCTGCGCGGCGAGCTGCTTCGCTACCCCTTCAGCCTGCGCGTCGTCTTCCTCACCATCGGCGCCGGCTTCGCGCTCGCCGCCGTCTACGCCGCGGTGCTCCGCTCCGGGCGCCGGCTCCAGACGCTGGCCTGGGCGCAGATCGTCCTCGACCAGCTGACCTGGACGGCCATCGTCTACGTCTCCGGCGGCGCCTCCAGCGGCGCGGTGTCGTTCTACGCGCTCACCTGCCTGGTCGGCGCCATCCTGGTCGGACTGCGCGGCGCCGTCATCGCCGCGGCGACGGGCATCGGCATCTACGCGCTGCTCTGCGCGGGCTTCCACTTCGGCTGGGTGCATCCGCCCGCCGACCAGGCCGCGGCGAGCTACGCGGTCGACACGGCCGACCTCATCTACCCGCTGCTGCTCAACACGCTGGGGGTCACCGTGGTGGCGCTGCTGGCCGGCTACCTGGCCGAGCGCCTGCGCCTGACGGGCGGCGCGCTCCAGGTCGCGACCGCGCGCGCTCTCCAGGCCGAGCGCCTGGCGGTGCTGGGGCGCATCGCGGCCGGCATGGCCCACGAGATCCGCAACCCGCTGGGCTCGATCACCGGGTCGATCGAGATGCTGCGGGAGTCGTCGGCGCTCTCGCAGGAAGACCGCCGCCTGTGCGACATCATCCAGCGCGAGGCCCGCCGCCTCAACGATCTGGTAGGCGACATGGTCGATCTGTCCAAGCCGCGCCCTCCGCGCGCGGAGGCCACCGACGTGGCGTCGCTCGCCCGCGAGGTGGTGGCGCTGGCGTCGAACGCCGCCCGCGGCTCGGACGTGGACGTCCGCTACGAGGGCCCCGCGCGCGAGGCGGTCGCCCGCTGCGACGGCGCCCAGATGCGGCAGGTGCTCTGGAACCTGGTCCGGAACGCGATGCAGGCCAGCTCCGCCGGCACCACGGTGACGGTGCGCGTCGCGGCGGACGAGCGCCACGTCACGCTCCGCGTCGACGACCAGGGCCCCGGCTTGCCCGAGAACGCCGGTGCACGGATCTTCGAGGACTTCTTCACGACCCGCACCCACGGCGCGGGGATCGGCCTGGCGGTCGTGCGGCGCATCATGGAAGACCACGCGGCGATGGGCGCCCGGCTGGCCGTGGAGCAGGCGCCCGCCGGGGGGGCGAGCTTCCGAGTCACACTCAGTCGTGACGTGACGGGCCTGCGCCGCAGCCTCCAGCCCCCGCCGTCCTGAGGCGCGAGAGCGCCCGGCGAAGCACCTAACCGCCCGGAATCCGTACGGGATTGAATCGCGCTGCCCGCGGGTTCGTCCATCGAGCAACGGCCCACCACCACCGCCTCGACCGCTGCATCGAAACTTGCAAGGAGCTCCGTAAAGAGGCAGGTATCGCCCCGAGGTCTCATGGTCATGCGTCTCCGGCACATCGTCGCTCTCTCCTCCATGCTCGGCCTGCTCGGCCTGACGGCTCCCGCGCACGCGGAGGACGGCCAGGGGTTCGTCGAGCGCGAGCACTTCACGCTGCAGAAGCTCCTGCACGAGCCGGCATCGGCCGCGCGCGACGCCCAGGTGAACACCGCGCTCGACGGGTTCGTCGACTACGACGAGCTGATCCGCCGCGCCTTCGGCGAGCCCTGCCACCCGACGCTGCCGAACTGCGAGGACATCTGGGCGGGGTACGACGAGGCCAAGCGCGCCGAGGTGCACGATCTGCTCAAGGCGCTGCTGCAGAAGAGCTACCGCAAGAACCTGCTCAAGACGCTCGACTGGGAGGTCGCGTACGAGGGACAGCGCGACATGGGCAGCGAGACGCGGGTCATCACCAAGGCCAAGAGCAAGCTCAAGCCGCACGATCCGCCCACGCGCGTCGACTACATCGTCAAGCAGACCCCGAGCGGCTGGAAGGTCGTCGAGTGGACGGTCGAGGGCTCGTCGGTGACGAAGAACTACTACGACCAGTTCTACAAGAAGATGCACAAGCCCGAAGAGGGCTACGCCAACATCGTCGCCAAGCTGCGCGAGAAGGTCGCGAAGAAGGACTGACGGCCGTCACGGCGGAAGCTGGCAGACGTACGGGAACGCCGTCGTCGCCGCAGCCGTGCGCGCGAGGGTGTCGTCCACCGGCGTCGGCGGCTGGCTCGAGTGATAGAGATACGCGCGGGTGCCAGTCTTCGGCTGGCGATCGCCCCACGGCGACGCGTGAGCGTCGTCCACGACCGCGGCGTCGTCCGCCCAGGCCCAGACCGGGTCGCCCGCGTCGTCTGCGCCGACGACGGACAGCCCCATCCACACCGCGCCCGGAGGCGTGCTGAAGCCCGGCATTCGCGACAGCTCCTTCCAGAGCTGCTCGCGCTCGTCGCGTGACTGGAGGACCACCAGGCTGCCGCCCATCGCGCGGCAGGCCTGGTCCGCGACATCCCCCGTCGCCGCCGTGCGCACGTAGACGTAGCGCTTCGTTCCGAACGTCCAGACCAGGTCGATGCAGATGCCGGCGTCGCAGCGGACCGACTGCGGGAACGGCCCGGGCTCGCGCTCGCAGACAAGGCCGATCCTCTTCGGATCGTTGCCCGTGCACGGGTACTGCTGCCACGAGCGCGACGTGTCCGCGAAGCCCTCCACGCACCCCTGGGGCCCGGCGTCGTCCGTTGGCAACGCGACGGCGGCGTCGGCCGTGTGCGCGAAGCACCCCGAGCAGGTGGTGCTCCAGCCGGGCTCGAACGTCGCGAGGCCGTTGTACTTGAAGAAGGCGCTGTTGAGCCCCACCCAGAACGCACCGCCGTCGAGGAGCCCGCTGACGAACGTGTACTCCTCTTCGCCCGCAAACGTCACCACGTGCCCGCCCAGAAGGGCGCACCTGGTCGTCGCGAGGTCGGTCCCCTGGTCGAGGTTGGCGGCCCCGCCCGCGACGGGCTGGTAGCAGTGGTTGTTGCTCGGCCAGACGGACCCGTCCGGACAGAGCATCTTGCAGTCGGGGCTGCACCCGTTGGCGCCGGCGTCCCCCGCCGCCCCTCCAGGATCGCACTGCTCTTGCCGGGAGAGATCGACCACGCCGTCCCCGCAGCGCGACACGGGAGGCGCGATCTGGTCGGGGCCTGCCTCCGCCCCGCCGTCCTGTCCCGGGTCGTCGGGCAGATCCGGGATGCAGGCCACCACGGCGAGTAGGGCGGCCGCGCACCCGACCGCCCCGAGCGCGACCGCCGTCCTCGTTCTGAAGCGCAAGCTCACCCTGGCCCTGCAAGGATACCCCGCCGCCCTTTGCATGGCTTTACCAAGCCGGTCCGCGGGGATCCGCGGGCCACCCTGCTAGACTGTCCCTCCGATGGCCACGCCCGAGCCGGCGGCTCCGGAGCCGACGCGCCGCCCGACGCGACCGGGCGGTGTGGAGGACCGCTACCGCTCGCTGTTCGTGATCGGACGCGGGGGCATGGGCAGCGTGGAGGTGGCGCTCGAGCGAGGCAACGAGGGCTTCGAGCGCGTGGTCGCCCTCAAGCGCCTGCTGCCCGAGCAGGCGCGCGATCCACGCCACAAGGAGATGTTCCTGCGCGAGGCCCGACTGGCGGCGCTGCTGAAGCACCCCAACGTGGTGCACGCCTTCGCCTTCGGCGAGCTCTACGGAGAGCTCTTCCTCGCCATGGAGTACGTGGAGGGCGAGACGCTGTCGCACGTGCTGGCCAGGGCGCGCGAGAGCGATCACGGCAAGCTCGATCCCGCGGTCGTCGCCTTCGTGCTGGCGGAGGTGTGCGACGGGCTGCACGCCGCCCACGAGCTGCGCGACGTCGGCGGCCACCCGCTCCACGTCGTGCACCGCGACGTCAGCCCGCAGAACGTGATGATCGCCTACGAGGGGCACGTGAAGATCCTCGACTTCGGCGTGGCGAAGTTCGAGACCGGCGGGCACGAGACGCGCACCGGCGAGGTGAAGGGCAAGATGGCGTACATGTCGCCCGAGCAGGCGCTCGGCGAGAAGCTCGACCGGCGCAGCGACCTGTTCAGCGTCGGCGCGGTCCTCTTCGAGTGCCTGACCGGGCGGCGCATGTGGGGCCAGGGGACGGACCTCGAGGTGATGCGCAGGCTCGCCCTCGAGGATCCCCCCGGGCTGACCGACGCCCTCCCCGGTGCCCCCGCTCCTCTCGTCGCGCTCCACGCGCGCCTCGTCGCCCGCGAGCCGGACCGACGTCCGGCCACGGCGAGGGACGTGGCCGACGAGCTTCGCGCCTTCGCGTCGTCGTGGCCCGCCCCGACCACGAGCGCGGTGCGCGCGCTGATGCAGCAGCTCTTCGGCACGCAGGCCCACGGACGCCGCGCGCTGCTGACGGAGGCGCTCGAGCAGGCCGCGCCGACGCACGTGGAGGAGCTGCGACGGAGCCTCGAGCCGCACGCGGCGCTGGAGCGACCGACGCTGATCGAGGCGGTCATCCTGCGCTCGGAGCGGCCGGAGCCGGGGGCGACGGAGGAGAGACCGGGGCGGGGCAGGGTGATGGTGGCGGTGGGAGTGGCGCTGCTCGTGCTGGTCGGCGCGGCGTGGGCGGCGGCGGGGCGGATGGGGGCGGCGGCGACTGTGCCCGCGACCGCGACCGCGACCGCGACCGCGACCGTGACCGTGACCGTGACCGCGACCGCGACCGCGACCGCGACCGTGCCCGCGACCGCGACCGCCCCCGCGACCGCGCGCGCGCCCGCGCCCGCGACCGCGCCCGCGCGCACGACCGTCACTTCGCGCCCACGCTCTGCGCCCCGGCCCCCCTCCCCCACCGGCCCCCGGCTCCCCGATGTGGATCCGACGCCCTTCTGACCTCGCGCTCGTCGCGTGCTTCGTGCTGGGCGCCGCGAACGCGACCGCGGCGCCGCCGCAAGCGGCCGCAGGGGACGATCCCATGGCGGAGTACCGCGGGCGCTTCAAGCAGGGGATGGATCGCTACAAGGCCGGCGCCGCCGCGGAGGCGATCGGCTACTGGGAGCCCATCTACCGCGAGCTCGGGGAGCAGAAGGGGTATCGCCTCGCCTACAACCTCGGCGTGGCCTACGAGGAGCTGGGCGACGCGACGCACGCTGCCGAGCGGCTGCAGGCGTTCCTCTCCGAGGTGGACGCGCGGCGCGCGAGGGGCGAAGCGCTGGCGACCATCGTCACCAAGGAGGAGTCCGACGCGCGCTCGCGCATCTCGGGGCTGGTGGCCACCAAGGGGCGCATCCAGATCCAGGCGGGGACGCCGCCGCACGCGGTGCAGGTCGACGCGAGCGAGCCAAGGCTCGGCGGCTTCGTGGCCTGGGTGACGCCGGGGCAGCACACGGTGACGTTCGCGCCGGGGACACCGGAGGCGGAGACCAGGACGCTCGACGTGCACGCGGGCGAGACGCTCGAGGTGGCGCCGTCGCCACCGGCCCCCGCGCCGTCCGCCTCGGCGTCGGGCAGCGCCTCGCCGCCCGCGAGCGTCACCGCGAGCACGGCGCCTCTTCCCCCGCTGACGGAGCCGACGATGCGTCACGAGACGGAGCGCCCGTTCTCTCCGGCGCTCCTGGCGCTGACGGGAGGGCTCGCCGTCGCGGCCGGCGTGGCCGCCATCCCGCTCGAGGACCACGCGTGGACCCTGCGCAACCGCTACGCGGCGGACGGGACCATCGTGGCCGCCGATCGTCAGAGCTTCGACAGCGCTCGCACCTGGGCATACGTCACGGTAGGCGGCGCCATCGGTCTGGCCGCCGTCACCGCGGGCCTGGCCGCGTGGTATTTCCTGGGTACGTCCACGCGCGAGGTCGTCGTCACCCCCGCCGGCGTCGCCGGGAGATTCTGATGAAGATCGTCTCCCTGTTTCTCGTCTCGGTCTTGGTCCTCGCCGCGCGGGACGCGCCGGCGCATGCCGTCGTGCAGCCGCGCATGGCCATCGAGACGCCGCTCACGCTGCTGGCCCGCGAGGCGCGCACGGTGTCGTGGGCCGATCAGCTCGCGCCGCTCGAGGTCGACAACGTGGTGACGGGGTCGGGCGCCTCGATCCGCCTCTACGCGAGCGGCGGCGACGTCGACGACACGGCGCGCATGCAGCTCGAGCACGTGGTGGCGCGCGACGGCGAGCAGCACGTGCTGGAGGTGCGCCTGGAGCAGCTGGTGGTCAAGGCCGCCTACCACTTCAAGGGCGCGCGCGTGCTGGTCGTCTCCGGGTGGCGCGAGCACGCCGGCCGGCACACCACCGGCGAGGCGCTCGACTTCAAGCTGCAGGGCGTCCGCGCGGCGACGCTGGCCGCGTACCTGCGCGGCCTGGCGCGCGTCGGCGTCGGCGTCTACACGCACCCGCGCACGCAGTACGTGCACCTCGACGTGCGCGAGCCGAGCTACCACTGGATCGACGGCTCCCCCCCGGGGGTCACCTGGAAGGAGTCGCAGCTGCGCGACCCCTGGGCGTGGAAGCGCGACGCGGCGTGGACGCCGGTCAGCGATCTGCCGCTCTAGGCGCGCGCTCTGCGGCCTCGGCCGCGTCGACGGCGTCCACCATGGGATAGAGCTCCTCGTTCTCGCGCGTCATCCGCGTCGCCAGCCGGAAGAGCAGCTGGCGCGTCTCGCGCACGAACGTGGCGGGGTCGGCCTCGATCTCGGCGGCCGCCGGCCAGCGCGCCGCGTAGTCGGCGAAGGAGGCGTAGATGTCGCGCACCTCGTCGAACAGCGCCGTGGCCTGCTCGCGCACGGCGGGGTCGGCGTGGGCGAGCAGCCTGGGATAGAGCGCCTCGTTCTCCATCGACGCGTGGACCACCAGCTTGCCCGCGAACCTCGCCACCAGCCGCCGCACGAGGGCGGCCTCGCCGGCGATGGTCCGGCGCGACAGCTTGGACGCGATCTCCATGCCGAGCCGCTGGAGCTCCTCGTGCTGGCGGCGGAAGCGCTCGCACGACGATGGACCCATCGCGACCTCGTTTTGCAAGCGCAGGCCTCCCCTGGACGAGCTTACGCGCGACCGAGCCGGATGGATCGCCGGCGCGTCAGGGGTGTCGCACCGCCGTTGCCCTTGTTGGCTTGGCCGATGGCTGGAGGCCGCAACGCGGCCGTCGCCCCGGGCGCGGAACCACCCGGATTTTCCAGGTAGGAGCGTGGAATTGCGCTCCGGGTGCGCCTCTGGCGGACGGCGTCCGGGGGCCCGGCGCTTGCTTTGCACCACGGAACCCATGAAGAAGACACACACCCTCGCCCTTGCCTTGTGCGCCGCCGCCCTCGCAGCCTTCTCGGCGTGCGGTGGCAACGGCAGCAACTCCGACTTCCACCTCGGCGCCGGAGGCAGCGGCGGCGGGAGCGGGGGAAGCGGCTCGGGCAGCGGCGGCAGCCTGCTCGGCGACGACGGCGGCGGCCCGGGGAGCGGCATCCTGGGCGACGCCGCGTGCGCGACCGCGAGCGCGGGCGCGTCTCTCGTGCCGGTGATGCTCGTCTTCATGTTCGACCGCTCGGGCAGCATGGACCAGCAGAGCAAGTGGACGTCGTGCTCGCAGGGGCTCACCGCCTTCTTCAGCGACGCCAACTCGAAGGGCCTGCTGGCGTCGCTCCAGTTCTTCGAGCAGCCCGACCAGTGCAACGTGACCGCCTACGCGGCGCCGCTCGTGCCCATGACGCCCTTGCCGTCGGGCAACTTCGCCGGCCCCATCGCCGCCACCTCGCCCCAGGGCGAGACGCCGACCTTGCCCGCGCTCCAGGGCGCGCTGCAATACGCGGCGCAGGAGCAGAAGATCAACCCCACGGCGAAGGTGGCGGTGGTGCTGGTCACCGACGGGGAGCCCAACGTCTGCAACAGCACCATCCAGGCGGTGTCGGGCGCGGCGCAGGCCGCCGCGGCGAGCATCCCCACCTACGTCATCGGCATCGGCAACGTGACCAACCTCGACATGATCGCGGCCGCCGGAGGCACCAAGACGGCGTTCATCGTCTCCACCACCAACCCGCAGCAGACGGTGGCCGACTTCCAGAAGGCGCTGTCCACCATCAAGGGCTCGGCCCTCTCGTGCGAGTACACCGTGCCCGCCGCCCCGCAGGGGCAGAGCATCGACTTCAACAAGATCAACGTGGTGTACACGTCGTCGAGCGGGGCGCAGACGGTGCTCCCCTACAACAAGGACTGCAGCGGCAACGGGCAGGGCTGGCACTACGACAACCCCGCGTCGCCCACGAAGATCGAGATATGCCCCGGCAGCTGCACCTCGATCATGGCCGACACCGGCGCGAAGATCGACGTCGAGCTCGGCTGCGACACGCTGGGCGGGGTGCAGTGAGGGGCGAGTCCCCCCCGGCTCGAACCGATCACCCGGCTCGAACGGATCACCGCGGGCAGGGTCAGCCCACGAGCCGCTGCGCGATGAGCCCCCAGAAAACGCTCGTCTCTCGCCGGAACGACCACCCGACCTGCGCCGCGCATCGAGCGCAGAGGGTCATGCGCCACGCGAAGCCGCGGAACCAGCTCCAGAACGTCGACTCGTCGCCGGCCCCCTCGCAGCCGGGAGCCTCGCGGAAGCAGCGGATGGTGTACTCGAAGCCGCCGGGGTTCACGAAGGTGTGCACGTGCTTGCCCTCCACCTCGAGGCGCGCGCGCTCGGTCGTCAGGGCGTGACCGCACGCCGCGCAGCGAAGCCAGGCGTCCCCGGCCGTCGCCAGCTCGCGCGCGGGGTCCCGCTCGGTCTGCGTCTCCTTCGCCATCGTGCCTCGGGCAGGGAGAGTTAACCGCCAGGGCGCAGGACGCCAAGGTGGTAGCTTGCCGTCGAGGAGGCTCGAGGGTGCGGTCGGCATGGATCGCTTCGCTGGCGCTGACGGCGGGTCTCGCGTGTGGCGACTCCGGCGGGAGGGGGCTCGTGACCACGCACATCGACCCGAACCTGCCCGGCGTGGACAACTCTACGCCGGACGCGTTCGTCTCCTCCAGCGTCGGCGCCGGGGGGCCCCGGACGCCGACGCCCTGTCCGCTCGGAGCGGGCACGCCGTGGCTGGCGATCGGAGAGGCGACGGCCACCCGTCCCGTCACGGTGAAGAGCGATGCCGCCTTGTCGATTGTCTGCTCGGTGCGCCCCGTCGGAGACGGGTTCGACGTCAACCTCTACGCCACGAGGCAAGGGCCTCAGGGCGTCTCCCTGACGATCACCTCGGTAACCGGAGCGGGCGCCGTGACGGCCGCCGGTGGCTCCAGCATCACCGCCTCGTTCTCCAGCGACACCGGCGGCTCGTACTCGCAGAGCGATTGCACCCTCTCGTACACCTACGAAGGCCAGCCCCTGTCCGTGAGCCCGGCCATCGCGGCCGGCCGTGTCTGGGGACACCTCTCGTGCCCTGCCGCGGCGCGCAGCGGCGATTCCTCGCTGTGCGACGGAGAGGCCGACGTCCTGTTCGAGCAATGCGCGCAGCGGTGACGCGGAGAGTTGACCGCCAGGACGCCAAGGCGAGTGGCGGGGTCACCTCGCGCGCGCGCGTGGTTCGATCTCCACCCCGACGGACATCCCTGGACGCAGCGTCCCCTCG
>DATBQU010000320.1:0-25398 GCA_036560665.1 Polyangiaceae bacterium
TAGCAGCCGCCGTGCCTCGACCGTGGCGCGGGCAAGTGCCTGCAACCGCGCAGATTTGATGGCGCCGCCACGGGGCCGTCAGAGAACGCACGGCGCTGCGTCAAACATGGCGCGCCGCGCCAGTCACCGGGCGGACGGGCCTGGGAACGAACGGCGGGTCGCGGGGGACGAGCTTCGTTCCCTCGGGGTCGAGCCTCGTCCCTGCGGGGTCGAGCCTCGTTCCTGCGGGGACGAGCTTCGTCCCTCCGGGGTCGAGCCTCGTTCCTGCGGGGACGAGCTTCGTCCCTCCGGGGTCGAGCCTCGTCGCTGCGAGGTCGAGCCTCGTCCCTGCGGGGACGAGCCTCGTTCCTCAGGGGTCGAGCCTCGCCCGCGCGACCCCGGCCTTCGCCTCCGCGATCACGCGCGCCATCTCCTCGAAGCTCTCGCGCGGGGCGTCGCCGATGGCCCTCGCCAGCGGCAGCTGCGCCTCCGCCGCCGCGAGGTAGAGGCTCACCGCCTCCGGGAGCTTCGCCCGGAGCGTCGCCAGGTGCTTGTCGAGGCCCGCCACGTCGCCCCGCCGCACCGGCCCGGTCAGCGCGTCGGGGAAGCCCAGCTTCTCGACGTTGTCCGCCACGCTCCGCAGGAGCGGCCCGAGCATCCGCGGCGCCGCCTCGCGCGGCACGCCTCCGCGCACGAGCAGCTCGGCGCCCACCGCCGCGAGCGCCGCCGCGCCGTTCGCCACCAGCCCGGCCGCCGCGTGGTACGCGACCGTGTCCAGATCGCGGATCGTCCGCGGCGTCATCCCCAGCCGGCGCGCCACGCGGCGCGCGCGCGCCACCGCCACCGCGTCGCCCTGCACGTGCACGTTGCCGCGGGCCAGCCCGGGCGCGAAGCCGGTGGAGGCGAAGGAGATCATGGGGTGCATCTGCCCGACGCCCGCGCACGCGCCGCGCAGGGGCGCGAGCGGCTCCGCGCCGAGCGCGCCCGCCACGTGCACCACCGCCGCCCGCCGCGCCACCACGCCCACCAGCTTCTCCGCCAGCGGGCGCAGATCGCGATCCCGCACCGCCAGCACCACCAGGTCCGCGTCGATGGCGCGCGGCAGCGCCTTGCGCGCGCCCCGCAGCGTGGTCCTCACGCCCGCGCGCCGGAGAGCCCGCGCCAGGGCCGAGCCGAGCTTGCCCGCCCCCAGGACGAAGACCGTCGTCCCGCGCTCACGCCGGCGCGCCATACAGCCCCTTCGCCCGCACGTGGGCCAGCACCGACCGCGGCACGAGCTTGTCGACCTCGCTCCACGCGCCGCGCCCGATCGAGGCGCGGACCTGCGTGCTCGACACCTCCGGAAGGAGCGCCGGCCCCGCCCCGGGCGCCTCGACGCCGGCGCGCGACAGGACGATGGGCGGCGCCAGGCGCGCGATGGCGTCGAACCCGAACCACCGCGGCGCCTCGACCAGGATGTCGGCGCCGATGACCAGGCGCAGCTTCCACCCCGGATGCGTGGCCGCCAGGTGCTCGAGCGTGCGCAGCGTCTTGCTCTCGCCGCCGAGCTCCTCCTCGACGCGCGACACCTCCACCCCCGGCATCCACGCCATGGCCAGCTCGCACATGCGCACGCGGTCGTCGTACGGCGCGAGCGCCTTGGCGAACGGGTGCTGGAAGGTGGGCACCACCACCAGGCGGTCCACGTCCTCCACCGCGCGCACGAGGGCGCAGGCCAGCACGTGGGCCACGTGGGGCGGGTTGAAGCTGCCTCCGAAGACGGCGACGTTCACGGCTCGGCTGAGGCTAGCCGATTACCCCTGCACGCTCAGCTTCGCCGCGCGGCCGATGTGGAGCGCCTCCGAGTGGCTGACCCGGCCCTCGGCGTCGTAGAGCGTCGCCACCAGGTCGTCGCCCGCGTCGTCGAGGACGATGGCGCCGCACCCGGGCCCCCCGATGGGCCCCGGCGTCAGGAACCAGCGCGGGCCGATCTTCTTGATGAGCGGGGCGTCGCTGCGGCCGTAGATGAGCAGCGACGCCGAGAAGATGTCCTCCTCGTCGAGCAGCGCCTTGTCGTGCAGCAGTACCGCCACGCGGTCGCCGAACATCTCCACGCTGCGCAGCTCGTCCGGCGGCAGCCGCTCCAGCGACTTGAGGCGCATCCTGCCGCGCTCGCCGCGCAGGAACGTGTCGAGCTCGGCCACCGAGCCCGTCGCGGCCACGGTGAAGGCGCGATCCCAGATGCCCTCGTCGCTCGGGTCGGGGTGGCCCACCAGCGACTCGGCCCACAGGCCCACCGTCTCCTCCAGGGCGTCGTCGCCGCCGAGGTAGATGGCGCGCGTCACCCGGGCCCCGTTCAGCAGGAACTCTGCCGTACGGGCCAGCCCCGCGAGGTCTCCGTTGGCCGGACCGAGAAGGCCGAGTCGCACGAACTTACTCTACCCGGGAGTTGGCGTCCTCCTCCAGGCCCGAGCGCGTGGATCGCCTCGACCTGCCGCCACGGGTGGTTATGTTCAGCGTCGTGCCGGATGCCGCCCGCCCGACGTTCATGGAGCCGTCCAGGGCGGGGGAGGTCATCCGCGCCAAGGTCGATCCCCGCGCGCCTTTGACGGTGGCCGACGCGGCGGCGAAGACGGGCCTGGCGCTGCGCGACGCCGAGAACGGCCTGAAGTGGCTGTCGAGCGAGTACCGCGGGCAGCTGCGGGTCACCAGCGAGGGCCAGCTCGTGCACCTCTTCCCGACCGGGTTCACCCGGCCGTGGGAGGGGCGCGACGCGCGCAAGCGGCTCGCCAGGGCGGTCGGCCGGGGCCTGCTCGGCGTCATGCGCTTCGTCGTCCGCGCGTGGGTGTCCATCGTCCTCGTGTCGTACGCCGCCATCTTCCTCGCCCTCATCGTCGGGATGACCTTCGCCCGCCAGGGAAACAACGACTCGCGGCGCGGCGGGGGGCTGCCGGGCGGGATGCTGGCCTACGGCTTCTTCCGCATCCTGGCCGACGCCCTCTTCTGGACGTTCCACCCCTGGTCCCCCTTCAGCTACGGCTACGGCTACGGGCCCGGGGCGGCGATGGGGTGGGGCGCCGGCAACGCGCGGGGCTGGCAGCAGCCCAGGCAGCGGCGGCAGGAGCCGAAGGTCCCGCTCTACGAGCGGGTGAACCGCTTCTTCTTCGGCCCCACGCCGCCGCCGGAGGACCCCCGCGAGAACGAGCGCCTGGTGGTGGCCGCCATCCGCGCCGGCAAGGGGCGCATCGGCCTGGCCGACGTCATGCGGGTGACGGGGCTGCCGCGCGAGCAGGCCGACCCGATGATGGCGCGCCTGATGCTCGACTACGAGGGCGACGTCGACGTGAGCGAGGACGGCGGGATCGTCTACCGCTTCGCGGCGGTGCGGAAGACGGCCGGCGCTCCCGAGCACGAGGCCGAGCCGTCGCCGGCCTGGGCGCGCAGCAAGCCGCTGCCCCCGCTGACGGGCAACCCGGTGGGGGCCAACGTCGCGGTGGGGGCGCTCAACGCGTTCAACCTGCTGATGGGCGCGTGGGCCATCGCCAACGACATGACGCTCGAGCGCGCCGTCCACCTCTTCGACCGCGTGCCGTACCACGTGGTGGGGACGGGCATTCCCGTCGTGCTCGGCGTCGTGCCGCTCGTCTTCTCGGCGCTGCTCTTCCTCTTGCCCGTTGCCCGCGCGGTGGTGCGGCCCTGGCGCGAGCGCGCCGCCACGGAGAACGAGGGGCGGCTGGCCGTCCTGCGCGAGGTGCTCGACCGCGTGCGCGGCAAGCGGCCCGTCACGGACGCCGCCGTCGCCGGGGCGTGGAAGAGCGCGACCGGTCAGGAGCCCGAGCGCAAGCGCGTCGACCGGGAGCTCGTGGCGCTGGGCGGGGACGTGACCATCGAGCCCGACGGCGCGACCCGCTGGCGCTTCGCCGACCTGGAGACGGAAGCAGCGGCGGTCGAGGCGGAGCGCGAGGTCGCCGCCGACGACGAGGCCCGCCTGGGCGCGGTCGTCTACGCCACCGACGAGCGGCAACCGAGCTAGACCGCCGGCGAAAAAGCGTGCCTCTGCCGGGAATCGGAGGCCGGCCACGTTGTTCTTGATCTCGTCATGCGCTTCCGATCCCTCATTCCCCTCGCCGTCCTCGCGCTGTCGTCCACCACCACCGGGTGCCAGCACTCCGCGTCCGCCGCTCCGTCCGTGGAGACGACCGCGCCCGCTCCGTTCGCCACCCCTCCCATCCTCGCCGGCACGCCCGACATCGCGACCCTGGTCGCCCGCGTGAAGCCGTCGGTCGTCAACATCACCACCGTGCAGGAGGTGCGCGTGACGCGCGGCCCGGGCCTCGACCTCGGCGACCTGATGCCCTTCTTCAACCAGGGCCAGGGCGGCCCCATGCGCCGCCATCCCCGGCCCGAGAACGACGACGGCGATCAGGTGATGAAGCAGCAGGCCCTCGGCTCGGGCTTCCTCGTCGACGCGCAGGGTCACGTGGTGACCAACGCCCACGTCATCGACGGCGCCGACACGGTGAAGGTGCGGCTGTCGGACGAACGCGAGTACAGGGCCAAGGTGGTGGGCAAGGACCTGCGGCTCGACGTCGCCGTGCTGGCGTTGCAGGACGCTCCTCACGATCTGCCCGTGGCCGCCCTGGGCGTGAGCGAGGCGACGCGGGTGGGCGAGTACGTGGTCGCCATCGGCAACCCCTTCGGCCTGGGCGACACGGTGACGATGGGTATCGTGAGCGCCAAGGGGCGCACCATCGGCGCCGGCCCGTACGACGACTTCATCCAGACCGACGCCAGCATCAACCCCGGCAACAGCGGCGGCCCGCTCTTCAACCTGCGCGGGCAGGTGGTCGGCATCAACACCGCCATCAACCCCCAGGGCAAGGGGATCGGCTTCGCCATCCCCATCGACGCGGTCCGGCAGGTCCTGCCCGAGCTCGTCGCGACGGGGCACGTCTCGCGCGGCCAGCTCGGCGTGGCCATCCAGGGCATGGACGCGGACCTCGCGGCGGCCCTCGGGCTCGATCGCGCTCGCGGCGCGCTGGTGGAGCACGTGGAGCCCGGCAGCCCGGCGGCGAAGGCGGGGCTGCAGGAGGGCGACGTCATCGTCGCCGTCGACGGCCAGAGCGTGGCGCACGCGGAGGACCTGCCGCGCATGGTCGCGCCGCACCACCCGGGGACGTCGCTCCAGCTGTCGGTGATCCACGACAAGAAGGCGCGCGACGTGGCGGTCACCCTCGCCCCCCTCGAGGAGAAGGCCGAGCGGGGCGCGCCCCCGTCGGAGTCGCCCGGCATCGAGAACGGGGCGAAGTCGTCCCCCCTGGGCGTGGCGGTGGGCGAAGAGGACGGTCAGGTGGTCGTCGAGCGCGTCGCGCCGGACGGTCCCGCCGACGGCAAGCTCCACCGCGGCGACGTCATCGAGGAGCTCGACCACCATCCGGTGACGAGCGCGGACGACCTGGCCGCCAGGCTGCGCGCGGCGCCGTCGGGCAAGCCGGTGCTCCTGCGCGTCAAGCGCGGCGACCAGTCGCGCTACGTCGCCATCGCGCGCTAGCCCGGGCCACCGGGCCCCGCCCGCCAGTCGTCACACGCCTTCCGGCGGAGCCTCGGATATCGTGCGCTCCGCCGCATGGTGGACGCCGCCCCCGGTCGCCCGAAGGACCCGCTCGCGCGGGGGCGGGCGCGCACGCTGTTCGTGCTGTGGGTGACCTACGGGAGCTTCTACTTCTGCCGCGCCAACTTCGGGCCGGCGCGGCTGTCGATGCTCCGCGACCTCGGGATGTCGGCGGTGGAGTTCGGCCTCCTCGCCGGCTCGGTGAAGCTCGGCTACGCCCTGGGCCAGCTCGTCAACGGGCAGCTCACCGAGCGCTTCGGGGCGCGGCGGATCCTGAGCATCGGGATGATCGGCTCGAGC
This sequence comes from Polyangiaceae bacterium, assembly GCA_036560665.1. Taxonomy (GTDB): domain Bacteria; phylum Myxococcota_A; class Polyangia; order Polyangiales; family Polyangiaceae; genus Palsa-1150. The sequence continues at coordinate 5,870 of DATBQU010000320.1, forward strand.
GCGGCGACGCTCCTCATCGCCGCCGCGCCCGCCCTGGCCGGGGTGCCCCTGCTCGGTGCCGTGGCGCTGGCCCTGGCGGGCGCGGTGCACGCGCTCGGACGCTCGGTGGGCGTGGACACGGGCGTGAGCGGGACGCTGGGGATGATGATCCTGCTGTCGTTCGCCAACGGCTGGTTCCAGGCCGGCGGCTGGCCGCCCGTCGTCAAGATGGCCGCGCGGTGGTTCCCGGTGGAGCACCGCGGCCGCACCATGGGCATCCTCGGCACGAGCTACACCGTGGGCTCGGCCGTGGCCATCTTCGGCGTGGGGGCGCTCCTCGACGCCACGGGCGGGGCATGGCGCATCGCCTTCGTCGTACCCGCCGCGCTCCTGCTGGCGTCGTTCGTTCACACCACACTGCGGTTGCGCGAGCACCCGCCGGAGGTGGCGGACCGCGCGCGCCAGCCGGCGCCCGAGCGGCTCCCCATCGCCGAGGCGCTGCGCGCCACGCTCGGCAATCCGCGCATCTGGATCCTCGCCCTCGGCCTCTTCGGCCTCGACGCCGTGCGCTACGGCTTCCTCGACTGGGCGCCGGGGCACCTGGCGGAGATCCACCACACCGGTGCGCTCTCCGCCGCGCTCAAGACCGCCGTCTTCCCGCTTGCCGGCGCGCTGGGGGCGCTCTCGTCGGGCTGGATCACCGACCGCTTCTTCCAGTCTCGCCGCGCGCCGGTGTGCGCGATGCTCCTCGGCGGCGTCGGCGCGCTCACGCTCACCTACCGTGTCGTCGTCGGCCTCGGGGTGGTGCCGACGGTGGTCTGCCTCGGCCTGGTCGGCTTCTGCCTCTACGGCGCGCAGATCCTCCTGGTGGGCACGGCGGCGCAGGATTTCGCGAGGCGCGGCGCCACAGCTGCGGCGGCCGGGTTCGTCGACTTCACCGGGCACGTCGGGGCGTTCAGCGGCGACGTGGTGACCGGCTGGATGCTCAAGCGCCACGGATGGGCTGGCGCCATCGCCTGGTGGGCCGGCGCTGCCTTCGTGGCGGCGCTGCTGGTCGCCACGCTCTGGCGCGCTCGCCCGGGTGACCGAGAAGGCAGCTCGACCGCAATCGCGTGAGCGGTCACGCGCTGCGCCGTGGCGAACACGTCCGGCGCAGTGCATGCTCATTGCAGGTGGATGCTGTCGATGGTCCGCTTCACAGTCCTCGGGTTCGCACTGGTCTCACTCCTCGCCGGTTGTGCCTCGCGCAGCAGCAGCGACACGAACGCGCCGCGCCCCGAGCACGCGCGCTTCGTGACCGAAGAGCAGAAGCTCCTCGCCTGCCTCGACCTGCGTGATCACATCGTCGACCTCTACGCCAACGACTACGTCGAGCAGCAAGGGCTGGCCATGAGCAGCGCCGAGCGCACGGCGTTCCGCGCGGGCTGGGCCGAGGAGCTGGCCAAGAAGGGCACGTTCGATCGCTTCGAGCGCTCGTGCTTCTACAGCCTCACGCCGAACAAGTACCGCTGCGGGATGGCGTCGCAGACGACGGACGGCCTGGTGGCGTGCATGAAGTTGGCCGCGCGCTGACTCCGGGCCTCGCCCTATGCTGCGGCCCCGATGGCCGCACCCGCTGCATCCGTTCCCGTCGCGCCGAGCGCCCTCGGCGCCTTCGCGCGATTCGCCGCGTCGCAGAAGCTCTTCGTCTACCTGTGCGCCGTGTTCGTCGCCTGCCTGCTGCTCGGCGACGTCATCGGCGGCAAGATCATCCGCACGCCGCTGGGGCCGATCTCGGTGGGCATCATCCCCTTCCCGGTGACGTTCCTCCTCACCGACGTCGTCAACGACTTCTACGGCAGGCGCGGCGCGCGGTTCCTCACCATGCTCGGCTTCTTCATGGCGCTGCTGGCCTGGGGGCTGCTGCAGGTGACGACGCTGATGCCCGTCGACGGCTCGACGTACTTCACGCAGGCCGAGTACGCCAAGGTCTTCGGGGGGAGCGCGCAGCTCTTCCTGGCGTCGATGGTGGCCTACCTCATCGGGCAGTTCCTCGACATCCAGGTGTTCCACTTCTGGAAGGGGCTCACCCAGTCTCGCCACCTGTGGCTGCGCTCCACCGGCTCGACCATCTTCAGCCAGGCGGTCGACACCATCACCATCAACATCATCTTCGGCCGGGTCACCGCCGGATGGGGATGGGGGTTCATCGGCGCCAAGATCACGCGGGAGTACGTCATCAAGTTCGTGGTGGCGGTGCTCCTCACGCCGCTCATCTACGCGCTGCACGGCGCCATCGTTCGCGGGCTGGGGATCGAGCCCGAGCACCACCAGCCCGCGACGAGGGGGCCCTAGGGTCCGAAGCAGTCGACCGCGCTGCCGTTCATGGCGTCGGGGGCGTCGAGGGCGGCGAAGACGACGACGCGGGCGACGTCCTCCGGCTGCATCTGCGGAGGAAAGCCGCCCACCTCCACCATCGGGGTGTCGACCGAGCCGGGCAGGATGGCCAGCGCCTGGAGGCCCGTTCCGCGCAGCTCTTCGGCCAGCGACTTGGTGAAGCCGACCGCGCCCCACTTGGCCGCGCAATAGGGGGCGAGGCCCGCGGTCCCGAGCGTGGCGGAGATGCTGGCCATGGTCACGAAGCGCCCGCGACCCGCCGCGCGCATCGAGGGCAGGAACGCGCGCGTGACCAGGAACAGCCCGCGGAGGTTGACCGCCATCACGGCCTCCCACTCCGTCGCGCTCGTCTCCTCGATCGGCGCCTTGCGCCCGGCGATGCCGGCGTTGTTGACGACGACGTGCGGCGCGCCGAAGGCGGCGGTCACCGCGTGAACGGCGCGGGCCACGTCCTCCTCCACCCCCACGTCGGCGCGCGCGACCAGCGCCCGCACCCCCGCGCGCTCCACCTCTGCGGCGGTCGCGTGCAGGGTCGATTCGGTCCGTCCGAGCAGGGCCAGGTCGAGGCCGCGCCGGGCGAGCGCCAGCGCCGTCGCGCGCCCGATGCCTCTCCCCGCACCCGTCACGACGGCGAGCGCCACGCGCGCTATAGGAGCACGCACGCCCGTCATGCGTCCACCCAAGCGCGTGCACCTGCCGAGCGGCCGCGCCGTCGAGCTCGAGCTGCGCGGCGCGGCGGGACCGCGAGCGCGCGCCCCCGGCTCCCCGCTGTTCTCGGAGCTGAGCGGGCTCGTCGCGGACGGCGACCTCGTCCTGCGGGACCAGGGCCGGCCGCTCGACCTCGGCGGCCTCGAGCTCCGCGACTTCCACGCGCTGCGCGCGATCGCGACCCGGCTGGGCTGGCTGGCCGAGGAGCCGATCGAGATCGCCTGCCGCAACTGCGGCGAGGCGACGACGCACTCTCCGTGCGCGACGCTGGAGCTCGGCCCCTTCGTCGACGGGGAGCTCGACGACCCCGACCTCGACCGGACGCTCGACCTGACCTCGAGTCACGCCGTCCCGCCGGTGCCGCTGGGAGGCGGAGTCTCCGCGCGCGAGGCGAAGCTCCGCGACGTGACCGTCGCCGAGGCGGCGCCGCTGCACCGCGCCCTGCGCCGTCGCCGCCTGGTGGTCTCCGATCGCGTCGTCCGCGCCATGGGCGTCGAGTCGCTCGGCCCCGAGCGTCACCCGCGCCGCATCGCCGCCGCGCTCGCCCGCTGCTCCGACGAGGCGTGGAGCGCAATCGGTGAACTGTTCCTCGAGGCGCACTATCCGCCGCGCCTCTCGTCGGTCGTCCTTTGCCCGAAGTGTGGCGCCCGCAACGACCTGGACGCGCCGTACGAGCGCGAGTTCGAGCCGGCCGCACGGGGCGCGCAATCAAACGACGAAGTCTTCCCCGATTTCGACGCCTTCGACGCCCGCGCCATCGCCATCTTCGACCGTGCGGCCCCCGGCGGGGCGGCGGTGGCGCTCATCGTCGAGGAGGGTGTGCCGGCCTGCGACGACGGGGGCGAGCCGTTGCTGGGCGCTTACGTGCCGCCGGGGGGAGAGCCCGGCGCGCCGGTGGGGCGGGCCGAGATCACCGTGTATTACAGGACCTTCCGCGCCATGTGGGACGAGGACGGGCCCTACGACTGGGAGGCCGAGCTGGAGGAGACCCTCGAGCACGAGCTCGAGCACCACACCGGCTGGCGCGTCGGCCACGACCCCATGGACGACGAGGAGCGCGACGAGATCGCGCGCGAGAGGTCGCGCCTGGTGGGGCGCAAGACGGCGGCGCGGGCGAGCGTGGGCGCGCTGGCCGGCGACCTGCGAGATTTCCTCGTGCGCACCTGGCCGATTTGGCTGATTGTCGCCGCAGCGACGCTCGCGATCACGGTTTGCGGTCGCTGAAGTGTCGGGGCAAACCCAAATTGACACCGATCCGGCTCCTGGCTATCGTCAGCGCAGCTCCTGCATCTGATTCAGCGAGGCGCTCGAATGGCGAAGACGAGCAGAACCGCGCCGAAGCCGCAGAACCGGCGAGGCAGCCCCGAGGCCATCGAGAAGCGCCGCGTGGCGCGGCTCTTCAACGACATCCTCGGCGGCCGCGGCGTGGGTGCGCACAAGCGCGACGGGCGCACCGAGAAACGTCGCCAGCGGCTGATGCGCGAGCTCGAGTCGGGCAAGCTCCGCGGCGCGCACGAGCTCAAGCCGCTCGACGTGCTCCAGCGCGTGAACGAGCTGATGGAGCTGGGCGAGCCGCTGAGCTCCATCCGCAAGATCGCCAAGGTGCGCAAGAGCACCGTGCCTCCCGAGTCGATGGTCGAGGTGGTCACGCGCCTGCACAAGGCCTACGGCTTCCGTCCCGAGTGCTACCGCTTCGTCGGCGTGGGCGACGACGTCCTGCGCAGCGCGGGCGTGCTCGGTGTCGAATCCCCGCGGCGGGCGCGGGTCCGCAAGCGCGCCGCCTAGTCCATGCGCCGGCTCCTGCCCTCCGTCGCCATCCTCGTCGCGGCCACCTTCTTCGTGCGCGGCGACTCGCGGGCCGAACCCGTGGACGCGGCCCGTCGCGCGCAGGTCGTCGTGCGGGTGGGCCCGGCGCGCACGATCACCGTGGGCGAGCTCGAGGACCGCATCGCCTCGATGCCGCCGTTCCAGCGCGCCACGTTCGGCGCCGACGCCGACGCCATCCGGCGCGCCGTCTTGACCCAGATCCTCCTGCCGGAGGCGCTGCTCGCCGCGGGCGGCGAGGCGCAGAAGATCGACCAGCAGCAGCCGACGTCGTACGCGGTGGAGCGCGCCCGCCACAACGCGACCATCCGCGCCATCCGCGAGCGCATCGGGCCGGAGTCGGCCATCGCCATGGAGGACGTGCAGAAGTACTACGACGCCAACCGCGCGCGGTACGACACACCCGAGCGCTACCAGCTCTGGCGGATCCTCTGCAAGGACCGGGACGAGGCGCAGACCGTCCTCGACGCAGCCAGGAAGGAGCCGACGCCGAAGGAGTTCGCCGAGCTGGCGCGCGACCACAGCCTGGACAAGGCGACCAACCTGCGCGCCGGCAACCTCGGCTTCGTCACCGCCGACGGCGCGTCCAACGAGCCGGGGCTGCGCGTCGATCCGGGCATCGTACGCGCGGCGCAGGCGGTCCACGACGGCGAGCTCGTCCCGGCGCCGGTGCCGGAGGGCGACCGCTTCTCGGTCGTCTGGCGGCGGGGGACCATCGCCCCGTCGAAGCGCTCCGTCGACGACGCGGCGGCGCAGATCCGCGACGCCATCTGGAAGGCGCGCGTCAAGGACGAGACCGACAAGCTCCTGGCCTCCCTTCGCGCGGCCCGGCTGCGCGATCTCGACGACGCGCTGCTCGCCACGCTCGACGTGTCCCTGCCCGCGGACGCGGGGGGCACCAGCCTCCGAGCCGAAGGCGGCGCCGCGCCCCCCGCCGCGTCCGAGCGCTGAGGCCATCGCCCGGCGGGCGCCTCCGGGGCCCCGCGCGATCAGCGTGTCACGGTGGTACAGCCCTCGACGACGCGCACCGACAGCGCTCGCCCCGTTCGGAGCGCGTCGCAGGTCGCGCCCTCGAGCGTGAGCTTCAGCCCCTGCAACGACCACCCGTCGGGGCCGTCGCGGGGGACGAGCGCGCCGCCGACGTAGACGTTGAATGCGCCGGGGTCGACCGGCGCCCGCGTCAGCGTGAAGGTGCAGCTCGCCGTGGCCTGCGCGGCGATCTGCGCGAGCGCGCCGGCGAGGGCGCTCGTGTCCGCGGTGTCGACGCGGTAGTAGAACGGCTCGCTGGCGCGCGGCGCGCCGCCGGCGACCGCGAGCTGATCGAGCACCGCCGCGTACGGCGCGCTGCCCGGGATGCCGATGACGAAGGTCTCGATGCCCGCCGCCCGCAGGTCGGTCACGGCCTGGACCGAGCGCTGCCCGTCGAGGCAACCGATGCCGCCGACCCCGGCCGCGTCGCAGCAGTTCGGCGGCCCTCCCGCGGGGCACCCCGGCACGCCGTCCATGTTCGACGTGCAGAGATCGGCGCTGCAGGTGAGCGTCGGGTTGCAGTTCGGACCGCCGTCGGTGGCGAGGATGACGTAGGTGACCTGGGTGAAGGCGCGAAGCTCCGGCACCAGCGCCTCGAGCGTGGGGGCGGTCGGGGTTCCACCGTTGGGGGTGAGCGACGTGGCCGCCAGGAAGGCGCTCGCGGTCGCCCCCTGGGAGTCGCCGAGCAGCGGCGCCATGACCTCGACCCCCGTCGCGCACGCATCGCCGGACGGAGCCGGGAAGACGGCCGCCCCGAAGAGCGCGCGTGGCCCGAGCTGCCCCATGAGGTCGGCCACGACGGTGCGGACGTTGGTCCACTTGGCCTGCTCGTTCATGCTGCCCGACGCGTCGAGCACGAAGTAGAGGTTCGGCGCGTTCACCTGCAGCGGGATCTCGCTGCCCGTGCACGTCGCCGCGTCGACGGCGTCCGGACCGGCGTCGCTCGTCTCCCCGGGCACGAGCAGGCCCGTGCGCGCACCGCATGCGACGGGCGCCATGCCGGCCAGCACCAGCGGCCACGCCAGAGGAGGCCATCGCCTCACGTCTCGACCCCCATGTCGGCCAGCGCCTGCATGGCGGCCGCGCGCTCGGCCAGCCGCTTGCTGCGGCCCTCGCCCCGCGCCGCAGCCTCCTCGCCGACCAGCACCTCCACCACGAAGACCTGCTCGTGCGCGAGGCCGCGCACGTCGACGACGCGGTAGGTGGGTGCCGGCAGGCCTCGCGCCTGTACGCGTTCTTGCAGAGCGCTCTTGGCGTCGGGCACGCTGAGCGAGTCGGCCCGGTCGAAGAGGTCGCGCACCACGTCGCGGACGAGCGCCCGCGCGCCCTCCAGCCCGCGCGCGCCGTAGACCGCGGCCACCAGCGCCTCCGCCGCGTCGGCCAGAACGTTGGTCTGCTCCCGCTCGGTGCCCAGCTTGGCTCCCCGGCCGAAGGCGACGCACTCTCCCAGGTTCACCCGCCGTGCCCAGCTCGCCAGGGCCTCGGCGTTCACCAGCGCGCTGCGCATGCGCGTCAGCTTCCCCTCGTCGGCGGAGGCGTGCGCGACCGCCAGCATCTCGCTGACGCAGAGCCCCAGCACGGCATCGCCCAGGAACTCGAGGCGCTGGTTGTCGGCGACGCCGGTCTCGTTGGCGTAGCTCGGGTGCGTGAGCGCCTCCTCGAGCCGGGGAATCGCCCCCGGCCCGACCAGCGCCTCGAGGTGCGCGCGCAGCGCCTCTCGCGCGGCCGCGAGCTCCTCCACCTCGTTCATCCGCCCAGCTTGTCCGTGAACTCGGCGGCCTGGAGGTCGAGCGAGGTGACGCCGCCCGCGTCGTGCGTGCTCCAGAGCACGCGGGCGCGCCCCCACCCGAGCTCGACGTCGGGGTGGTGATCGCGCTTCTCCGCGAAGCACCCCACGCGCACCACGAAGGCGAGCGCGGACGAGAAGTCGGGAAACTTGAAGCGCCGGGCGATGGAGTTCCCGGACACCCGCTCCCACCCTGCGTGGGTGGCGATCCAGGTGTCCACCGTGGCGTCGTCGAGCTTCGTCGGTCGGGTCATGCCCTCAATCTATCCCGAGCCGCAGATGGCGGCGCAGGTGCCGGCGCTCCCGCCGTCGGGGACGACGCAGGTGCCCTTGCACTGGTTGCCGCTCGCCGTGCACGCGCCGCTCGCCGCCTCGCGCGGCTGGCAGGTCCCGGGCGTCGTGCCGCCGTCGCCGGGCGCGCAGTAGAGGCCGTTCTGGCAGTCGTGCTTGTCGGCGCAGGGGCCGTTCTGCGCCGAGGGCGCGCCCGTCCCGCACTGACCGACGCGGCAGGTGCCGGACAGGCACTCCGCGTCGACGGCGCACGCCGCTCCTCCCGCCCTCTGCGCGGCGCAGGAGAGTCCGGCGCAGAACGCCCCCGTCGCGCAGGCGGGGTGCGCCCCGAAGCCGTAGTCGATGGTGATGGTGGTGCCGGCGTCCGGCGCCGCCCCGCACGCCGCGCCCGCGGCGCCCGGCGTCTCGCAGAGCCCGTCCGACGCGTTCGTCCACCCGACGCACGTGAGCGAGTCCTGGCACTCGAAGTCGACGGCGCACGGCTGCCCCTGTCCCTGCCGCCCGGTGACCACCGTGTTGCAGGGGGAGGACGAGAAGATGCCCTTGCCGCTCTGGTTGGTGTCGATGGCGTTCCAGCAGACGCCGCCCGCGATGAAGCCCTGCAGCGCGCCCTCGCAGCTCTGCGCCGCGTTGAAGTCGAAGGTGACGCGTCCTCGGGCGATGGCGCTCGACATCTGCTTCTCGCAGGTCTGGATGGCGAGCTGCAGGAAGCCGTCGATGAGCTGGTAGGGCTGGGTCGTCTTGTCGGCGGCGGTGCAGCAGCCATCGAACGCGGTGCGCAAGGCGCCGTAGGTCGCCACGCAGAAGGCGGCCCCGGCTCCCCCGTCGTCCACCGAACCTTCGGGGGTGCCCGTCGCGTCTGCTCCCGTGTCGGCGGCGGCCCCCTCCGTCGTCCCGTCCGCGGTCGCGTCCACCCCGGCCTCGGAGCCGCCGTCGCTGCCCGGCCCTCCGCCGGTGTCGCCGCTGCCGCACGCGCCGAGCGCGACGGCGCACCCTGCCCACGAGGTCACACCGATGACGAGGACCAGCGTTCTCATGTTCCCTCCTCCGCGCGGGGTTTCACGATCGAGCCCCCCCCGGATGCAGGCGCCGGTCCAGGTCCGGCGGGAACTCGCGAGCGGGGGCGCTGTCTCCCCGGCATGATGCGGGGAGCCACCCTCACGCTGCGATATGCTGGGCGCGTGTCGCTGCTGGCGTGCCCCTTCTGCCGCGAGATGTTCCAGGAGAAGGAGCGGCAGGCGTGCCCGGTGTGCGGCGTCCCCCTGGTCGCGTTCGAGAAGCTGCCCGTCTCCGACGAGGCGCTGAGCGAGGACGGCGTACCGCGGCAGCCCGAGTGGGACCCGCTCCCCGCCACCTACCTCCGCCGCGGTCGGGGACCGCTCGCGCTCCTGGCGGTGCTCGGGCTGGCGGCCTTCTTCACTCCCTGGGTGCACGTCACGCTGCCCGACATCGTCTCCTTCTCGGGGTTCGAGATCGCCCGCCGCCTCGGCTGGGCATGGGGCGCGGGGGTCGCCTGGTTCGTGCTGCTCCCCATCGTCCTCAGCCGCCGCAGCATCATGAAGATGCGCGGCGCGCGGGTCGCGGCGTCGTTCCTGGCGGCCGTCCCGGGCCTGACCGCCGCCCTGCTGCTCGCGCGTCCGCCCCACGGTGCGCACGGCGTCCCCTTGCGCTTCACCTTCGAGTGGGGGCTGTATGCCACCCTGGCGCTGTCCCTCGTCGCCCTGGGCTTCGCGCTGTTCTTCGGCGGTCGCGTGGACGTCATCCCGCTGCGCCGGGGGACCTCGGCCGGCCAGGTGGTGCACTGAACGCCTGCCCGTGGCAGACTTCGCGGCGAGCGCAGGAGGCGCCCCCCATGCGGGCACGGGACGGAGCGGCCAGAGCGCGCGCCGAAAGGGAGCGCGTCGAGCGGGACGAGCTGATCGACAGCGAGGTCCCGGCCGCGGTCGTGTGCGCGCACTGCGGCGAGGCCGACTGCCCAGGATGCCTGAACGAGCAGAGCCGGTCCGGCGTCGTCGCCGTCGTGGCGTGGGAGCGCCCGGGCGCGCCCGTGCTGACGCGCTTGTGGGCGACCGCGCGCTCCACGACGTTCGACGCCGAGCGCTTCTTCGAGTCGATGCCGGACGGGCCGCTCGCGCCGGCGCTGCGGTTCGCCGTGGCGAGCGAGATGATCGCCACCGCCGCCATGGGCCTCTTCGCCCTGGTGCCCCTCACGCTGCTCGCCCCCGGCTGGGTGAAGCACCTGCTCCTCGACGAGGCGCCGACGGTGGCGCGATTCGCCCTGGCAGGCGTGCCGCTCCTGGCGGCGCTCCTCGTCCTGGCGCACGTCGCCCACGGCTGGGCGCTCGATCGCGGCGCACGGCGGGCGGGCGCGCGCGGCGCGACCACGCGCGCCCTGCGCTTCGGCCTGTACGCCGCGGGGTGGGATCTGGTCATCGGGCCGCTCGGTGCCATCGTCGTCGCCGCCAAGGAGGGCGTCCGCGCGTCGCTCTCGATCGCCGGGCTCGGCGTCGGGCTGCCGGGACGAAGCGCGCGCGCCTTCCTGCGCGGCTGCTACCGCCTCGAAGGAGCCTCCGCGCAGCCGGCGCTGCGCGCGTCCTATCTCGCCGCCGTGCTGGCGACCACGGTGGGCGCCGTCGCGGTCATCGCGGCGCTGGTGGCGGCGCTGCTGCTCTGAAGACGTAGTCGCGGGGCGCCTCGCGGTGGCAGGCGGCGCAGGGAGCCACCCGCGCGTCGTCGGCCACCTCGCCGCCGGCCCCGACGGCCACGAAGCGCCACGCGCCCGCGCCCTTCTCCATCACGAACAGCCCCGCCGGGCGGTCGCCCTTGGCCGCCCGGTCGATGGCCTCCTCCACCAGGACGGCGCCGTCGGGCATGTCCCCCGCGCCGTCCCACGCCGCGCGCGCCACGTCGTTCGCCCACACCACACCGTCGAAGCGCTCGCCGTGCCCGCCCGACACCTGGCGCCCGCTCACGCGCGTCATGTGCTCCCGGAAGTCGGCGGCCACCGGCGACGTCGCGTGCGCGGCCCCGTCGATGCCGGCGTCGCCGTGGGGCGTCGCCCTGGGCGCCGACACGCCCATCGCCGGCCCGGGCTCGCCGTGGCAGCCGACGAGCAGCGCGGCCGTCAGAAGAAGACGCCGGCCTCGAACGACAGCGTCCACTGCTTGTCCCCCGAGCCCGAACAGTTGCTGCCCGCGGAGGCGTTGGTGCAGCCGATGCCGAGGTTCGCGTTCTCCGTGCTGGGATCCTCGAGGTCGGTGGCGAACTGCCCGGCCAGGTAGAGGATCTCGTAGCGGTAGGTGAGCCCGGCGATGCCGCGCCAGCGGTGGATGCGCGCCTTCTGGAACGTCGTCTGGTTGTTGAAGTCGCTGTTGTTGTCGGCGCCGTTCGACAGCTTGTTCTTGCAGACCGGCGACCCGTCGTAGGGGCTGTGCCCGCTGGGGTTGCCCGGCACGTTCGGCCCCAGCCAGCCGCACTGCGCCAGCGGGTCGACGTTGGGCGTGAGGTTCACCACCGTCGAGTCGGCGAAGATGATGAGCCGCTGCGCGCCCACGTACGGCGTCAGCACGGCGCTGTCGGCCAGCGCGATCGGCTTGGAGATCTGCGCGTCCATCCCCACCGTCGTCAGGAAGAACTTGGGCGAGCCGCCCACGGTGCGGACGCCGCCCCCGATGGCCACGTCCGGCAGGTAGCCCAGGATGCCGGTGCGGTAGCCCTCGAGGAGCGCCCAGTGGATGTCCGCCCCGCCCACCCACAGCGACGTGTTGGCCACGTACCCGAGGGCGCCCGCCACCTCGAAGCCGTAGGCGAGGCCCTTGCGCGCCTTGAGCGTGTAGATCTGCAGGATCGAGTCGGGGTTGCGGTCGGTGCTGGAGAACGCCTTGGTGGTCGGGTCGACCGCGCCCTGCGTCCCGTCGTGCCAGTACTGGTGCCCGGTGCTGTCCCGCGCGTCGGCGTTGACCTTGGCGAAGCTCGTCTCCAGGCTCAGGGCGAAGCCGCCCAGGCCCGTGGTCCGCGCCGGGTGGAACGCCGTCGGCGCGATGGCGTAGCCGAGCTCGCTCATCATGTTCGCCCACGACACGTTGTTCGGCTGGCAGGCGTAGCTGTTGGGCAGGGCCCCGGCGGGGAAGGGCGAGTGCAGGACGATCTCCGGGTTGGCCGCGACCCCCTGGCAGCTCTGGCCCTGCGGCATCCCCGCGGGCTCGAGGTAGAGGCGATCCGGGGTCGGATCCATGGGCGCCGCCCGCGCGGACCCCGCCGCGAAGACGGCGAGGGACGACGTGACGGCGACGGCGACCAACGATTGGCGCAAGAGGGCTCCCGTGACGTTCCTTCAACTGGCGAGGCTACGGTTTGCGCGCCGGGAGCGTCAAGGTGATGGTAAGGCGCTCGGCGTGCGCCTCCGCCTGCGGGCCTCCCCGCTCTCCCCGACGCCGCTCCACGTGGTGCTGGTCGAGCCCGAGATCCCGCCCAACACCGGGAACGTCGCCCGCCTCTGCGCCGCCACCGCCTCGCCCCTGCACCTCGTCGGGGCCCTCGGCTTCCGCATCGACGAGCACAGCGTCCGGCGCGCCGGCGTCGACTACTGGCACCTCGTGGACGTGCGCCAGCACGTGTCTTTCGAGCACTTCCTGCACGCCTGGTCGGGCGAATCGCCGGGCGGCAAGCTGCACCTCTTCAGCGCCCTCGCCACCCGCAGCTACCTCGGCGCGGGCTTCGCCCCGGGCGACGCCCTCGTCTTCGGCAAGGAGAGCGTGGGCCTCCCGGAGGCGCTGCTCGCCCGTTTCCCCGACCGTGTCATCGGAATCCCCACCCTGGGGGCCGTCCGGTCGCTGAACCTCGCCAACGCCGTCGGCATCGCCCTCTACGAGGCCCTGCGCACCGTCGGCGCCCTCGACGCCACGTTCCCCGGCTGAGCGGCGCGCGCCGCCATGGCCGGCTCGCCCGTCCCCTACGGCGGCTGCCCGACGCCCACGTGGTAGTGCGCCAGCACGCGGGACGCCGCCAGCACGTGGTCGTAGACCGCCACCTCGTCGAGGTTGCCGAGGAACCACACGTCGCCGCCGCCCGCCTCCGCGCCGATGACGAAGTTGCTCGTCGCCCCCGTCAGCGCGAACGCCGCCGGCCCCGTGCCCTGCTGCACGCCGTCGAAGTACACCAGCCCCGTCGTCCCGTCGTAGGTCGCCACCATGTGCACCCACGTCGCCGTCGTGGCCACCGACGAGGACTCCACGGTGAAGTGCGTCGTCGTCTCGATGCGCTCGAAGGCGAGCAGCGGCTGCGGCGCCGGCTCCACGAAGAGCAGGTAGCCCTCGCTGGGGGCGCTGATGCGGTCGCTGCGCGACAGGATGCCGTGGTAGCTCGTGTCCACCGTGGGCTGGAGCCATGCCTCGAACGAGCACGCCGCCGTGCCCGCGAACTGGAAGACGTTGCCCGCGTCGGCGTAGCTCGTCGACCCGTCGAACCCCGCGGCGGTGTCGGCGTCGCCGGCGATGGCGCCCTTCACCTGCAGCGTCACCGCGCCGTGGTAGGTCGCGTCGACGCCCTTGCCCGACGCGTCCTTCGCCGTCGTCGCCCCCGTCGCCTCCCCCAGCCGCCAGTACCCGCTCGGCGCGTCGGCCAGCACCTCCTGGGCGTACGTGATCGGCGGCCCGTCGCCGCCGCCCGTCTCCGCCGGCGCCTCGACCGGGCCGTCGCCGCCGCCGGTCTCCGCCGCCGCCTCCGCCGTCGCGTCCCCCGAGACATCGCTCGCCGCCTCCGCCGCGTCCGCCCCCGACTCGGCCGCGCCCGTCTCGCTCATGCTCCCGTCGTCGCCGCCCGCCTGGGCGCCGCTCAGCCCGTCGAGCGGGAACACGATCGAGCACGACAGCGGCACGACGGCCAGCGCCACCGCCAGACCCAGCCGTGAGCGCGCCCCCATCGCCCCAGCATAACGTGCGGCTCACTCGTAGGCCGCGATCCCCGTGATGTCCTGCCCGAGGATGAGCGTGTGGATGTCGTGCGTCCCCTCGTAGGTGAACACCGTCTCCAGGTTGCACATGTGCCGCATCACCGGGTACTCGAGCGTGATCCCGTTGCCGCCCAGGACGTCGCGGCACACCCTGGCGATCTCCAGCGCCGCCCGCACGTTGTGGCGCTTGATCATGCTCACCTGCGCCGGGCGCAGCTGCCTGGCCGCCTTGAGGCGCGCCGCCTCCAGCGCCATCAGCTGCATGTTGGTGATCGACGTCAGCATCTCGGCCAGCTTCGCCTGCACCAGCTGGTGCGACGCGATGGGCTTGCCCGCGAACTGCACGCGGTGCTTGGCGTAGTCGACGGCGCAGTCGAAGCACGCCGCCGCCGACCCGATGACGCCCCAGGCGATGCCGAAGCGCGCCGCGGTGAGCGTCGAGAGCGGCCCCTTCATGCCGCGCACGTCCGGCAGGACGGCGTCCTTCGGCACGCGCACGTCCTCGAGGATCAGCTCGCTGGTCACGCTGGCGCGCAGGCTCGCCTTCTTGTGAATCAGCTGCGCCTCGAAGCCCTTGCGGTCGGTGGGCACGAGGAAGCCGCGCACCTCGCCGTCGACGCCGCCCACCTTGGCCCAGACCAGCGCCAGCTGCGCGAGGTTGCCGTTGGTGATCCAGCGCTTGGTGCCGTTCAAGACGTACGAGTCGCCGTCGTCGACGGCGGTGGTGCGCATGCCGCTCGGGTTCGAGCCCCAGTCGGGCTCGGTCAGGCCGAAGCAGCCGATGATCTTGCCCTTCGCCATCTCCGGCAGCAGCTTCCGCTTCTGCTCCTCGGACCCGAAGGAGTGGATGGGGTACATGACGAGCGAACCCTGCACGCTCGCGAACGAGCGCACCCCCGAGTCGCCGCGCTCGAGCTCCTGCATGGCCAGGCCGTAGCCCACCTCGCTCAGGCCCGCGCACCCGTAGCCCTGCAGGTTGCAGCCGAGCAGCCCCAGCTCGGCGATCTCGCCGACGAGCTCCGTGGGGAACGTCCCCTTCTCCCAGTGCTCGGCGATGGTCGGCAGCACGCGCGCGTCCACGAACGCGCGCACGCTCTTCTGGATGGCGCGCTCCTCGGCCGTGAAGTGCCGTGCGACGTCGAAGAAGTCGGGCATGAGCCTCGCGTACCACACGCCGCGAGAAGAGGAGAAGCCGCAGAGCCGCAGAGGACGCAGAGGAGAGGAGCCTGGTTGGTGCTCCAGCCTCCCTGCCTCTGCGTCTCTGCGTCTCTGCGGTTCTCTCGACTACGCCGGCTTCGTGGTGGGCGGCGCCGGCGGCAGGGCCTTGGCCGCCTTCTTCTGCTTGGGGCCCATGGTGTGCAGCTTCGCGCGCGTTGCCTTGCGCTTCTCGGCTGCGGTGGCCAGCGTCGCCGCGGTCGGTCCTCGAGGGGTCCATGGTCGCGAGGGACCCCACACTGCCTCTGGAGAGAGCCGCAGAGACGCAGAAAGCGCAGAGGGAGAGGAAAATCCCCTCTGCGTCCTCTGCGTCTCTGCGGTTTTCTTCTCAGCGCAGGACGCGGATGGTCGGCGTCGCGCCCGTGAAGTCCGCCTGCAGGGCGCGCCTGTCGCCCGACTTCACCGTGATCGACGCGGACCTCGACTCGCCCGTGGCGGGGAAGCCGAAGACGACGGTGTGGGTGCCGGGATCGACGCTCACGCTGGCCGGCGTCTGCCGGTGCGGCCCGCCGTCGACCGACACCCAGGTGCCGACGCCCTGGAGGCTGATGGTCCCGCGCTCGGCCGCGGCGCTCGCGGTCGCCGTCGCGGGGCCGGTCGCCGTCGCGGTCGCGGGCGCGGTCGCGGGTCCGGTCGCGGTCGCGGTCGCGGTCACGGTCGCGGTCACGGTCGCGGACGCGGGCACGGTCGCGGACGCGGGCACGGTCGCGGTCGCGGCGGTCGTCAGCGCCGGGACCACCGCATCGTTCGTCGTCCCCGCCCCGCGCCCGAGGAAGAACGCGCCCACCGCCACCGCCAGCGCGCCGGCCGCCGCGCCCCACACCAGCCCTCCGCGCCGCGGCGGCGCCTCGTCCTTCTCGCGCGACGGGTCCGTCTCCAGCGGGCGGGTGGCGACGGTCTCCACCTCCTTGCCCGCGGGCGGCGGCTTGCTCGACGGCACCCGCCGCGTCCCCGGCTCCTTCCACGCGTCGACCTCCTGCCGCGCGGCGAAGGTCTTGGTCCCCATCTCCGTCGCCTGCGGGCGCGACGGCGGGCGCTGGAGCACCGGCTTCTGCTCCGACGACGGCGGCGGCGGGTGCGCGCGCACGCTCCGCACGCGCTCGCCGAGCTTGCGCGCCACGTCGCCGAGGTCCATCCCCGACAGGAACTTGCGCAGCGCGCGCCCCAGGTCCTCCGCCTGCTGCGGGCGGTCCTTGGGTTCGAGCGCCATCGCCGTCGCCATCACCTCGTCGAGCGGCAGCAGGCGGATGTCGGCGTCGCTCGGCTTCGGGTGCGGCGCCTTCAGCGACGCCTTGATCTGGTCGAGGGTGTGCCTGCGGAACGGCGCCTTGCCGCTCCACAGCTCCATGAGCAGCACGGCCACCGCGAAGACGTCGGCCGCCGGCGTCAGCGTCTTTCCCTGCATCTGCTCGGGGGGCATGTGCCCCGGCGAGCCGAAGACGCCGGTGCCGCTCGGCGCCGTCGCCACCGGCGACGAGATGCCGAAGTCGATGACCTTGACCTGCCCCTCCTCGTCCACCATCACGTTGCGCGGCGTCACGTCGCGGTGCACCACCGTCATGCGGCGGTGCGCGTAGTCGAGGGCGCGGCAGACCTCGACGCCCACGTACGCGCCCTCCTCGGGGCTGAGCGGCTTGCCCTCGCGCTGGCAGGCGCGCAAGAGCTCCGCCAGGCTCGCGCCCTCGACGTACTCCATGGCGAGGAAGTACGTCCCCAGCTCCACGCCGAGCTCGTAGACGGGCACGATGTTGGGGTGGGCCAGGGCGACCGTGGTCTTGGCCTCCTCGACGAACCGGCGGACGAACTCGTCGTCGCACGCGAGCTCGTCGCGGATCTGCTTGACCACCAGCTTCTTCTCGAAGCCCCCCGCGCCGCGCAGCGTCGCCAGCACGACGCGCGCCATGCCGCCGCGCGCGAGCTCGCGCTCGAGCACGTACTTGCCGAAGACTTGGGGGTACATTCCGATCGTGGAGAGCCCGCGCTCCAGCGCTCATCGTAGCAAAGGACGGCGCGTCCTCGTCCTCGGGATGGCGGCGGCGACCGCGGCGGCCTGCCACAAGGACGCGGTGGTCACCACGCGCGCGGTCACCGTCTTCGTCCCCGCGGGCTGCCCGGCCGACGGCGGGGCCTACGCCACCTACTCCGAAGAGGGCGACTTCGACCCCGCGCCCACGGTGTCCGGCCACCCGGCCGGCGCGGCGGGCACCACGCTGGCGGAGCTCGACGGGCGGGCGCGGGCGCTGGTGGTCGACGCCACCGAGGGCAGCGGCACGTGGGCGGGCCTGGGCAGCGTGCCGCCGGCGGGGGACGTGCAGCTGCTGCTCCTGCCCTCGCGGTCGTCGTGCGGGCTGACGGGCCTGGTGGGGCCCAAGACGGGGGCCACGCTGGCTTCCATCGGGCCGCAGCGGGTGATGCTCGCGGGCGGCGGGGGGCCCACCTTCGTGGCGACGCTCGACACCGGCGTGGTCACGCAGGTCAGCCTGGAGCCGCTGCACACGCGCACGCGCGCGACGGTCACCGCCTTCGGCGACGGCGCGCTCCTCGCGGGCGGGACGACGCCCGACCACAACGTCGAGGAGTCGGCCGAGGTGTACTCGAACGCGCTCGGCGGCTTCGACCAGCAGCCCATCCTGCTCGACGGGCCGCGCAGCAACCACGGCGCGGTGACGCTGGCCAGCGGGCAGACGCTCCTGGTCGGCGGCGTGGGCAGCGACGGGGTGACGGTGCTGGGGTCGCTCGAGATCGTCGATCCGGTGACGCCCAAGTTCCACGGGCAGGGCCTGGCGACGCTCCAGACGCCGCGCAAGGATCCCACCGTGCTGCGCCTCGCGTCGGGCGAGGTGCTCATCGCCGGCGGCACCGACGCGGCGGGCAACCCGGCGCAGACGGTGGAGTGGACCGAGCCCGACGGGACGCCCTCGCGGCGGCACACGCGCCCGCAGACGCTCTCGGCCAGCGCCGCCAGCGCGTTCATCGCGCTGCCCGCCGGCGGAGCGCTCGCCGTCGTGGCCCCGCCGACCGGCGCGCCGCCCGGCTTCTCCAGCGTGTGGGTGATCCCGGCCGACGGGCCGGTGCAGGCGGCGACGCCGGTGCCCGGCTCGCTCACCCGGCCGGTGCTCTTCGGCGGCGCGGGCGGGACGCCGATCCTGTGGACGGGCGACCGCTGGCTCCAGTGGCTGCCCTACGACGGCGCGTTCGGGCCGTTCACCGTGATCGGCGCGGCGCCGACGCTCGACGCGACCTGCTCGCCCGACGGGGGGCTGGCGATGTGGCTCGATCCGGCGCAGCAGCAGCTCACGCTGCTGCGCTTCGACGTGCGCAACGCGTACGCGCCGATCGGTCCGGCGCTGCTGACGGACGACCTCTACGACACGGCGCCCGACCGGCTGGCGTCGGCGGGCGGCATCGCCTTCGACGCGGCCCGCGGGCTGACGCTGGGGGCGGGCGCGACCGTCTTCGTGACCGATCGCACGTACGCGGACGTCGCCGTCGACGTGGACGCGCCGACCGGGGCGCCGCCGTCGGTGGTGCTGCGTGACGAGCTCGGCGGCGAGCTCGAGGTGGGCGGCCTCGCCTGCCCGGGGGCGGCCGCGGCGGGGGCGCCGTCGCTCCACGTCGAGCGCCACGGGGCGAGCGTGGCCTGGTCGGTGGCGGGCGGGGCGTCGGGCACCTGCAGCGGCCTGGTGCCGGGCGCCAGGCTGTCGGTGGGCGTGCGAGGTGTGGGCTCCGGAGGCAGCGTCGCGCGCAATTTGAGGGTCGCGAGGCTCGGCGGGACTTGACTGATTGCTGAGTTGATCAAAACATCAACTCGTTCCCCCTGGAGGAGCCCCATGGCCCAGTCCCCCGTGCTCGCCGTGCCCGTCAACGCCCCCGCTCCGCAGACGGCGTACGCCGCCGCCGCCGCCGCCGCGAGCAAGAGAGCGAAGGAGGGCCCCTCCGGCGTGGAGGAGATGCAGGTGTCGCACGGCCTCACGTACGCGTGGGACTACACCTGCCAGCGGCCGGACCTGCGCATCCTCTACGAGAAGAGCAAGGACCTGCTGTGGAACGCGCGCACGGCCCTCGACTGGAGCACGCCCGTCGACCCCTGCGCCGAGAACGTCCCCGACCACATGAACCCGCTCTTCGGGACGCCCATGTGGGCCAAGCTCGACGCGAGGAAGGACGTGCCGGAGCTGCGTCGCAACCAGGCGGCGTACATGTTCTCCAACTTCCTGCACGGCGAGCAGGGCGCGCTGCTGGCGACCGCGCAGATCGTGGAGATGGCGCCGACGGCGGACGCCAAGTTCTACGCGGCGGCGCAGGTGTTCGACGAGGCGCGCCACGTCGAGGCCTACGACCGCTACCTGCGCGAGAAGATCGAGCTCGTCT
>DATBQU010000321.1:0-4461 GCA_036560665.1 Polyangiaceae bacterium
TGGCAGTTCTTGTCGTCCGACGACAGATCCGTGCAGACCGACGTCGACCCGTTCGTGCACAGCGTCATCGGGGGCGCGCACGTCGCCGCGTCCCCCGACGACGAGTCGCTCGACGCCGCGTCTTGCGCCACGTCTTGCGCCGACCCGTCCTGGGCGGCGGCGTCCGCGTCGGCGCCGATGGAGGCGTCCCCCTCGTCGCCGGCGTCGTCCCCCCCGGTCGCCTGGAACTCGCCCCCTCCGCAGCCCACGACGAAGAGGGACGCGAAAACGAACCCCCGCATGCTCACCAGGCTACACCCGGGGGGGGGCGCCGCTGAAGGGTGCCGTGGTGCGCGGCGCCGGCCTCACGCCGCCGTGGCGCCCTGCTTGAAGCGGACGGCCTTCTCGTAGCAGGCCATCGTGCTCCGCGCGACCGCGTCCCAGCTCAGAGCGTGCTCCGCCCTCGCGCGCCCCGCCTCGGCGACGCGGCGCCGCTCGGCGTCGTCACGCAGGAGGCGCGTGATGGCCGCGGCCAGGCCCTCCGGATCGTCCGGAGCGGCCCACACGCCTGCGTCTCCGAGGTGCTCGGGCAGGCCCGCGCGCCTCGTCGCGATGACCGGGACGCCGCTGGCCATGGCGAGCGTGGCCGGATAGCCGGCGAAGCCCCCGGTGTAGGGCAGGACGCAGACCAGGGCGCGCCCGTACTCCTCGTCTCGCTCTTCACCGCCCTGTCGCTCCTGCGGGACCTCTCTTCGAGCGCGGCGGCGCCGTGTCGTCGTAGCCGAGCACCGCCGTCCACGAGCCCGGCGTGCCGGCGAGCAGCGGGTACCGGGCGAAGACCGCGACACGCCGCGACGGACGGACGTGGATGCGGAAGGCCGGCGACCCGCGCACCGGCTCGAAGGCGCACCCCAGGCGACGCTTGTGGGTGAAGAGGCCGTCGTCGAGGATGGCGCGCGTGTACCCGAGGTTGATGCGTGTGAACCCGTGCTCGCTCGCGTCTGCACCAGCGCGAGCTCGAGGGCGGCCGAGCGCTCGGCCATGAGGTCCGCGCTGGCGTGGCCGCCGCCGGCGAACCCGTTGAACTGGTACTCGAGCAAGCCTCCGCCGGAGTCGAGCAGCAGCGTCCCGCACACCGGCTGGGTCGGCCGGGCGCGCTCGGCGACGAAGAGGATGCGCCCCCGCTGGGCGTAGAGCCGCCGCACCTTCTCGCCGTGGTCCACGACGGCCCACGCGCCGAACCGGCCGCGAACGTGAGGGTCGTGCAGGGTGGCGAGGAACGCGTCGAGCGCCTGCGGACGGGACTCCACCCACGAGCGGTACTTGTCGCCCTGGAGAACGTCGCGCATCAGGCGTCGCTGCGCCCGCGAGCGCACGCCCCGGATCTGCTCCATGGTCGTCGGCTCCACGTGAAGCGTTCCGTCCAGCATCGGGTAGTGCAGCGTGTCGTGCACGTCCGTCGCGGCGCCCGGGAACACCTCCTGCGCCACGAGATCGGCACTGGCCGCCTCGCGGGAGAGCTGCCCTCGGTGCAGCGCGCACTGCGGCAGGTTCCCCCCGCTCGAGCTGCTGTTCGTCGGCCGCGAGGTCTTCGCGCCATCGCCGGCGGGGCTCGCGTCGCTCGACGCGCCGTCGCCGGGGCTCCCCGGTGTCCGCCGCGCCGTACCCGTCCCACGCCGCGTCGGCGAGGGTGCCCCCGTCGTCGCCGGGCGCCGCGGAGCCGTCGCCGCCCGAGCAGGCGAGCACCGTGCTCGCGAGCAGCGCCAGGCGCCGGAACGTGAGGGCGTCATGCCCACGATTGTCCGCCGCCACGGCGGTCGCGGCAACGCCGTCGACCCGGCCCGGGTGCTAGACTCACGGTCGTGGACGACCGGCAAGCGCGAGCCGAGCGACGGCGCCGGGAGTGGACCGGGGGCGTCGCCGGATCGTTCGCCGAGGGGAGCGCGTGCGCGCCCGCCCGCCACAGCACGAGCCCCGCAAGCCGCGATGAGATCCGGACGGGTCCGGCCACGAGAGGCTGGCCCGCCCGATGCTCTGGATGCCCGGATGCGCGCTCGCAGGGGCCTTCTGTTCACCGGGCTCACGATGTTCGTGGTGTCCGCGACACACCCGGTGGGCGCCGGAGGCCCATGGGAGGCCGAGGCCGGCGCCTACGGCGGAAGCACCACGGGTCACATGGCCTGCGGACCCGACATGCGCATCGCGTATGGAGGCGGTGGGGGCGAAGTCCGGTACGCGGGCATCCGCGGCGCGGGGGCGTCCCAGGGCTTCGCCTTCGACGCCGGCGCCCTGGCCGAGTACGAGCGCGCGTGGCCGACGAGCTGCAACTCCAACAGCGGCTGCGGGAACGACGCATGGAGCGGTGTCGCGCCGAGCGCTCGCGCCCGGGTCGGCTACGACTGGTCCTGGTTCGGGTTCCGCCTGGGGGCGATCCTCTGGTCGCAGCCGCAAACCCTCCGGGGCATCCAGCTCCTTCCGGTCCCCGATCTCGCGCTGCGCTTCGGCTCGCTCGACGCTATCCGCCTCGCGGTCGGCTTCGGTGCTTACGATCTCCCGACCTACCTCCGCCCGGGGCTCTACGGCGGTCTCCTCTTCCCGAGCGGCGGCTCGGACATCGGCGTGTACCTCGGAGCGCACTACTCCCTGGCGGACTCGATCGCGCTGCGCGAAGCGCTCACCCTGCGCGCTCCGCTGTCGGCCCACTTGTGGCTGCGCGTCGACCTGGCGCTGATGGAGTCGGTGGACGTCGGCGCCGACGCGATGCTGGGCCTCGGCGGCGACCTCTGATTCAACCGCCGGCTCGCGCGAAGTAGGCGCAGTCCCCGCGGACCGGGCACTGCGCGCACGCCGGGCGGGCGCGCTTGCACACCTCCTGGCCGTGCCGCTTGAAGAGGACGTAGGCGCGGATCCGCGCATCGAAGGTCGGCGGCAGGGCTGCGTCGAGCGCCGCCTGCGCCGTGCGGTAGCCCACGACGTAGCCCGCGGCGTCCTTGCCGAAGCCGAGACGGAGCGGCACCTGGGTCGCGTTCGACGGGATGGCGGCGATGGGCGCGGTTCGTGTGAAGAGCAGGATCCGGTCGGCCCCCGGGTCCCCGATGGTGGGGAACTTCTTCAGCTGCCGGCGCGCCGCGGCGAGCGGCTCTTTCAGGATCGCGCGCAGGCTCCCCCCGAGCTCCAGCGTCCTCTCGGCGATGTCCCGCAGGCGCTGCGCGCGGAGCTCGGGCACGATGCCGCCCTGGCGCATCGCCGTCGTGAGCTTCGCCTTCGACGCGCGCAGGATGGCCGCCGGCGACACGCCCACGGTCGCCTTCAGCGCGGCGTACCCCTTCGCGCAGGCCGCCTCCGACGCGGGGTAGCCGCAGTTGGTCCGCACGATGAGGTCGTAGGCATTCGCCGCGCGGCCGATGCGCACGGCGCCGTGACGCTCCTCGAGCGCGTCGAGGATGCGGGCGAGGGGAGGGGAGGGGGTCGGGCGGGGCATCAGCGCCGGGTCAGCGTGAAGATGTTGCCCTCGGTGTCGGTCACGTCGGCGATGACCACGCCGGGCGCGACCTCGACGGGGGGCGTGACGGTGTGACCGCCGGCCCGTTCGACGCCGGCGATCGCCGTCGCCAGCTCGGTCACCGCGAAGTGCAGGCCGGTCCTGGTCGGCGCGTGGTCGGGGTCGAGGGCGAGTCCGACGCGCACCCCCGCGATGCGCAGCGAGGACCACGCGGGCGTGGCGAAGGCCACCGTGGCGCCCAGCGCGCCCGCGTAGAACGCCGTGGCCCGCTCCATGTCCGTGACGCCGACGCTGAAGAAGGTCTCGACGACCATCATGGGAGCGACTCTGAAGCATCCGTCCGCGCTTCGCCAGAGCGCTTCTCGTGGAGCGATGCGGCAGGCCTCGACGGCAACGCGGCAGACCTCGACGGCAACGCGGCAGGCCTCGACGGCAACGCGGCAGGCCTGGACGGCAAGACGGCAGACCCCGACGGCAAGGCGGCAGAACCCGACGGGTACTGGTCGGTTTTGAAATGACGCGCCCCATGCCAGCCCCGCGGCCTCATCTTGCCGACCATGACGGTCCTGACGAAGCGGACGGAGTGGCGCCTCGACCGGCCAGCGAACCAGACGCGGCGCTCGACCGACCTGACACCGGAGGAGCAGGCGAACGTGAGGCGGGCGCTGCACGTGCTCCGGCGTCGCCTCGGCGGCTACCACGAGCTGGCGAAGGCGATCCGGGTACCCGCGACGACGCTCCAGAAGCACGGGAGCAAGAAGGCGCCGAGCGCTGCGGTAGCGCTGCGCCTATCGCGCTTGGCCGGCGTTGCCGTCGAGGAGATGTTGACCGGGCGGTGGCCGGTCGAGGGCGCGTGTCCGCACTGCGGGCGCGGCTAGTTTTTGTTGCTCGGATTTGGCGTAGGCGCAGGCACCGGGATGAACTGCGGCGGCGGCGGCGTGTCCGACGGGATCCCAAGGCATCCCGCGAGCACAGTGTGG
>DATBQU010000322.1:0-2838 GCA_036560665.1 Polyangiaceae bacterium
GCGCGAGGCAAGCATGGCGTTGCAAGGAGTATGTCGGAGGTAGGGCATGCCGTCAGCGACCATGGCCAGCAGAGGACGGCCCACCATCCCGAAAGAGATCCGCGACGCCCTCGGCGTGAAGCCTCCGAGCCGCTCGAGCGCGCAGCCGACTCCTTCGCCCGCGGCAAGGGCGACTTCGCCGACTACGTCATCCGCGAGCAGGCGCGGGCGGATCCATTCCCGGGGGTGGTCTCGCTGTCCTCATTTCCCAGGCCCAGCCACGCAAGGGGAGATCGTTGCCATGCTCACGATCGGCTTCCCTCGATCGGCCCCATGGCTTCCGCCCAGGGACGCCATGGCTTCCCTCGATGAGCCCCATGGCTTCCGGTGGCGTACCCCATGGCTTCCCCCCATCGGCCCCATGGCTTCCGCGTCCGTACCCATGGCTTCCGCCCGGGGATGCCATGGCTTCCCCCGATCCATCCCATGGCTTGGCCTCGCGGAAGCCATGGCTTCCTGTCGTGCATCCCATGGGATGGCCTCATGCATCCCATGGCTTCCCTGGGGTGCTCCGCGGCTTCCACGTCCCCATCCGCATGGATGACCCGGGGTCTCGCGTGGCTTCCCCCGCACCATCCTGCCCAATGGACCGATCCATCCACGGGCTTCGGCCAGTGTCTCCGCCACCTTCCTGTGCCCCATCCACCTCGACTCCCGCCCCCATCCCCCGGCTTCCCTCTGCGTCTCCGCGGCTTCTCCTTCTCCGTCCTGCCGCATCGACCGCCCGGTGCGCCTGCTTCCACGCGGTGCTCCTGGCGAATGACAAGGGCGCTCCAACGCGTTGCACGCGTAGTTCACGCACTGCTGCCCGCCCGCGCCGCAACAGTCGGCGCTGCTGACGCACCGGCTGCCCGTGCCCTGCCCCTGGCACCCGCACTGGAAGCCGTTGCCGCTCGCCCTGGCGCCCGCGCAGCAGGTGCCGCGCAGGGCGAGTAGGCAGGTCCGGCGGTGCAGGCGCCGTTCACGCAGGCGCCGCCGCGCCGGAGTGCACGGGCGCGCCAGGCGCGAGCACGAACCCGCCATGCTGTAGAATCGCTCGCCGATGACGCTGCCGGACCTCGCCCCCTGCCTCTCGCTCGGCGCGGAGGGCTGGGGTGCGCTCGGGCGCCGCCTCCGGTCCGTCGGCCTGACCTCGCGCGCGCTCGAGCCGTACCTGAAGCTCGCGTACAGCTCGCACGAGTCGCTGCGCGCGCCGATGGCCAAGTGGAACCTCCGGCGCGATCCCGCGCCGTGCGCCGTGGCGCTGCGGATGTTCGCGTTCTGGGATCCGGTGACGCGCGAGGAGGCCCGCGGCGCCCTCGGCGCGGAGCTGTCGCCGGAGCGATGGCTGGAGCTCGGCGTGCTGCGCGAGGCGGCGGGCGGGGGGCTGGTGTCGCGCTTCGTGCTGCGGATGGTGGACGATCTCTACGTCCTGTCCGACGACCTGAACGTGGGCGGCGAGGCGGTGATGGGCCTGGGCCCGACCACGGAGATGCTGATCGCGACGGCGAGGCCGGCCGGTCGCATCGGTCGCGCGCTCGATCTCGGATGCGGCGCGGGGGCGATCGCGCTCGCCCTGGCTTCGACGTGCGATCGGGTGATCGCGACGGACATCAGCGCGCGCGCGGTGGCGCTGACGCGCATCAACGCCTGGCTGAACGGGATCACCAACGTGGAGGCGCGGACGGGCGATCTGTTCGCGCCGGTGGCGGGCGAGTCGTTCGACCTGGTCCTCTCGCAGCCGCCGTTCGTGGCCCGCGACGACGAGGCGGAGGCGACGACGTACCTCTTCGGCGGGGCGCGCGGCGACGAGCTGGTGATGACGCTGCTGGGGGGCCTCGGCCCGCACCTCGCGCCGGGAGGGACGGCGGCGCTGTTCGTGGAGTGGCCGATGGCGGAGGGCGACGCGCCGCTCGAGCAGCGCGTGCGGGAGGCCCTGGGGCCGTCGGAGGATCGCAGCGTCCTCGTCGTGCACTGGACGGACTGGGACGTCGACGATCACTGCGCGCGCTACACGTCGACCGGCCACGTCTGGCAGGACGAGGCGTACGAGCGCGACGCCATGCGCCGGCGCGACCACTTCGAGCGCATGAAGATCCGCGCCGTGCGGCCGACGCTCACGCTGGTGCGGCGCAACCGGGGCGGAGGGGGCTGGACCGCGACCGTGCAGGGGCGGCGGCCGGTCGCAGGTCCGGGTGTGCGCGGTGAGCTCGATCGGCTGGTGCGCGCGCGTGACCTGCTGGCGCGGGGGGACGACGTGGTGCGGGCCTCGCGGCTGCGCATCGCGGACGGGGTCCGCTTCTCGGCCGCCGGACCGGACGGGATGATCGACGTCGTGCTGCCCCCCGACCGGCTGCAGTCGTCGCTCTCGTCGAGCGAGGAGGCGATGAGCCTGGTGCGCGCCGTGGCCGAGGCGGCGAGCGTCGACGAGGGCATCGCCCGCGTCGCAGAGCCCGCCGACGCGGCCGACGCGCTCGAGGCCGTGAAGGAGGCGCTCCAGCGCGGCGTGCTCGATCTCCCGGGATCTGCGTGCACCCCGGAGCCCACACCCGATCGGACGCCGTGACCGCGCTGGTCGTCGCCCGTCAGCCCGACGGCCAGTGCGACGAGGGTCAGGGGAGGAAGCGCGCAGGTGCGTCACCGGATCCGGACCGCGCACCGTCCGACGATCGCGAACGACGGCCTGCGCATGCAGGGATTGACGGCCGACAGGGGGCACGCCGCGTCCGCGAAGCAGACGTCGCCGTCGCCGCTCGCCAAGGAGATCGCCGCCGGCAGGACGAGCAGCAGCAGCACGGCCGCCCCCACGACCGCTGCGAG
>DATBQU010000323.1:0-7729 GCA_036560665.1 Polyangiaceae bacterium
CCCAGGAGTCGATCACCCTCTTGGTCCATCGACCGATCCCAACCCGGATCGCGCGCCGACCAACAGGGAGACGAACCACTGGGGGTCCGGATCGCCCCTCCACCAACCACCACCGGCCTTCCCGACAGCCGCCAGGTCGTCGGATCCGCGCGCAGCGGCGGGGGAGGTGGGGTCACCGCGAAAGGCCGCAGGCCTTTCGTGGGGCCGACCCCGCCGCGAGCACGGATCCGGCGGCCTGGCGGCTGTTCCCCGTCACGCCCCGTGCAGCATCGCCTCCAGCTCCTTCTCGGTGACGACCTTCGTCCCGTACTTCTTCGCCTGATCGAGCTTGCTCTTGCCCGTCTTGTCGCCGGCCACGAGCACCGTCGTGTTCTTCTTCACGCTGTCGTGCACCTCGCCCCCCGCGGCGCGGATGTCGGCGTGCACGTCCTCGCGCTTGCGCGAGAGAACGCCGGTCACGCAGAAGCTCATGCCCTTGAGCGGCCCCTCGGCCGCCACCGCCTCGCGCGGCTGCGGGCGGCTCACGCCGAGCTTCGCCAGCTTCTCCAGCAGCGCCCGCTGCTCCGGGTCCTGCAGGAACTCGACGACGCTCTCCACCATCTTGGGCCCGAAGCCGCGGATGGCGTCGACCTTCTCGCGCGCCTCCTCCGGCGTCCACCCCAGCAGCCGCTCGAGCGTGCCCGCCTCCTCCGCCAGCTGCTTGGCCGCCACCTGGCCGATCTGCGGGATGCCCAGGCCGCACAGCAGCCGATCGAGCGTCCGCTCCTTCGAGCGCTGGATGGACGCGAACACGTTCTGCGCGCTCTTGTCGCCCATGCGCTCCAGGCCCGCGATCTGCTCCACCGTCAGCGCGTAGAGATCGGCCACGTCCTTCACCAGCCCGCGCGCCACCAGCTGCTCGACGATGGCGGTGCCCAGGTGATCGACGTCCATGGCGAAGCGCCGCGCGAAGTAGAAGATGCGCTCCTTGACCTGCGCCGGGCACGCGCGGTTGGGGCAGCGCGTCGCCGCCTCCATGCCGAGCTCGGGCTTGTCGGCGTCGCGCAGCTCGCGCACCACCGCCGTGCCGCACGACGGGCAGCGGTCGGGCATCCGGAACTTCTTCTCGCCGCCGGTGCGCGCCGACGGGTCGACGCCCATCACCTGCGGGATGACCTCGCCCGCCTTCTGCACGAAGACCACGTCGCCGATGCGCACGTCGAGCGTCTCGATCATCCCCGCGTTGTGCAGCGAGGCGCGCGACACCGTGGTCCCCGCCAGCTCCACCGGCTCGAGGACCGCCACCGGCGTCAGCGTGCCGGTGCGCCCCACCTGCACCACGATGTCGAGCAGCCGCGTGCGCGCCTGCTCCGCCTGGAACTTGTAGGCCAGCGCCCACTTGGGAAACTTCGACGTCATCCCCAGCATGTCCTGCTGCCGGTAGGCGTCGACCTTGATGACCGCGCCGTCGGTCTCGAAGGGGTAGGCCGCGCGCGCCGCGTCGATGCGCTGGATGGCCGGCCACACGCCGTCCCACTCCACCACCTCGTGGCGGCGGTGCGTGGGCAGCCCCAGCTTCTCCATCCACTCCAGCGTCTCGTGCTGCGTCTCGTGCAGCCGCGGCCCCTCCACCAGCTGGTAGAAGAGCGCGCGCATCGGCCGCGCGGCGACCTCCTTGGGGTCGAGCATCCGCAGCGAGCCCGAGGCGGCGTTGCGCGCGTTGGCGAAGGGGGGCAGGCCGTCGGCCTCGCGCTGCTCGTTGATGCGCTCGAAGTCCTTGCGGTAGATGACCACCTCGCCGCGCAGCGTGAGCTTGCCGTCGTGCGCGAGCCTGTGCGGCATGTAGCGCAGGGCCACCACGTTGGCGGTGATGTCCTCGCCGGTCTCGCCGTCGCCGCGCGTGCTCGCCTGCGCCAGGCGCCCGCCCTCGTAGATGACCTCGATGCTCGCCCCGTCGAGCTTGGGCTCGACGCAGAAGCGCGGGGTCTCGGCGTCGGGCAGCCCGTCGGTGACGCGGCGGTGGAACTCGGCGAGCTCCTCCTGCGAGTACCCGTTGTCGAGCGACATCATCCGCACCGCGTGCTTCACCTGCGCCACGCTGGTGCGCGCCTCGCCTCCCACGCGCTGCGTCGGCGAGTGCCGCGTGACGAGCTCGGGGTGCCTGGCCTCGAGCGCCTTCAGCGACGACAGGAGGCGGTCGAAGTCGGCGTCGCTCAGCGTCGGATCGTCGAGCACGTAGTAGCGGTAATTGTGGGCGTCGATCTCGCGCACCAGCTCGGCGTGGCGCTCCGCGGGGGTCATGGCTGCCCGGTTTATCATGTACCCTCGGGATTCCGAGCCCCGGCGCTCGGGCCCCCCATGGAACGCAGGTCCCGCCGCATCACCAACCGCGCCTCGGGCGTCGCCGCCGTGCTGAGCTTCCTCACCCAGCCCATCCCCGCGGCGGACGAGCTGCTGGTGGTGGGCATCCACTACTACCTGGTGGTGCGCCTGGCGCGGGCGCGGAAGGTCTCCGTCTTCAAGCTGCCGTGGCGGTCGCTGCAGCGCATCGTCTGGTACGGGGCGGGGGCGCGCCTGGTGGCGAACTTCTCGCTGGGGCTCGTCCCGCTGCTGGGCGCGTTCTCGAACGCCATCACCGCCATCGCGCTCACCGAGTTCCTGGCGCGCTGGCTCGACGAGTACATCGAGCACCCGGAGAGCCCCCCGCCCGACGTGACCATGGCGGGGCTCAAGCAGCTGTTCACCAGCGCGATCAAGAAGAAGAAGGCCAAGGAGCCGGCGACGGAGAAGGCCGGGGAGGCGTCATGAGCGAAGCCGTGGCGGAGTCGGGGGCGGGAGGAGCGCCGCAGGAGCAGCCGGCGCGCGAGGACTTCGTCAGGCTGCGCGAGGCCGCGCGGCAGCTCGGCGCCGGGGCGATCCGCGACGGCAGCTGGTTCCGCAAGCTGGTGGCCGAGCACGTGAAGAAGCACGCCGCGGAGGTCCACGCCGACCACTGGGATCGCCTGTACCCGGGGCTCGACGAGGAGCAGCGCGCCCACCGGCACATCCGGCGCGTGGCCCGCATGACGGCGGCCTCGGGCCTGGCCGGCTCGACGCTGTCGAGCGCGGGGGAGCTGGCGTCGTTCTTCAGCGAGGGGCTCGCCGCGCCGGTGGGCATCCCGGCCATGGTGGTGGCCATGGTGCTGGAGGGCTCGTACACGTCGCTGCTCCAGATCGATCTGGCCTGCGATCTGGCTTCGATCTACGGCGTCCCCTTCGACCCCGACGACGTCGGCGAAGTGGCCACGCTCTTCGCGGTGGCGCTCGGCGTCGACCTGAAGAAGAAGGCGCACGACGAGGCCCACGCGCCGGAAGAGAGCGAAGAGTCGCGCGGCCTCACCGCCAAGCTCATGGAGCTCGAGGAGGGCGAGGTCGCCACGCGCATCGGCCGCAAGCTGCTCGAGGACGCCATCATCAAGAACGTCCTGCCGGTGGTGGGCATCGTCGTCAGCGGGCCCTGGAACTACCTGGGCACGAAGAGGCTGGGCGCCGCCGTCCGCAAGTACGTCCGCTACCGGCGCGCCCTGGTGCGCACGCTCGACCGCCTGGTGCTCACGCAGGTGACCCACCCCGAGATCCTGGTCGAGGGCGCGTGGCTGCTGGCGACGGTCGACGGCGACGCGGCGCACGAGGAGGTCATGGCGGTGGCGCTGGTCGTGGATCGACTGCCCCCCGAGGCGCGCCGCAAGCTCTCGCTCGACAAGTCCCTGGGCGACGACGAGGAAGACTGGTTCGAGTCGCTGGCGAGCCTGCCGCGCGACATGCACGAGCCGCTGCTCGACGTGCTCTACCTCATCGCCGCGACGGACAGGACGCTGTGCCCGAGCGAGCGCCGGTTCCTGCGGCGCGTGGCCAAGACGCTGGGGACGACGGTGGACCTCGAGCGCATCGACCGCATCTGCCGCCACCTGGCGGGGGGCGAGGCGCTGCCGGCGGGCGTGCTCGGCTGCGTGGGCAACGGGTCAGCGCGGGCGACGGCGGAGTAGCGGCGCCAGGGCGTGGCCGGCGGCGGCGATGGTCGACCCGTTGTTGACCACCGCGGCCAGGACCGGGTTGATGAAGCCCAGCGCGCCGGCGGCGATGGCGAGCGCGTTGGGCACCAGCACGATGCCCAGCACCTGCTTCACGCGGGCCATGGCGTCGTCGGCCACGCCGAAGACGGCGGGCAGGCGCGCCAGGCCGCCCTCGAGCAGCACGACGTCGGCCGTCTCCAGGGCGACGTCGGTGCCGCCGTGCAGCGAGATGCCCACGTCGGCCTCGGCCAGGGCGGGCGCGTCGTTGATCCCGTCGCCCACCATCGCCACCTTGCGTCCCTCGGCGCGGAGGCGGCGCACCACGTCGGCCTTGTTGGCGGGGAGCACCTCGGCCACCGCCTCGTCGATCCCGACGACGCGGGCGATGGCCTCCACCGGGGCCTGCGCGTCCCCCGACAGGAGCAGGACGCGGCGGCGGCCGCCCGCCTTCAGGCGCGCCACCACGTCGGCGCTCTCCGGTCGCGGCGCGTCGGCGTAGCCGATGACCGCCGCCAGCACGCCGTCCACCGCCAGCAGGACGCACGACTCGCCCGCCCGCCCCAGCTCGTCGCGGGCGGCCTGGCTGGCGGCGGGATCGATCCCGTGCTCGCGCATCATCCGCGCGTTGCCCACCTGGACGCGGCGGCCGTCGACCATGGCCTGCAAGCCGAGGCCGATCTGGTAGGCCTCGCTGCCGTTGTCGGCGACGCGCGCGGGCGCCCCCAGGCGGTCGGCGTGGCGCCGGATGGCGTCGGCGATGGGGTGCGACTGGTTGCCCTCCGCCGCGGCGGCGAGGCTGGCGATCTCGCGCTCGCTCCAGCGCGACAGGCGCACGACGCGCGTCACCTCGGGTACGCCCAGCGTGAGCGTCCCCGTCTTGTCGAAGACCACCGTGTCGGCCTCGTGCAGCCGCTCGAGGAAGGTGGCGCCCTTCACCAGCACGCCCTCGCGGGCGGCCAGCGTCATCGCCGCCAGCGCCGAGGTGGGCACCGCCACGCGGACGCCGGTGCCGAAGTCGGTGATGAGGACGCTGGTCAGCCGGTCGACCATCCCGCTGAGGGCCCAGGCGGCCCCGGCGGCGCCGAAGGTGGGCAGGACCAGGCGGTCGGCCACGCGCTCGGCGTTGCGCTGCAACGTCATCGGCTTGCTGCCGGCGCCCTCGAGGATCTGGACGATGCGCGCGGCCACCGTGTCGCCGCCGGCGCGCTCGACCTCGACCACGGCCTGTCCGTGGACGGCGACGCTGGCCGCCATCACGCGGTCGCCGGTCAGGCGCTCGCGGGGGACGCTCTCGCCGGTGAGCGCCTTCTCGTCGACGGCCAGCGACCCCTCGACCAGCACGCCGTCGGCCGGCACGCGGGCGCCCGGGTAGACCACGATGCGCATGCCGGGCGCCAGCTCGCGGGGATGCACGCGGCGGGGCGGAGCGTCGGCGGCGCCGAGCACGAAGGCCTCGCCGTCGTCGAGCTGCATCAGGCGCGAGATGGCCGTGCGCGCGCGCGCGTGGGTGCGGTCGAGCACCAGATCGCCCACCGCGAGCAGCGCGGTGATGACGCTGGCGGTGATCGGCTCGGCGCGCGCCACGCAGACGCTGATGGCCACCGCGTCCATCACGTCGACGTTGACCCGGCCTCCGGCGAGGCTCCTGATGGCGCGCCGGAACGGCGGGATGGCCGTCAGCGCGACGGCGCCCAGCATCACCGGGGCGGGCACCACGCCGGTGACGGCGCCGGCGAGCACGGCGGTGCTGAAGCCGGTCTTGAGCCACTCGAGGTACGGGGTCGGGGCCGCCGGGGGCGCGGCGGGCCACGTCGTGGGGGGCGCCTCCTCGATCCGATCGAGCAGCCCGCGCGCGCTGATCACGCCCGGATCGAAGAGGACCAGGATCGACTCGCTGCCCGGGGAGGCGCGGGCCCGCGCCACGCCGTCGAGCCGGTCGATGAACGCGGCCAGGCGGTCGATGGCCTCCGGCGGCGCGTCCGTCACGCGCAGGCGGACGCGGCCCGGCAGCTCGTGTGCGATCGACACCTCGAGCCGGCGCGGCTCCGCCTTCTGCACCGAGCGCGTGGCCCGGGCGCGATCGAGCAGCGCCCCGCGGAAGAACCTGCCGGCGGCCCGCTTCTCGTCGTAGCGGACCACGATGGTCCCGCTGGGGGAGTCGTGCACGACCGAGAGCACGCCGTCGTGGCGGCCGATCCACTCCGCGAGCGCGCCCACGTCGGCGCCGGGCTCACCGGGGCCGTTCACCTGGACGGCGACCTCCGACAGGTCGGGCTCGGGCGCCGCCCGCCTGGGAAGCGCCTTTGCCTTGCCGGGCCTGACCCTAGGACGCGTCTGCGCTGCCATCGCTCGGCTCGTGGGCCGCGGGCCTCGGCGGGTGCGGGTTCATGTTGTGGAACGTGGTGTAGGCCCAGAAGGTCAGGTCCCACCAGTTGGGGAGCATGGGGCGCGTGAACAGCAGCGCCATCCCGCCCGCCAGGAGCGCCCCGGGCACGGCCACGCGCCCGTCGAGGCGGCCGCCGCTGACCTCGCGCATGCGCTGGTTGAGCTGCTCGAACGCCACGCGTATCCGCTCGCCCGGCGGCTCGCGCGTGGTCCAGTCGCCCGACGCGTCGACCTCGAGGCCGCCCAGCCCGCCCGCGCGCACGATGATCTGCACCAGCCGCGGCAGCTGGAGCGCGCCGGGATCGTAGGTGACGAGCAGGCTGCCGGTGACGCGCGACGTCTCGGTGGCGGTGACGGCGGGCTCCTCGCGCAGCTTGGCCGCGACCTCGTCCGCCACCTCGGGCATCACGCGGAACATCTCCGCCCGCACCCTCAGTCGACCCGGGAAGTGCGACACCAGCCGGAGGCGATCGCGGATGCGCTCCTCGCTCAAGCCGCGCGCTCCCGTTTCTTGATGTCGACCACCTGAGGCGGCACCTCGTCGTCGATGGGCGTGCCCTGGCGCAGCAGGTCGTAGCGCGCGCGGCCCTCGGCCAGGAGATCCTCGGCCCACTCCACCTGCTCGGCGACGATGCGCCGCGCCCCGTTGCGGACCTTGTGCGCCGCGACCAGCGCCTGCACCAGCGCCTCGCGGGTGGAGCCCGCCACGCTCCGCCCGACCCACCCCGTGGCGAACCCCGCCGCGAACGCCGCCAATGTCTGCAATGCCATCGCCGCTGCACCTCTCCCCGGAAGGGCCATAGTATGGCCCGGGAGAGGCATCCGTCGATGGGAGCCATTCGAGAGCAGATTTCGAGCGTGCTCGGCTGGCCGCTGCGGCAAGTCCGCTGGATCGCCGATCAGGTCGCCGACCGCGTGGATGCGTCCGGCAAGGCGGCCCGCGAGCGGTATGCGCGGGCGCGCGCCGAGAACGCCACCAAGGTCATCGAGGTGTCCCCGCCGTCGTCGCGGGGCGCAGGCCCGGGGCAGGCCGCTACTTTGCGCGGACGTTCGCCGGGCCGATGAAGTCGAGCTTGCCGAGGCCGACGCCGTTGTGGCGCAGGATGGCGTACGCGGTCGTCACGTGGAAGAAGAAGTTCGGCAGCGCCATCTCGATCAGGTAGTCGCTCCCGCTCATGACCTTGCCCTCCAGGAAGGGCAGCTCGATCACGCGGGTCTCGGCGCCGTGGAAGTCGGCTTCCTTCAAGGTGTCGAGGTAAGCCTGGCAGGTGCGGATCCGGGCCCGCGCCTCGTCCATGGTCTGCTCGGTGTCG
>DATBQU010000324.1:0-2762 GCA_036560665.1 Polyangiaceae bacterium
GACCGATGCGGCGGCGCTCCTACGCGGGCGCGGAGCTCATCGTGAACGTCAGCGCGTCGCCCTTCCGCCTGGGCATCGCCGAGACGCGTCGCGAGATGATCGCCACGCGCGCGGCCGACTGCCAGGCCACGCTGGCCTACGTGAACCTGGTGGGGGCCAACGACGGCCTGGTGTTCGACGGCGGCGGGTACGTGGCGCAGAACGGCCGGATGCTGCTCGACGCGGCGCGGTTCCGCGAGGGCGTGCAGGCGGCGACGTTCGACCTCGACCGCACGCGGCGCCTGCGGACCGAGAACACCACCTGGCGCGAGGACCAGGCGGCGTTCGCGGCGCTCGCCACGGCGCCGAGGATGGTCCGCGTAGACGCGCCGACGCGGTACCGGAGCGCGCGCGACGCGCTCGCCTTCCCGGCCCCCGTCAACAAGAGCTTCTTCCTCCCGCTCGACACGCCCCCCCGCAGCCCGCGCGACGTCTTCTGCGAGGAGCTGCTGGACGCGCTGGCGCTCGGCGTCGGCGACTACTTCGACAAGAACGGCTGCTTCAAGACCATCGGCGTGGCGCTCTCCGGCGGGCGCGACAGCCTCCTCGTGCTGGCCATCGCCCGGCGCTGGATCGACCGCCGCTGGGCCGAGCTGCCCGAGGCCGCCCGCAAGGCCAAGGCGCGCGAGGTGCTCCGCGCGTTCTACATGCCGACGCGCTACTCGTCGCGCGAGACGCAGGCCGCCGCCGAGCAGGTCGCGCGGGACTACGACGCCCCGTTCGTCAGCGTGTCGATCGACGACGCGTTCCAGCGCGAGCTCGAGGCCGTGCAGAAGATGTTGCAGCCGGGCGAGGAGCTGACGGCGATGGCCCGCCAGAACGTGCAGGCGCGCGTGCGCTCGGAGCGCATGTGGACGTGGGCCAACAGCGCCGGCGGCCTGTTCCTGCAGACGAGCAACATGAGCGAGAAGGCGGTCGGCTACGTGACCATCGGTGGCGACGGCGAGGGCGCGCTCAGCGTGATCGCCAACGTGCCGAAGACCGTAGTCAACTACCTGCTCGACTGGCTGCATGGCGCGACGCACGCCGAGGGCATCCGCCTCACGCTCCTCAAGCCGGCCAGCGCCGAGCTGGCGGAGGACCAGGAGGACGAGCGAGAGCTCATGCCGTTCGCCGTGCTCGACGCGTGCTTCGCGCTCTTCGCCGGCGAGAAGATGGCGCCCGACGAGGTGGCCCAGGCGCTGCGCTCGGTGTTCCCCGAGCACGCGACGGACAAGCTCGACGACTGGGTGGCGCGCTTCGTCGGCCTCTTCAGCGCGTCGATCTACAAGTGGGTGCAGGCGCCCCTCTCGCTGCACGTGGGCAACCTCGACCTCGAGCGCGAGCGGGCGCTTCAGCTCCCGGTGGTGCAGCGAGGCGAGTGGCACAAGAGGTGAGGGGGCGACGGGCGTAGGGCCGGCGACCGGGCCTCAGGCGTGCGCGCTGGCGTCGCCGCCCCTGGTGAAGCTGGCGATCAGCGCCACCGGCGCCCACACCGGAAAGAGCAGGGGCGTGCAGCGCGTCACCATCGCCAGCGCGCGAACCCCGGTCGCGCGCGACCCGTCGCGTCGCACCACCACGACGGCGTGGCCCGCGCGCACGGCGTCCGGCGCCCACGGCCGCACCTCGAAGCGCGCGAACCAGTCGAGCAGCGTCACCAGGCGCGCGATGGCGCGACCCCTGGCGCGCGAGGCGTCGTAGAAGAGCTTGCGCTCCCTGACCTCCGGCGTGACGAAGAGCGCGTAGACCGCGAAGGTGACGAAGGTGAAGAGCTCGACCCGGCTGGTCGCCTCGATGGTCAGGT
The DNA here is from genome assembly GCA_036560665.1 of Polyangiaceae bacterium. Classification (GTDB taxonomy): domain Bacteria; phylum Myxococcota_A; class Polyangia; order Polyangiales; family Polyangiaceae; genus Palsa-1150. The sequence goes on from DATBQU010000324.1 coordinate 1,823, forward strand.
GGAACCACACGCCCCACCAGAGCGCGAAGATCCGGGTGCGCCGCGACCAGAGCCCGAAGGCCAGGAACAGCTCGGTGCCGATGGCGAGCTTCGCCAGCGCGCTGGTCACCTCCGGCTGCGAGAACCAGTCGACGATTCGCTGGGGAATCCCGCTGTCGAGCGCCTGCTGGCCGTAGAGGCGGAACCGCTCGAGGAGCACGCGTCCGCTGCGCCAGTCCGGGTCGAGCAGCTTCGAGCCTCCCGACGAGAGGTAGATGATGGACAGCTGGAGCTGGGCCAGGCGCGCGGCCCACAGGGGACCGACGCGGGTCCCGGCCGGCGCGCCGACGTGGAAGGAGCGGTCGCAGGGGGCGAAGGCGAGCAGCAGCGCGACGCAGAACAGGGCCCAGCGGTTGTGGTGGAACTGGAGGCGGTCGCACATCAGCACGTACGCACCCAGGAGCGCGCTCGCCAAGAGCGCCGCCCGCGCGCGCGGGCCCGCCACGACGAGCACGGCCAGCAGCACCTGCGCCACCACGACGCCCCAGTACACCGCGGGCGAGGGCACCAGCGCCTCGGGGAGCATCGGCACGTGGAAGACGTCCCCGAAGTACCCCGCCTTCAGCTCGCGCGCGGCCCGCAGCGCGTTGGCGAAGAGCAGCAGCCCCAGCGCCACGCGGACGGCGCCCAGCACGTACGTGTCGCCCGTCTCGTCGCGCCAGCGGCGGATGGCGGCCAGCATCTCAGGGGGTCCGCCGCGTGTGGCTCTCGAGCGTCACGCTCGTCGGCTCGCCGCCGTTCTTCCGCACCACGACGTCGGCGCGCAGGCGTACCGTCTCGCCGTCCTCCGGGATGTGATCGGCCACGTCGTCCAGCGCCAGCTGCAGGCGCGCCAGGTTCGTCTCGACACCGTACGAGGCGAAGACCCGCGCATCGATTGACGCGAGCACCGGATCCTTCA
>DATBQU010000325.1:0-18343 GCA_036560665.1 Polyangiaceae bacterium
GTCGGTCGGGTGGACCGGGCGCCTCGCCACCGACACGGTGAGCACCATGGGCTCGACCCAGGGCGAGTCCGTCGTCCAGGCGGGCGTCGGCGTGCAGAGCGGCACGTTCAGCGACGGGACGACCGCGGCGCGCTGGGGCGACTACAGCAACATGAGCATCGACCCCACCGACGACTGCACCTTCTGGTACACGCAGGAGCTCTACGAGGTGAACGCCATCGGCGGCTGGGACACGTTCGTCTCCAGCGTCAAGTTCCCGACCTGCGCCCAGAATGACTTCACCATCAGCCTCACGCCGGCCACCCAGACGGTGGCGCCGGGCGGCAACGTCACCTACACGGTGAACCTCGCGGTGGCGACGGGCGTGGCGGAGTCGGTCGACCTGACCGTCCAGAACCTGCCCGCCGGCGTGACCGGCGTGTTCTCGGCGACGCCCGTCGTCGTGGGAAGCACCCCGGCCCCGACGCTGACGCTGACCGCATCGGGGACGGCGCCGCTCACCGGGACGCCCGGGCCGACGTTCATGGTCATCGCCAAGGCGCCCTCGGCGGTGCACAAGGCAACCGCGCAGATCGTGGTCGCCAACGCCGCCTGCGGCGCGACGGGTCAGGTGTGCTGCACCGGCAACTCCTGCGTCTCCGGCGACGTGTGCAACGCCGGCACGTGCTGCCTGCCGGCTACGGCCTGCACCGGAGGGCAGACGTGTGGAACGCAGTCCGACGGGTGCGGCGGGACCATCTCTTGCGGCAAGTGCACGCCGCCGCAGACCTGCGGCGGCGGGGGAAACCCGCTGACGTGCGGGTGCACGCCCATCACCGCCTGCACCGGCGGGCAGACGTGCGGCACGCAGGCCAATGGGTGCGGCGGCAACCTCGTCTGCGGAACGTGCACGCCGCCTCAGACGTGCGGGGGCGGGGGCAATCCCCTCACGTGCGGATGCACGCCGAGGACGTCCTGCGCCGGCGGCCAGAACTGCGGCACGCAGTCCGACGGGTGCACCGGCACGCTCAACTGCGGGACGTGCATCGCGCCCCAGACCTGCGGCGGCGGGGGCAACCCGTCCGTGTGCGGGTGCACGCCCATCACGGTCTGCACCGGCGGACAGACGTGCGGCACGCAGGCCGACGGCTGCGGCGGGAACCTCGTCTGCGGGACGTGCGTGGCGCCCCAGACCTGCGGCGGCGGGGGCAACCCGCTGACGTGCGGCTGCACGCCGATCACCGCGTGCGGCGCCGGCCAGAACTGCGGCAGCATCCCCGACGGCTGCGGCAGCACCGTGAGCTGCGGGACCTGCGGCGCGAACCAGACCTGCACGGGCAACACGTGCGTGACCAACCCGGTCGACGCCGGGGTCGACTCCGGCACCGTGGACTCGGGCATCGTCGACTCGGGCGCGCCCAAGGACTCGGGCACCATCGTCGATTCGGGGGGGCCCAAGGATTCGGGCACCACGGTCGACTCCGGCTCCGGGACCGACTCCGGCTCGCCGGTGGATGCGTCGGCCGGACAGGACTCCGGCTCGAGGCCGGACGCGGCGTTCCCCGGCGACGGCTCCGACGAAGGCGGCTCCGGCGGCACCGGGGGCGGCGGCGGTTGCGGCTGCCGCACGGTGGAGACCAGGAACGAGGGCATGCCGCCCGCGCTCGCCGGCTTCGGCGCCCTGGCGCTCATCGGCGGCCTGCGCTTGCGCCGTCGTCGTTCTCGCTGATCAAGGCCTCTCCTCTGCGGGCTCCGCGCCTCGGCGGTTTCTCCTTCTCACCTCTTCGCCGGGTAGAAGGGGGCGACCGCCAGCGCGAGCTGCATCGCCAGGAAGCGGTTGCCTCGCACCTTCACGTCTCCGTCGGCGAGCGCGTCCTCCGGGCCGAGCTCGCCGCGCAGGACGCGCTCGAGCGTGACCAGGCTGGTCTCCACCACCACGTCGGCGTCCTCCGGATCGATGGCCTTGCGCGTGGCGTCGCCGAAGCCGAAGACGAGCGCGAGCCGCTCGCCGTCCTCGTCGGTCACCGCCAGCTCGATCCGCCCGCTGGCCATCGCCACGCGCTTGACGATGCGCGGATCGCTGATGGCCGCCACGCCGCCCGCCGGCTCGAACCGCGGCACGAGGCGCCGGGCTCCGAGCGCGTCCTCGAGGAAGCGCTCGACGGCGCGCTCGGTGGTGTGCATCCACAGCGTCCACCGCTCGCCGGCGCTGGCGTCGGTGTGCTCCTCCACCGTCATCGCGCGGCCGCGGATGCGCACCGTCCAGCCCCCGCGCCCCTCGACGCGCACGGCGACGGACAGCGCATCAGGGGGGGCGTCGGCGCCGACGAAGCGCGCGTGGAGGGCCGGGACGACCTCGGTGACCAGGGACTCGACGGTGGTGCCGGGCGGGATCTCGAGCTGCATCCGCTCTTCATAGCCCGGCGGTCGAGATCGGCCCGGAGTCGACGGCCTCGAAGTCGCTGCCGTGCACCTTGCCGAGGTCGGTCACCAGGGCATCCATCAGCGGAGTCCACGCGTCGTCGCTGTCGCCGCTGATGTACCAGTCGCTCCCGTTGTCCGCGAGGATGATGCCGTACTGCTGCATGGCGACGAGGACGACCTTGGTCGCGCCCGTGAAGGGGCTGGTGTCGAAGCTCGCCTTGAGGCGAAGGCGCAGCCCCATGGGCGGGAGCGTCGCGTCGACCTTGCCCGCCGCGTGCGTCGCCGGGTGGATGTAGGCCTGCTGCGTGCTGTTCATCGTGAAGCGGATGGCGTGCTTGACCGCCCCCGCCTGGACCTCGGACACCTTCACCAGGCCGGGCAAGATGGGCAGCCCCGCCGCGTCGGCGCTGGTCCAGCCGTCGGTGCGCAGCGCATCGGACTTCAGGTCGAACCTCGCGCCCGAGCCGCAGCTCCACCCGGGCGCCGCGTAGGTGCTGCTGAACGTCTCGTAGAGTACGCAGCTCCCGGTGTCGATCACGAGCACGTGCATGTCGCCGCCGGAGCCCGCGCCTCCCTCGATCTTCGCGCCGGGCGGGAAGGGGTAGGGCCCGGGATCGCTCTCGCTGGCGTACTGGAAGGTCATCGGCACCGTCGCCTGTCCGGCCGGCACCGTTTGCCACGGGATGCCGTAGTGGTCGGTCGTCCAGTCGCCCCAGTCCGGGTGCAGGTGCCGGGTGAGGTTCATCGTGGCCTGGTAGACGGTCCATTGCGGGTGCACCGGGAACTTCGTCGTGTCGTCGATGCGCGTGTTCCACGGGTTGTCGGCCGGGAAGACGCCGCAGCCGCCGATGACCGGCACCGCGCCGGAGGTGCTCACGCTGCCGTCGTCGCCGGTCGAGCCTCCCGACGAGCCGCCGGACGAGCCTCCCGACGACGAGCTGCTGCCCCCGTCGTCGCCCCCACCGGGGCCCGCCGAGCCGCCTCCGCCGCACGCGACCCCCGCCACCACGCCCACCGCGAGAAGAGCCCAGCGCATGATGGCATTGTCCCACGGCCCGGGCCGCTCGTGCGGCCCGCCGGCAGCCCGGCGCTGCATGGCTATGATGTCGTCCATGGTGGACGAGAAGAGGAAGGCCGAGCTCGAGAAGCAGCTGACGACACTCCGCACGGAGCTCGACCAGCTCGCCCGCACCGACGCGGACAGGGCCAGGACGATCGCCGGCTTCGCGGAGCTGTCCGCGCACGAGGCGACGCTCGCGAAGCCACGCCCCGAGCTGCTCCGGCTCTCGCTCACCGGGCTGCAGAAGTCGGTCCAGGAGTTCGAGGCGACGCACCCGCGCCTGGTCGAGATCGTGGGCTCGCTGTCGGCGATCCTGTCGAACGTCGGCCTGTAGCCGGCGGGGTTTGCGACTACAGTGGGCGGCATGCGCCGCCCCATGAACTTCAACGCAGGCCCCGCGACCCTGCCTCTGCCCGCGCTCGAGCGCGCGCGCGAGGAGCTGCTCGACTTCGCCGGCAGCGGCATCTCGGTGATGGAGCACTCGCACCGCGGCAAGGAGTACGAGGCGGTGCACGACGAGGCGCTCGCCCTGATGCGCGAGCTGCTCGCCATCCCCGACGCCTACGAAGTTCTGTTCCTCCAGGGTGGCGCCTCGATGCAGTTCGCGCTGGTGCCCATGAGCTTCCTGCTTCCGGGCGGCTCGGCCGACTACATCGTGACCGGCGCCTGGAGCGCCAAGGCGCACACCGAGGCCGAGGCCTGGGCGTCGCTCGCGGGAGCGAAGGTGCGCGTCGCAGCGGCCACCAACCAGAGCGGGTGCACGCGCGTGGCGATGCCGGAGGAGGCGAAGCTCGACGAGCGCGCGGCCTACGTGCACTGGGCGAGCAACGAGACCATCCACGGCGTGCAGTACCTCGAGCTGCCCACCTTCGGGCGCGCCCCGCAGGTGTGCGACATGTCGAGCGACTTCCTGTGGCGCAAGATCGACGTCACCCCCTTCTCGCTCATCTATGGCGGGGCGCAGAAGAACATCGGGCCGAGCGGGGTCACCGTCGTCATCGCCCGGCGCGACTTCGTCGAGCGCGGACGCAAGGACCTGCCCGGCATCCTCCAGTACCGCGCGCACGCCGAGGCGCGCTCGCTCCTCAACACACCGCCGACGTTCGGCATCTACCTGGTGCGCAACGTCCTGGCGTGGCTGAAGAGCATCGGCGGGCTCGATGCCATCGAGCTGCGCAACCGCGCCAAGGCCGACCTGCTCTACGGCGCCATCGACGCCCAGTCGGACTTCTACCGGTGCCCGGTGGAGAAGGGGAGCCGCTCGGTCATGAACGTCGTCTTCCGCCTGCCCACCGAGGAGCTGGAGAAGCGGTTCGTCGAGGAGGCGAAGAAGGCCGGGATGATCGGCCTCAAGGGCCACCGCAGCGTGGGCGGCATCCGCGTCTCGCTCTACAACGCGGTCGAGCCGGAGTGGGTGACGACGCTGGCGCGCTTCATGAAGGACTTCGTCAAGCAGGCGGGGTGACTCGCCCTCGGCACGCGGTATCCTCAGGGACGGATGTCCACGCCGTCGAGCACGCCGCACGTCCGCACGCTCGGGCGCTACGCGCTGCACGATCCCATCGCTTCCGGGGGGATGGCGACGGTGCACCTCGGCCAGCTGGTGGGCGCCGCCGGCTTCTCGCGCACGGTCGCCATCAAGCGGCTGCACGCCCACTTCGCGCAGGATCCCCAGTTCGTGATGATGTTCATGGACGAGGCGCGCGTGGCCGGACGCATCCGGCACCCCAACGTCGTACCCACGCTCGACGTCGTGTCGGCCGAGGGAGAGCTCTTCCTCGTCATGGAGTACGTCGAGGGCGAGTCGCTCGTGCGCCTGCTGAAGGTCGCGGCCAGGCGCCACCAGCCGGTCCCGCTGCCCGTCGCCGGCTCGATCGTCGCCGGACTGCTGCACGGCCTGCACGCGGCGCACGAGGCGCGGGACGAGAACGGCGAGCCGCTCGGCATCGTCCATCGCGACGTCAGCCCCCACAACGTCCTGGTCGGCCGCGACGGCGTGGCGCGCGTCGTCGACTTCGGCGTCGCCAAGGCGGCGGGCAGGCTGCAGACGACGCGGGAGGGGCAGCTCAAGGGCAAGCTGCTCTACATGGCGCCGGAGCTCTTCCGCGGCTCGGCGCCGGAGCGTCGCGTCGACGTCTACGGCGCGGCCGTGGTGCTGTGGGAGACCCTCGTCGGCCGGCGTCTCTTCGCGGGTCAGACCGACGCCGAAACGGTCGGGAAGATCCTGGCCAACAGCGTGCGCCGGCCGGGAGAGCTGCGGGAGGGGATCCCGCCCGCGCTCGACGACGTCGTGCTGCGCGGCCTGATCGGGGATCCGGCGGAGCGGTTCGCCACCGCGCTCGAGATGGCGACCGCCCTCGAGGCGGCGTGCCCCGTCGCCCCGGCCGCGGCCGTGGGCGCGTGGGTGGACGACGCCGTGGCCGAGGTGCTGACCGAGCGAGCCATCAAGATCGCGGCGATGGAGCGCGGCTCGGAGAGCGGACGCGCCCGCGCGATCTCGGCGGCGTCGCTCGAGCCGGCTCCCGGTGCGGAGGCGGCGCCCAGCCCGGAGACGGTGACGTCGCTGTCGGTCACCAGCAAGCCCGGCGACGGGCGTAGCCGCTGGCGGGCGACGAAGGTCGTCGTCATCGGCGCCGTGGCCGGCGTCGTGGCCGCGTCGGCCGTGCTCACCATCGCCTCCACGCGACGCGGGTCCCACGAGCACCCCACCCCGGCCACGCCGTCGGTCACCGCTTCCAGTCCCGCGAGCGCGCCTCCGACCGCGGTCGTGCCACCCGTCGTGAGCGCATCGCCCACGGGCGAGCCGTCCTCCACCGGGTCGGGATCGCAGGACACGTCTGCGGCGTCCGTCCCTCGAGGCGGGCTTCCCGCGCCGACGGGTGTCGCCAGGCCGCCCCGGAAGCCACCGCCGGTGCGCTTCCAGCAGCCCGACTAGATCACGACCATCAGAAGGTGCCGCCGAGGACGGCGCGGGCGCCAGCGCCGTCCAACGTCACGCCCGCTTGCACCGGGCCGGAGGAGCGGAACGAGAGCGCCCACCACACCACCCCCACCGCGGCGACCGCCCCGCCCACGCCCATCACCACCGTCCCGGCGATCATCTTGTTCCGACCGCCGTTGCCCGCCGCGGCCACGTCGTCGCTCGGACAGACCCCGCCCGAGCACTTCGCGCTCGCGGCGTCGTAGTCGGACTGGCCGCCCAGCCGGATCACCAGCCCCACCACGCCGGCGACCAGGCCCGCCGCGCCGACGGCGGCGGGGATCAGCGGCGACGTCCGGTGCTCGTCGGCGGCCGGCGTCGCCACCGGCGACGGAGGCGCCGTCGCAGCGGGCGGCCGCTCCAGCGCGCCGACCACCACGTCCTCGCTCTGCCCCTCGGCGAGCTGCACGTCGCGAACGAAGGGCGGAACCCCGGCGGCCTCGACGCGGACCTCGTGCGGCCCGGGATCGACGTCGATCGACGTCTCCAGAGGGACGCTGCGGGAGTCGATGGTCACCCTGGTGTCGGACCCGCGCGCGCGCGCCGCCCGATCGTCGAGCCTCACCGTGACGTGCGGGACTCGCGGCGCGATCCGTCGGAGCGCCTCGTCGGCCGCGTCGGCGACGTCCCGCACACCCCCCGCGCGCGCCGCGGCCACCGAGGCGGTGTAGTGCCCCTTGGCCGCCGCCAGCTGGCCGGCGTGCTCCTCGGCCTCGCCCAGGGTGTAGAGCACCTTGGGCGACGCCCGGATCTCGACCACCTTGCGGAAGCGCTCGACCGCCTCGCTCCACTTGCCGGCTGCCGCCAGCTCGACGCCCTGCTGGTAGAGGGCTCCTCGCTCGTGCTCCCGCGCCGGATCGGCGGCACCGGGCGGAGGGTCGGCGGCCAGCGCCGTGCGCGCGAGCGGCGTGCCGAGCTGCAACGTGACGAGCGCCGCGCACACGAGCGCGGGACCGGATCGCATGGGGCTCACTGGCAGTACCTCGCGTAGACGTTGGACAGCACCGGATCGGACTCGGGCTTGCAGGTCTGCGGCGGCAAGCAGTCGCCGTTGCCCTGGCAGAGCGTGTGTCCCGTCGAGCCGCAGCCCGCCGCGGACTGGCACCCGATCTGGGTGATCACGTTGAAGGCGCCGGCGTCGGCGACCTCGGCGCAGCACACGGAGCCCGCGGCGCAGCCCGTGCCCGCCACGCAGGTCTGCGCGAACAGGAACTGGTAGCTGCTGCCGGTGCTCCCGTAGAAGCCGCAGTTGGGTCCGCCGATGGCCTCGCAGTGCGCCTGGGTCGTGGCGTAGACCGGGCCCGTGCCCGTCAGCTGCCCCAGGACCTCGTCGCAACACTCGGACGTGGCGTAGTCGCAGGTCGTGGACGTCGGGCCGCAGCGGATCGATCCGTCGGGCACGATGACCACGTCGCTCGCATCGCTCGCGTCCGACGGCGCGATCCCGTCCAGGCCCCCCCCGGAGTCGGTGGTGGCGTGAGAATCGGAGGCGCCGGCGTCGGCCGCGCCGTCCGGGCCGCCCCCGGACCCGTCGACGGCCGGGCCGGTGTCCGACGCCGTGACCGCGCCGTCCGCGGGCCCCGCCAGCGGCTCCGGGATGCACCCCACGAGGAGCGTCGCGAGGCAGGCAAGCGCGCGCGCGGCGCTCACTGGCAGTACCTCGGGTACAGGTTGGAGAGGAACGGGTCCGTCTCTGGCTGGCAGCTCTGCAGGGCCCGGCAGTCGCTGCTGCTCTGGCAGAGCGTGCGCCCCGACCCGCACGCCAGCGCCGACTGGCACTGGATCTGCGCCACCGAAGTGATGCCTCCGGCGTCCTTCAGCACCACGCAGCAGACCGTGCCCGCCCCGCAGCCCACCCCGGCCATGCACGTCTGCGGGAACTGGTAGTTGAAGTTGCCGCCGATCGACGTGAAGCTCCCGCAACTGCTCGCGTCGAGCGCCTGGCATTGCGGCTGGTTCAGGTTGAAGACCTCGCCCGCGTCCGTCATCTGGCCGTACACCTGGTCGCAGCAGAACGACGTGGAGAGGTCGCAGATCGTCGCCGTCTCGCCGCAGCGGATCGAGCCGTCGGGGAGGGGCGGCACGTCGCTGCCGGCGTCCGCCGGGGCGATGCCGTCCTGTCCCGCGGAGACGTCGTCGCCCGCACCGTCGGAGGCGCCGTCGGAGCCGCCGCCGGGCCCGTCGACGGGCTGCTCGCCGTCGAGCGCCGTGGCGGATCCGTCCGTCGGACCGGTGAGCGGGTCCGGGATGCACGAGATGCCGGAGACGAGCAGGGCCGAGACGCAAGCAAGAGCTTGCTGCCAGCGCGGAGCGTCGTCCCCCATGAGCCCATCGTAACGCGCTTCAGGTACCCTGGAGGGGTGGGGTCAAGGGCTCCGGCTCACGCGCGCGTCCTGCCGCTCTGCCAGCTCTGCGCGGCGATGGCGCTGCTCACCTTGGCGATGTCCGCCTGCGAGCTCGCGTTTCCCACCATGGAGAGCCAGCCGGCGGACGACGGCGGCACCGGCGACGACGGCATCGCGGCCGACGACCCGTCCGCCGCAGGCGATGGCCCCGGCTCGGGCGATTCGGGGGCATGCGCTCCGGGGGCGACGAAGTGCTCGGGCAGCGGCGTCGCGACCTGCACGGCGAACGCGACGTGGGGGACCCCGGTCGCCTGCCCGAGCGGCACCTGCGTCTCGGGGGCGTGCGCCGGCCCGTGCACGGCGGGACAGGTGCAGTGCTCCGGCAACGGCGTGCAGACCTGCGCGGCCAACGGGCAGTGGGGAAGCCCGCTCGCGTGCGTCAACCAGGCGTGCACCTCCGGAGCGTGCCAGGGGACGTGCACGCCGGACGCGACGCGCTGCTCGGGCAACGGCGTCGAGACGTGCAGCGCGGGCGGGTCGTGGGGAGCGCCGCTCGGCTGCGCGAGCGGCACCTGCGTCTCGGGCGCCTGCGCCGGCCCGTGCTCGTCGGGACAGTCGCAGTGCTCGGGCAACGGCGTGCAGACCTGCGGAGCCGGAGGCCAGTGGGCGACCCCCGCACCGTGCTCCGGCACGACCCCGGCGTGCCTGAGCGGCGTGTGCGTCCCCTGCGATCCGTCGTCCACCCGCTGCTCGGTCAACAAGGGCGTCGAGACCTGCGACTCGAGCGGACAGTGGGGCAGCGAGGTCCCGTGCGCATCGGGTCAGAGCTGCGCGGGCGGGACCTGCGAGACCATCTGCACCAAGGCCATCGCGTCGATGGTGAACGAGGCCAGCCCGTATGCCTCGCCCGTCGTCGTCGCCTACAGCATGGTCGGCGCCGGCGGTAGTGCGAACGGTGGCGGCGGCGGCAGCAGCGCCATCCTGACGGGCGCCTCCCTGGTGACGTACGCGGCCGGCGGCGCCGGCACCACCCCCGGCACCGGCGCGACCGTCTCCGGCTCGTTCACGCTCGCCGCCGGAGCCAATCTCACCGTCTACGTCGGCGGGGGCGGTGGCGGCACCGGCGGCGGTGGCGGCAGCGGCTACTTCGGCGGAGGAGGCGGCGCGGCAGGCGGCGGCGGGACCAACGCCGGCGGCGCCGCCGGCGCCTCCGGCGCGACGGACGGCAGGAGCCTGGGGGGTGGCGTGGGCTCGCGCGGCGGCCAGGGCGGCAACGCCGGCGCGGGCGGCGCCGGCAACCCCGCCAACAACGGCGGCGGAGGGGGCGGTGGCTTCGGGGGCGGCGGCGGCGCCGGTGGCTACACGCAGAACGGCGGCTACGCCGGCGGCAGCAACGGCGCGTCGGGCAGCGGCTTCGGGATAGGTGCGGGAGGGGTAGGGGCCAGCACGTGGGCGGCGAGCACGACGCTGCCTGCCGCAGCGGGGGCCGGCAGCAGCGGGCGCGGGGGAGGGAATGCGGGGCTGGTGATCATCACGTACCTCACGCCGAGTGGCGCCTGCTCTCTGTGACGGTGCAGTGACCCTCTTCACGCCGAGGCCGCGGGCCGCCCGCCGCAGGGTTCCATCGCTGGTCGACGTCGTCCTCGATCCCGCGCAGAAGGCGGCCGTGGAGCGACCCGCGGGTCGCCCGCTCCTCGTCCTGGGTGAAGCCGGCGTGGGCAAGACCACCGTCGCCCTGCATCGTCTCGCGCACCTGTGGCGCACCTCGCCGCCGGGATCGCCGCTGCGCGCGGCGGTCGTCGTCCCCACCGATGGCCTCGTTCGTCTCCTGCAACCCGCGCTGCGCAAGCTGGGCGTCGACGTGGAGGTGCTGACCTACGACCGCTGGGCGGCGGCGCAAGCGCGCCGGGCCTTCCGCAGGCTCCCGCGCGAGAGCGATCTCACGCCGCCGAGCGTGATGGCCCTCAAGCGTCATCCCGCGCTGCGCCCCGTGCTGGAGGAGCTCGCGGCGCGGCCACCCGGACGCATCGACGACGACGTGGACGCCCCGGCGCGGCCGAGCCGTGCGCGGGTCACGCGCGGCGATCTGCAGCACCTCTTCGGCGATCGCGTCCTCCTCGAGCGCGTCGCCCGCGCCGGTGGTCTGTCGTCTCGCTCGGTCATCGACACCCTCGACCGGACGCGGATCCAGTTCAGCCTCACCGCCGAGCAGGAGTGGGCGCACGTCACCGATCGCGAGCGGCTCGTGGCCGTCGACCACCGCGGGCTCGACGAGGGCACGGTCACCGGCAACGCCGGCACGATGGACGTCGAGGACTACGCGGTCCTCTTCGAGCTCGAGCGCCTGCGGTCGACCCGGGTGGGCCATGCGGGCGTGGTGAAGCCGACCTACGACCTGCTCATGCTCGACGAGGCCCAGGAGCTCGCGCCCCTCGAGCTCGCCCTCCTCGGCAGGACGATGAAACCGGGCGGCACCCTCGTCGTCGCCGGCGACGCCCACCAGCAGACCGACGAGACGGCGACCTTCCTCGGCTGGGACGCCGCCATGCGCGAGCTTGGCTGCCCCGAGCACGAGACCGTGGAGCTCGCCATCGGCTACCGGTGTCCGCCCGACGTCGTCGCCCTCGCGCACGCCATCCTCGAGCCGGCCCGGGACGTGGCCGCCGCGAACGCGACGCCGCTGCATTCTTTCCCGGACGAGAGGGCGCTCGTCGCCTGGCTCGCCCCGGGGCTGCGCGAGCTCCGGCGGCGCGATCCGCGGGCCTCCATCGCCGTCGTGTGCCGCCATCCGCGCACCGCCCGTCGCCTCACGCCGATGCTCCAGGCGGCGGAGATCCCGTCGCGGGTCGTGTTCGACGGTCGCTTCCTCGCGCGCGGACCGGTGCAGGTGAGCATCGTGGAGGAGGTGAAGGGGCTCGAGTTCGACTTCGTCGTCGTTCCCGATGCGGGAGCGCGCGAGTATCCGGACGACGCGGCGGCGAGGCGCGCGATGTACGTGGCCGTCACGCGGGCCAGGTGCGGGGTGGCGATGGCGTGCGTGGGGCAGGGGACGCGGGTGCTGCCGGGGGCGAGCCGGAATGTGATCGCATCCACCTGACGACGCTCTCAACGTGGACGAGACGGCTGCACGCGCCCCGGCGATTGCCAGGCGGACGCAGTGAGGGATCGACTCGAAGCCTGCCGGTCGAGTGACGTGCAGGCCGCTCAGCGGTCGGCCAGCCGGCAGAAGCACCACACGAACTGCTGCGCGCGCCCCCCGGGCGTCCGGTGCACTTCCTCGACGTGGCGCAGGAGCTCGAACCGGCTCCCGAACTCGCCGTGCAGCGCGTCGGCATCGTAGCGCTCGACGTCGAGGCCGCTGCACTGCGTGGGGCCCTCCGGGCCGAAGGTGCCGACGATGACGTGGCCACCGGGCCTCACGGCGTGGGCCACCTGGCGCACGTACGCCGCACGCGCAGACGGGTCGGTGAGGAAGTGGAACACCGCGCGGTCGTGCCACACGTCGTAACGCGCCCCGGAGAGCTCCACCGTCGTGGCGTCGCCGCAGATCCAGTGGACGGGCGCGCCCCGGCCCCCGAGGCGCTCGCGCGTGGCGTCGAGTGCAGTCTGCGACAGGTCGACCACGGTCAGGTCCGTGTAGCCGCGCGCCAGGAGGTCGTCGACGAGCGTGGACTCGCCGCCGCCGACGTCGACGATGGCGGCTGCCCGGTCCGGGGCCGCCTGCTCGATGAAGGCGAGCGACGTGTCGAGGTGAGCGCGGTACCAGCTGACCTCCGTCGGGCCCCTGGTCTGGTACACTCGGTCCCAGTGCTGGCGTCGATCCTCCCCCATTGCACCCGGATGGTAGTACCTTCGAAGCTCGGAGGTGTCGCGTGCGATGGGGGATCGTCCTGGCGTGGGTGGGAGCGGTGGCGAGTGCATGTTCGAGCTCGAGCAGCGGCGGAGGCGGAACCGGGGGCAACTTCTGCGGCGCGGTGAGCACCGCCTGCCACGTGTCGTCCACGCAGAGCTGTGACGACGTCCTCAAGGCCGACGGCCTGAACTACCCGTCGTGCACGTCGCTGCGCGATCCCTTCCTCGCCTGCATGGCGGGAAAATCGATGGTCTGCCCCGATTCGAGCACGGTCTACGCGGGGGCGGGCACCGCCGACGGCTTCGCCTTCCAGCTGGGCGGCTACACCGCCTACACCGACTCGGGGTGCGCCGATCTCGGCGACAAGTGGTACGCGTGCGAGAACCCGGTGACGGTGACGTGCATCAAGAACGCCGCGGGTTGCAAGTGCAGCACGTCGTCCCAGACGCCGGGCACGGGGGACACGGTGGTCGCCTCCTGCGACGCCGGCCCGTGGCAGTGCTGCAACGATCTCACGAGCAACCGGTACTCGAGCACCTGCAGCTGCTCCACCTACGGGTGCCTCCAGAAGAAGAGCGTGGACGACTGCGAGTGCCGCTTCGCGACCTCCGCGCCCGCCACGGGCGACGTCGCCGTGAGCACGTGCACCTCGTCGCTCAAGAGCCTCTCCGGCCAGGCGGAGACGCTCTGCTGCCAGGACGCCACCGACAAGAGCATCTGCGGCTGCACCTCGTACTACGCCGATTGCGCCTCCTGGGTGGGCGGCGTCAAGGTGACCGGCTGCGCCAAGACGGCGACGCTGGTGTGCCCGAGCAGCGACGCCGGCCCGGTCCCCTCTTGCGACGGTCTGCACTGGCGATGACGGGAGCGACCGCCCTACCTCATCGCGGGCGCCGGCCGCCTCCGTCGCCCCACCAGCAGCAGCGGAACGAAGATGATCCCGATGGCGGCCATGTCCCACGGGCACCCTCCCCGGGCGCCGACGTGAAGCTCGTCAGCACGGACGGCGCCGACGTGGCCGATCGGTCCGCCGTCGTCGTGCCCGGCAGCGGAGACACCACGTGCCGCCGATAGTGTGGGTGATGCTCGGGCTGTTCGCCGGGTTCTGGATCTTCCAGTGGTGGAAGGGCGCGCGGGAAGCCCGCGAGCGCTATCGCACGGAGACCGACGCCAAGGCCGAGCGGGAGCAGCGAGACAAGGACGAGCGCGAGTTCCGGGAGTCGGCCACCATCGGCCGCGCCAGGGTCCTCTCCGCCCACCAGCTCGGCCGGGTCAACCTCGAGCCGAACATCTGGCTCATCCTGGAGATCGAGAGCCCGGACGGGGCCTACCAGGTGGAGCTGACCCAGCCCATCGAGCCCACCGAGCTCCACCGCTTCGGCAAGGGCAACATGGTCGACGTGTACGTCGATCCGAAGAACCGGGAGCACGTCGCCCTCTGCGATCCGGAGATCGCCGCGATACACCGGGACACCGAGGAATCGATGGCGAGGGCGGACAAGCTACTTCGCGAGCGGGAGTGAGCGGCCCCTGCGCGGTCCTCGCGTGTCCGGGCGGGCGTGCGGACGCCGGCGCGCTTGACGATAGTTGCCGAAAGCGGTAACTATTGTTCGCCCGCGAAACACAAGGAGGGCATTCATGAAGAAGGTACCCGACGGCTGGCCCCGCATCTCTTCCTCGCTCTTCTACGATGACGCCCCCGCGGCCATCGAGTTCCTCTGCCGCGCCTTCGGCTTCGAGGTGAGGCTCAAGGTCGAGGGCGAGGGCGGGCGCATCGAGCACTCGGAGCTCGTCTTCGGCGACGGGCTGGTGATGCTGAGCACCGCGCAGAAGCCGACCAAGGACGGCCGCGCGCCGTCACCCGGGCGGAGCCCGCGGTCGGTCGGCGGCGCCAACACGCAGACCCTGTGCGTCTTCGTCGACGACGCCGAAGCGCACTGCGAGCGCTCGCGCAAGTCGGGCGCCAAGATCGTCGACGAGCCGACCACCAGCGACTACGGCGAGGACTACTGGAGCGACCGCAGCTACCGCGCCGAGGACCCGGAGGGTCACCAGTGGTGGTTCATGCAGCGCGTGGCCACCCGCGGGAAGCCCGCCTGATGGAGGGCCGCCTTTCGCGCACCTTCGGGGCGCTGGCCGATCCGGCCCGTCTCGCGGTCGTACGCCTGCTCCGCAAGAAGCCGCGCCGCTCGAGCGAGATCGCCGACGCGCTCTCGCTCAACCGGCCGGCGACGAGCAAGCACCTCGAGGTGCTGCGCCAGGCGGGGCTGGTGGAGGCGGAGCTGCTCGACGAGGACGCGCGGGCGCGCGTGTACCGGCTGAGGCCCGAGCGGTTCTCCGAGCTGCGTGACTTCGTCGACGAGGTGGAAGGCTACTGGGGCGACCAGCTCGCGTCGTTCAAGGCGCACGTGGAGCGCAAGCACGGCGGCGCGGGTGGGAGGCGCAGGTGACGGCGCACGCTCCGCCCGCCGGCGACCGCGCGCGCGTCTCGGTGCTGGTGGCCGTCCCGCCCGAGGTAGCCTTCCGCGTGTTCACGGAGGAGATCGACCAGTGGTGGCGGCGCGGCCTCAAGTACCGCGTCTCCGGGAAGGGGCGCGGCATCATGCGCCTCGAGCACGGCGTGGGAGGGCGGCTCTTCGAGGAGATCGAGTCGAAGGGCGGCGCGCGCGTCGTGGAGACCGGCCGCGTGACGGAGTGGAGCCCGCCGTCGCGCTTCGTGCTCGAGTGGCGCAACGTGAGCTTCTCGGCGACGGAGGCGACGCGGGTCGAGGTGGCGTTCGCCGAGAGCCCGTCGGGCACGCTCGTCACCGTGACGCACTCCGGCTGGAGCGCCATCCGCGCCGACCACCCCGCTCGCCACGGCCTCGAGGTCCCGGCCTTCATCCGCATGAACGGCATGTGGTGGGGCGAGATGCTCACGTCGTTCCGCGAGCACGCGGAGGCCGCCGCTGGCCGGGGCGCGTGAAGCCGCCGGTCGATGGCCTCAAGGCTTCGGCGCCGCGGCGAGCAGCGCCTCGTAGCCCTTGCCGATCTCCGCGTACGCCCCGGGCGGCACGTCCGGCGGCGGCACGGGGTTGGAGACGGCCGGCACGGTCCGGAGGTACGCGAAGATCGCGCCGAGGTCCTCGTCCGACAGCTCGTTCAGGTCCATCCACGGCATCGGCGGGAGCACGGGGCGCCCGATCCCCGCGTGCTTGCCCGTGCGCATGGTGGCGATGAACATCTTCTCGTTCCACGTGCCGAGACCCGTACGTTCGTCCGACGTGATGTTCGCCGCGTACACGACGCCGAAGGGGAGGCGGAAGCTCGTGAAGGTTGGCCCGATGACCGCCTGATCATCCCCGGCGAGCGTCGACTTCGGCGCGGGCGCCCCTTGCGGGTGCCCGGACAGCATGCGGTCCATCTGGGGCACGGGCATGCCGAGCTTCTCGTCGAATTTCATCGGCGTGTGGCAGTCGTTGCAGCCGCCTGCCTTCACCAGGACCTCGCCGCGCTTCACCGGATCCGGCGTCGGCGTGGTCGGCCTCTGGCAGCCCAGCACGAGCGCGGCGCACGCCGCGAGCAGAGCGCCTCCTCGTGCCACCGGACCTGTGTCGTTCATGACGGTGTCTCCCTTCACCGCCCAGATTCCCAGGGAGGGCCCCCCCGAACATGGGGGGGATCCCCTATTTCGCGGATGGTTCTTCGCGCCGGTCCCTTCGCCGTAGCAGTATCGGTCGGGCGATGGCCCCCCCTCACCCGAGGCTCCGCAGGACCAGGGACCTGGTCGTGCGCCGATTCGCCGCGGTCGTGGGCGCGGTCCTGGCCCTGCCGGCCGTCCCGCTCGCCCTCCTCGCGGTGACGACTCCTGTCTCGGCGCTCGGGCTGCTCTACGTCCTCGGCGCTCTGGTGACCATCGCGGGCCTCGTCACGGCGCGCGCGCGCACGACGCGCCGCCGCGGCGTGACGCGCCTCGGCGTCGCCCTGCTCGCAGCGGCGATGCTCCTGCGCATCGCCTTCGCCGGCCACGGCAAGACCGTCTCCATGACCCGCGGCACGTCCTCGACGGCGCCACTTCTCGACCGCCTCCTGCCGGAGGCCGACGTCGCGGTCACCTCCGCACGCGCCGTGATCATGACCGGGATGCTCCCGGCGGGCGACACGAGGAACCTCGTGCCGACTCTCAAGCGCGCGTTCGAGACCATGAACGACGCCGAGGGGAGCACCCCGTCGCCGATCGTCATGACGACCCTGGACCAGCAGGGCGCGGACGCGTTCGACACCCTGGAGGTGTCGGCCCCCACGGCCGATGCGCACTCGGCCGTCCTCTTTCTCCACGGCTACGGGGGGAACTTCACGCTCCAGTGCTGGATGGTGGCCCAGGCGGCCCGGCGCGCGGGGGCGGCCACCTTCTGCCCTTCCACGCGGATGGCGGGCGACTGGTGGCGAGGGGCGGGGCCCGAGATCGTTCGTCTGATGCTGGACCGCCTCCGGGGGCGCGGCTTCGACACCATCGTGCTGGCGGGGCTCTCGAACGGAGGCGTCGGCGCGAGCCGCATCGCGCCGCGCCTGCGCGACCGCATCGTCGGCCTCCTCCTCATCTCGGGCGCCGCGCCGGACGCGCCGTCCGCGGGGGTCCCGACCCTGGTGCTCGAAGGGTCCCGCGACACGATGATGAGCCCGCAGGTGACGCGGCAATACGCGCAGCAGAGCGGCGCCGCCTACGTCGAGCTCGACGGGACGCACTTTCTCCTGATCGAGAAGCCGGAGGCGATGACCGACGCGATGGCGCGCTGGCTCTCGCCGCGGTTCACGCCCTCCCGCTGAGCTCGAGCCGCGCCCGCCTCCCGGCTCACGCGGTACGCGCGCTCACCAGCCACGTGCTCGACCGCGCGTACACCCCACCCGGGCGCACCAGGGGCGCGAGCAGCTCACGCAGCGAGGCGACGATCTCCGGCTTGCGACGCTCCGCCTCGGCCCCGGCGAGGCGCATCACCTCGCCCGCCGGACCGAGCGCCATCGAGAAGTCGATGGCGTCGTCGACGTCCTTGCCGAGCCGGATCTCCCGGTCGTGGCGCTCGAAGGCGACGCGCTCGAAGCCGGCGATGACGAGCTGCGCGCTCACGGTGTCGGGGCTGGACATGGAGAAGGGGCCGGGCCCGCAGGTGACGGCGCTCGTCTGCTCGGGCGGCTGCACGAAGCGCAGGACGCGCTGCTCGGCGTCGACCCAGCACGGATTCTCGTCCTTCCTCCGCCACACCACGAACGTGAACAGCCCGCCGCCGGCGAGCGACCTGCGCACGTTGCGGAGCGCCGCGACCGGGCTGGCGAAGAACATCGTGCCGTAGCGCGCGAAGGCGCGGTCGTACGGGCCGCCGAGCGATTCGCGCTCGACGTCGGCCACGAGGAACCGGGCGTTGGCGGCGCCCTGCTCGGAGGCGTCGCGGCGGCCGGCCTCGACGAAGCGCGCCGCGGCGTCGACTCCGACGGCCTCGCCGCTCGCGCCGACGAGGCGGGCGAGGGCGAGGGTGGTGTCGCCGAAGCCGCAGCCGACGTCGAGCACGCGCTCCCCGGCGCGGGGCGGGAACCGCTCGAGGAGGGCGTCGCCGTGGCTGCCCAGGCCCGTCGTGAGCGTCTCCCGGAAGCGGGCGAACTTGTCGAAGAGGACGCCGTTCCACGCTTCGATGGCCTCGGAGTTGTCGACGTAGGTCTTGCTGTCCATG
>DATBQU010000326.1:0-12731 GCA_036560665.1 Polyangiaceae bacterium
CGGCATCGGCACGATCGCGAAGTGCACGCTCCCGAGCTGCAAGGCGAGCATCGTGGTGCTCGCCCAGGGGCAAGCTCAGCCTCAGTCGCTCGCGGTGGACCAGGACACGGTCTACTGGACCAACATCGTCGACCCCGGGACGGTGATGAAGTGCCCGATCGCAGGCTGCCTCACCCCGACCATGCTCGCCGACAACCAGCCCACGCCGGCCTACATCGCCGTGGACGGCTCGCGCGTCTACTGGACCGACGGCTCGGGTCAGGTGATGTCGGTCGCCAAGTGACGCCCGTTGACCGGGCGCGCCCCCCTGGGCGACGATCGGACGTTGGACGTGTCACCCGAGTTTCGCGAAGGGCAGATCCTGCTCGGCAAGTACCGCGTCGAGCGTGTGCTCGGGACGGGCGGGATGGGTGTGGTCCTCGCCGCGCGCCACGAGCAGCTCGGGACACGGGTGGCGCTGAAGGTGCTGCTGCCGGAGATGCTGAAGGAGCCCATCGCGACCAGCCGCTTCCTGCGCGAGGCGCGCGCGGCCGCGCAGCTCCACGGGGATCACGTGGCGCGGGTCATCGACGTGGGGACGCTCGACGGCGGCGCGCCGTGCATGGTGATGGAGTACCTGGAGGGCGAAGATCTGAGCGAGATCCTGCGCCGGCAGGAGCGACTCTCGGTGGGCAACGCCGTCGACTACGCCATCCAGGCCTGCGCGGCGCTGTCGGAAGCGCACGCGGCGGGCGTCGTGCACCGCGACGTCAAGCCGTCGAACCTCTTCCTCGCGCGCCGGCGCGACGGCAAGCAGGTGATCAAGGTCCTCGACTTCGGGATCTCGAAGACGGATCAGCCCGTGGCGGACTCGGACGGTCATCTGAGGATGACCGACACCAAGGCGGTCCTCGGGTCGCCCGTCTACATGTCGCCGGAGCAGATGCGCGCGGCCCGCCACGCCGACGCCCGGAGTGACGTGTGGTCGCTGGGGGTGACGCTCTACGAGCTCCTGACGGGGACGCTGCCCTTCGTGGCCGACTCGATGATGGACCTGTGCGTGAAGGTCGCGCACGACACGCCCGTGCCGCCCACCACGGTGAACCCCGACATCCCCGCGGTGCTCGAGGCCATCGTGCTGCGATGCCTGGCGAAGGAGCCGGCGCGGCGCTGGCCGGACGCCGCCCGGCTCGCCGCGGCGCTCGAGGCGTTTCGCCTGGGCAAGGACGTGGCGGGGGCGGACGCGGTCGAGCCCGAGTTCGCGATGCGCGCCACGGCGCCCAGTCTCCCCGACACCGGCGAGCTCGGAGCCACGCCGACGTTGCCGGCGTGGGCCGCGTCGGGTCCGCAGACGCCGCCGGTCGTGCGGGTGTCGGAGTCGGAGCTGGACATGGCGCGCTCGTCCGAGACGCAGTCGCCGTGGTCGACGCGCGCGCGCGGGCCCTCGCGCCCGGCGCGGAGGACGCGTTCCATCGTCCTCGCCGTCGCGACGGTGGCGGCGGCCGGCGTGGTCGCGGCGGTGATGCTGAGCCGCCCGTCCCCCCCCGCGGCGGTCTCCACGCCGGCGTCGGCCGGCGCGTTGCCCTCGAGCGTGCCCGCCGTCCCGGCCTTGCCCATCGAGGGGACGACGCCCGCAGCTCCGTCGACCCAGGCGCCGGCGATGGCGCCTCCCGCTCCCGCACCAACCGTGACGTCGCAACCCGCGCCGGCGAGCCCGCCTCGGCCCGGGTCGCGCCTCTCGCCGCGCGTTGCGGCGTCCACGCGTCCGTCGCCGCCCGGCGCCCCGGCGCCACCCAGACCCGCGAGCGCGGACCCGTTCGCGGATCCCAACTGAGCGCCGGCCATGCGTCTCGTCCCCGTCCTCGCCTCGGTGCTGGCCCTGCATGCAGCGCTCGGCGCAGCACCGGCCTTCGCGCAGACGGGCTCCGAGGCCTCGGACCGCGCGGCGGCCGACGCGCTCTTCGACGACGCGCGCAAGCTCATGGCGGCCGACCGCTACGCGGACGCGTGCCCCAAGCTCGCGGCGGCGCAGAAGCTCCGCCCGGGCGTGGGAACCCTGCTCAACCTGGGCGACTGCTACGAGAAGCTCGGGCGCACCGCCAGCGCGTGGGCGACGTTCCGCGAGGCGGCGCTCGCCGCGCACCGCGCGGGCGACGAGCGCGAGTCCATCGCCCAGCAGCGCTTCCAGGCGCTGGCGCCCGCGCTGGTGACGATGACCATCGTCGCTCCCGCCGGCGTCGACGGGCTGGAGATCCGGCGCGACGGCGTCCCCGTCGATCGCGCGCTGTGGGGGACGGCGATCCCGATCGACCCGGGCTCGTACGCCATCGAGGCGCAGGCGCCCTTCCGCTCGCCGTGGTCGACGCGCGTCGAGGTGAAGGGCGCGACGGTGACGGTCAACGTCCCTGCACTCGAGCCGGAGTCGCCCACGGACGGCCAGCCTCGCCCCCTGCCGGCGGCGGTGACCGCCACGCCGGCGTCGCCGGTCCCTCCGTCGGGAGGCAGCACGCAGCGGACGCTCGCCTTCGCGCTGCTCGGAGCGGGCGCGGCGGGAGCAGTGGTGGGCACCGTCTTCGGCCTGGTCTCGATGTCGGCGCACGACGACGCCGCGCGGCAGTGCAAGCTCGGGTCGAACCACGACCAGTGCACGCAGGGCGGGTTCGACACCAACAACCGCGCCATCACCGACGGGAACGTGTCGACCATCGCCTTCGTCGTGGGGGGCGCGGCGCTGGCCACGGGCGCCGTCCTGTGGCTCACCGCTCCCTCCTCGTCGAGCCGGTCGTCGGTGGGCGTCGTGCTCGGCCCCGCGCGGCTGGGGCTGGGTGGCAGCTGGTAAATGGGCGTGCGTAACGCCCTCGACACGGGCGAGACTGCGCGTGACGCCATGAAGCTCCCCGTGCTCGTCCGCAGGGCGATTGCGCCGCTCCTCGTCTCCATCGTCCCCCTCGCCTGCGGCGGGGGCACGCCGGCCGCCGTTCCGCCCAGGCTCGACATCCCCGTTCCGCCGGCCCCGCGCGAGGTGGCGGCCATGGCCGCTCCCCCTCGGGGATCGCACGGGTTCCCGGCCCTGCGCGATCGCGTGCTCGACGCGCTGCTCGCCGACGACCCTTCCACCGCGCGCGACCTCGGCATGCACGAGTACGACGGGAAGGTCGCGCCGATCTCCAGGGCGGCGCTCGCCGCCGTCGTGTCGCGCCTGAACAGGGACGGCGACGATCTCGCCGCCATCGACCCCGCCGGCCTCACCGACGACGAGGCGCTCGATCTGGCGGAGCTGAAGAGCTGGGTGCAGAGCAGGCTCTTCACGCTGGTCGACAGGGACGCGCCGCGGAAGCTGCCGCAGTACTACGAGGATCTCTTCTCGGTGAACCTCTACCTCGATCGCGACTACGCGCCGCTCGAGGAGCGCGCGCGGCGGCTGGTGGCCCAGGAGGAGGCGGCCCTCGCCGAGGTGGGGCACGTGCGGGAGAACCTCGCTCCGCCGCTTTCGCGGCCGGTGACCGAGGTCGCCGCGCGCAACTTCGCCGGCTTCGCCACCTACCTCCGCGGCGACGTGGCGAAGGTCATGGGCGCGGCAGGCGACGACGCGCAGCGCAGGCGGTTCTCCCGCGCCAACGAGGCGCTGGCCCGGGCGGCCGAGGAGCTCGCGAAGTGGCTGGCGAAGGAGGCCGCGCGGGGGGATCAGAGCCACGTGCTGGGGCCCGAGCGCTACGCCAGGCTCCTGCGCGTGCAGGAGGGGCTGACCTCGCCGCTGGCCGACTTCGATCGGATGAACGAGAACGACCTCGCCGCCAACAAGAAGGCGTACGAGGAGCTGGCCGCGAAGGTGAAGGACGCCCCGGTCCAGGAGGCGGAGTACTTCGCCACGGCGGGACGGATGATGAAGGAGGCGCGGCAGTTCGTGGTGTCGCACGCCGTGGCGTCGCTGGCGACGGACGACGAGGCCACCGTGCGCGAGACGCCCGTCTACGAGCGCTGGAACTCGGCGTCGATCGAGATGAGCGGCCCCTTCGAGAAGGTGCGGAGCGCGTACTACCAGCTGACCTTGCCGGACAGGACCTGGCCGAAGAAGGATCGACAGGCTTACCTCGGCTCGCTGGGCGACCTCCTGGGCACGACGATCCACGAGGTGTACCCGGGGCACTTCGTGCAGGGGCGCTGGATGGAGCGCGCGCCGACCCGGGTGGAGAAGGCGTTCGGCAACTACGCCTTCATCGAGGGCTGGGCGCACTACAGCGAGCAGATGATGATCGACCAGGGCTTCGGCAAGGAAGACCCCGGCAACCGGCTGGCCATGCTGCACGGTGCGCTGCTGCGCAACTGCCGCTTCGCGGCGTCGGTGGGCATCCACACCCGGGGGATGACCGTCGAGCAGGCGGAGAAGCGCTTCGCGTCCGACTGTCACCAGGACGCCAAGACCGCGCACGAGCAGGCGGTGAGGGGGACCTTCGACCCGGGATACTTCGCGTACACGCTGGGCAAGCTGCAGATCCAGGCGCTGCGCGAGGAGGCCGCGAAGAAGCTGGGCGAGCGGTTC
Organism: Polyangiaceae bacterium; assembly: GCA_036560665.1. Taxonomy (GTDB): domain Bacteria; phylum Myxococcota_A; class Polyangia; order Polyangiales; family Polyangiaceae; genus Palsa-1150. The sequence goes on from DATBQU010000326.1 coordinate 4,520, forward strand.
TCGCTCCTGAAGTTCCACGACGCGCTGCTGTCGCACGGCGCCCCGCCGGTGGCGCTCGTGCACGATCGTGTGCTGCGCGAGCTCGGCGCGGGCAACTAGCTCACACGACCAGCTCACAGAGCGTCGAGGATCGAGGTGACCGCGGCGCGCGGGACGGAGAAGGTCGCGTCGAGGCCGGCGACGCGGGCGAAGTAGAAATCGACGTCGCCCGACGTCGTCGGCGCCCCGATGAGCAGCCGGGTCTCCACCGGCGTGCCCGCGTCGGAGCGGGTGGTGGCCAGGATCTCGAGAGTCGGCCGGTCGAGCCCCTCCTCGTGCGCGGCGGGACCGGCGTGCACGGCGTTCTGGGCGTACAGACCGCCGAGGGCGGCGGCGAGCTTGCCGTCGTCCCCGGCGTCGGCCCGGAGGGACCGGCGCGCTCCGTCGTGGAGCACGACCGCGCCCTCCAGCGAGGCGGGATCGAGGTGAAAGCGGGAGCGATCGATGGCGGGGTGCGCGGCCAGGTCGCGCAGGGTCTTCGGGGCGAGGAAGACGTCCGGCTCGTCGAGCGTGCGCGCGTAGATCCCGCCTTCGCCCTCCGCACCGAAGACGACGGTGGCGCGGCGAGGGGCGGCGTCTCCCGAGGCGGGCGCGAGCGCGAGGGTGACCGTGCACGCCCCGGGGCGCTCCAGGCCGAAGGTGCCGTCGTCCGCCTCCGCCAGCCACGCGTCGACCCGCGCGTGCGCCACCGCGCCGGCGAGATCGGCCACCGATCCCGCGTCCGCGAGCAGCCCCGCAGGCGCGCGCATGATCCAGGTTCGGTCGCGCAGCTCGAGTCGCTGCGCGGTGGGGCCGCAGGTGTCGTCGACGCCCACCACCGACCCGGTGTCGATGGGGACGCGCCAGATCGCGCGCGAGCGGAGCGCGGCGGGGTGTGGCTCGAAGCGGCGGGACACCGCGAGCGAGACGCGCAGGACGGCGCCGTCGTCGGCGCGCCGCAGCGAGCGGACGCCGTCGGCCCCCGGGGCGGCGAGCTCGATCACCTCGTTGGTGGCGCCCCCGGTGCGGACGATCGTCGCGCGCGCCCGCACCTCGAAGCGCTCGTCGGGCGCGGTCCGGCGCACGTCGAGCGCGCGCGCCTCCGCGAGCGCGAGCGTCAGCGCATTGGCCGAGTCGGTCTCGTCCGAGGACAGGTCGCGATCCTCGGGCGCTCGCTCGTGCCAGCCCCCCCCTCGCCGCGCCAGATCGACGCGCGCCCCGCCGGGCGAGGTCGGCTCCAGGCGAAGCTCCTCGATCTCGTCGGCGTGAGCGAACAGGGGTGACGTGTCGATCAGCGCCCCCGCGGTCGTCGCCAGCGCCTCGGCCAGCTCCCGGGCGGCGCACGCCGAGACGTGCGTCGGCGAGGTGCGGACCACCACCACGTCCTCGGCCTGCCCGGGGCACTCGCCGCCGAGCCGCAGCTCGACGCGCGGGCGCTCTCCCTCGCGCGGCACCAGCGTCACGACGAACGCAGGCGCGCTGGTCGCTCGCTCGGCCGTGGAGTCGTCGAGGAAGCTCTCGGCGCGGGCGTCCGACAGGACGGCCAGCAGGTGCTCGACCGCGGCGCGCGAGGCCCGGAGCCCCTCGCCCGCCACGCGGAAGGTCGCCCCCTTGCGCTCCAGGGCGAAGCCACCGCCGGAGGCCGCGCGGACCTCCAGGCGCTCCACGTCGCTGGCTCCGTAGGGGACGAGCGTCCGGTCGCGGTAGGCGTCGGCCCCGCGCAGGAGCTGCACCTTCACCGAGCGGCCGACGACGAACGTACCCTCGCCGTCCAGGCGCATGTACGCGGCCCCCTCGGGGCGCGGCGCCTCGGCGCCCAGCGCGAACCTGTACTCGAGCGCGCCGACCTTGAGCTTGCCGCGCGCCCGCGGCGCGTCGAGGCCGACCGGATCCCCGTCGGCGACCTCGCGCAGGCGTGTGGCGAGCTCGAGCTCGCGCAGCAGCGCGTCGACCGCCGCGGAGTCGGCGCGCTCGTGGGTGGGTGACGTCAACGTCCACGACGCGCCCGCGCGCGACGCGTCGGCGTCGCGCTCCAGCACCAGCGACTCGCTCCCGTGCGAGAGCTCGATGTGCGTCACGTCGTCCGCGCGGAAGCTGGGGAACACGTCGCTGCGGCGCGCGGCGCGGTCGGCGTCGGACACCGTGCCGCGATCGACCAAGTACGCGTACGCGACGGCCGCGCCCGCGAGGACGACGAGCACGATCGGCGTCACCATGGCGCGCGCCTTCAAGGGGGCGGCTCCTTGCTTCTCTCGCCATCCTCGCCGGCCTTGCCCGGCTCGTAGGGCCGGTTCTCGGACGACCGGCGCCACGCCCACACCGCGATGCCCAGCATCAGCGCGGCCAGCGGCATGAGGAGGAGCACGTATCGCTGGACCTCCGCGCGACCCTCCTCCGACACGCGCATCCCGGCCGAGACCTGCGCCCGGTCGGGCACGTCGACGATCTCCGGCCGCGCCGCCAGCCACGAGAGCGCGCTGTCCACGAAGAAGGCCATCCCGTGCAGCGGACGCGCCTGGCGCCAGTTGTCCTCCGCCAGCGCGTAGCGGCTCCCCACCACGACCACGCGCGGGCCATGCGGCGCGCTCGCGCCGATGCGCGGTCGCTCGCTCGCCATGGCGACGACGAAGGGTCCCGGCGGATCGGAGGGGTCCCGCACGGGAGCGTCGGCCCACTGGCTCGCCCCCACGATGTTCCGCTTGGCAAAGGCGCCGTCGCCCGTGACCAGCAGCTCCGCCGCAGGAATTGCAGCGGCTGCATCCTGCCCCCCTGCGTGGCGCAGCGAGCGCGCGAAGAAGGTCGCCACGCGTGGCGGGTGCGCGTCGCCGCCCCCGGTCAGCGTCGCCGTCACCGGATGCGGACGCGCGGTGACGAAGAAGCCCTCGCCGTGGGTGTCCGGGATGGAGACGCTCGGCTCCACGTCGTGGATCAGGTCATCGTCGAGCGCGATCCCGAACGGCGCCAGCGCCTCGTCCAGCCCTGCCGAGGTCATCCCCGTCTCGGTGGCTGCGTCGACGGGGCCGAGGGCCGCCAGCAGGTTGCCGCCCTGCATCAGCCAGACGCGCAGGCGGTTGGCCTCCTCGGGCGCGAACGGGGCCCGGATGCCCGCGATGACGACGACCGTGCAGCCGGCGAAGGGCTCGTGCGCGCCGGGTGCCGTGACGTCGACGCTGGCGAGCTCGTAGTTGTCCTTCTCGAGCAGGCTCTTCACGCCGCCGAGCCCCTCGCGCTCGTCGCGCTCCGGCTCCAGCGAGAGCTCGCCGTGCCCCACGGTGAAGCACAGCCTGGCCCTCTCGCCCCCCAGCACGCTGCGGATGGCCTGGGTGAGCGCGCGTTCCTCCCGCGGCTTTACGTGCACGTCGTCGGACTGCTCGAACATGTCCTGCGGCGTGAGAAACCAGTGCTTGTCGCCGCTGACGACGATGACCACGGCGTCGGTCGCCACCCGTCCGTCCTCCGTGCGGCCCGCCTCCAGCCCGAAGCGGCGTTGCAGGTCGACCAGCTGCACCGCGTCGCGGTCGGGGTCGATCCAGTGCACCGCCAGCCGAGACGACTGGGCCTGGTACGCCCCGAGGAGCTGCTTCAGGCTCTGCTCGAGCGGGTCGCCCGGCCCGGCGATGGCCCACACCTCGACCGGCTGCTCCAGCGTGCGCAGCGTCTCCGTCGTGGCCGGGCTGAGCGACCAGCGCTGGTCCCGGGTCCAGTCCCAGCGCGTGAAGTGCCGCGCGCCGAGCACGTTGACGACGGCCGCCAGCACGATGGCGGCGACGACGCCCAGCAGCTGCAATCCCTGGGAGCCCCCCCCCCGCCACGAGCCCGGCCTCATCCCCACCTCCAGGCGTCGACGGCGCGGGTGGAGACGAAGAGCGGCAGGACCACGAGCGTGCCGTAGAAGACGAGGCGGCGCGAATCGACGATGCCGCTGGCGAAGTCGTTCATGTGCGCCCAGACCGAGACGTGGGCGCAGACGTCGTGCATGACCGTGCCCTCGCGGGTGACGAACTCGCCGACGCCGAGGATGAAGAGCACGAGGAGCACCAGCGCCGTCCAGACCATGGCGAGGAACTGCGAGCGCGTGAGCGCGCTCGCGCAGAGCCCCAGCGAGAGGTAGGCCGCGCCGACCAGCAGGATGCCCAGGTAAGCGCTCGCCGCCACGCGCCAGTCGAGCTCGCCCGTTCGCCCCAGGATGACCAGGTACAGGGCGGTCGGCAGCCACATGGCGACGTAGGTGGTGAGCACGGCGGCGTATTTGGCGAGCACGACCGCTGCGCTCGAGACCGGCGCGGTCATCAGCATCTCGATCGTGCCGCTCCGTCGCTCTTCGGCGAACAGGCGCATCGTCATGGGAGGGACCAGCACGAAGAGAACCAGATAGAGGAGCACCGTGTTCCCGAAGAACGCGGAGAGGGGCGTCTCGTCGCCGGCGGCGTCGAGCTGACGCGCGAAGTGGTCGACGAGCAGATAGAAGTGCATTCCTTGCACGACCAGGAAGACGACGATGAGCACCCAGGCCAGCGGCGTCACGAAGAACGCGAAGAGCTCGCGCCTGTAGATGGGCCAGAACGCCTTCATGAGGCGGGCTCGTCCACCGGCTGCGCGGGTTCGGCGGGCTCTTCCCGCGTGAGCGCGGCGAAGACGTCCTCGAGCGAGCCGCCCGCCGGGCGCACCTCGCGCACTCCCGCTCCCGCAGCCACGAGGGCGGCGACGCAGCGCTCGGTCGCCCGGGCGCGCTCGTCGCTCGCCAGCTTCTTCCCGAACGTCGCGCGCAGACGCATCACCACCGCGCCCGGCGCTCCGATGCGTGCCACCGTCGCCACACCGTCCACCGCACGCAGGGCCTTCTCCGGAGCGTCCCCCTCCCCGTGCACCACCAGGTCGACCGCGGTCGAGCTGCGCATGGCCCGGATCTCTTCCATGGGGCCCTCGGCCAGGAGCTTGCCCTGGTGAATGAGCATCACGCGCGTCGCGCAGGCCTCGACCTCGCCCAGGATGTGTGTCGAGAGAACGACCGTGTGATCGCGCCCGAGCTCGCGCACCAGGGCGCGGGCCTCCCGGATCTGGTTGGGGTCGAGCCCGGCCGTGGGCTCGTCGAGCACGACGATGGGGGGACGCGCGACGACCGCGTCGGCGAGCCCGACCCGCTGGCGGTAGCCCCTGGAGAGGTTGCCGATTCGCTTGTGGGCCACCTCGATCACGCCGGCTTTCTGCATCGCCTCGTCGATCCATCGCGCGCGATCGGCGCGCGCTACGCGCTTGAGCTCGGCGCGGAAGCGCAGAAACTCGAGGACGCGCATCTCGGGGTAGAGGGGGACCGACTCGGGCATGTACCCGACGCAGCGGCGAGCCTCGAACGAGTCGTCCACCACGTCGTGCCCCGCGATCTTCACCGTCCCGCGGGTCGGGCCCAGGAAGCCGGCCAGGATTCGCAGCGTGGTGCTCTTGCCGGCGCCGTTGGGGCCGAGGAAGCCCACGACCTCGCCCTTGCCGATCTCGAAGGACACGTCGTCGACGGCGACCTGTGCGCCGTAGCGCCGGGTCAGGTGGGAGACGGAGATCAAGGCGGGGCGGTTCTACCGCGGCGGCGCGCGCGGGACGAGCCCTGCCCGCGGTGTCGGTGCTAAACGGGCGAGGAGGATGTGGCGCACGGCAGGCAAGGCAAGCAAGGCAGGCAGGGCAGGCAGGGCAGGCAGGGCGTCGATCGCCTGGGTCGGGGTCTTCCTCGCGGCCTGCAGCCGGACCGAGGCGCCGGTGAACGCGACCGCCGCCGGGCCGGCGAGCGCGAACCCATCCGCGACCGCGTCCGCGTCCGCGACCGCGACCGCGACCGCGTCCGCGTCCGCGTCCGCGTCCGCGTCCGCGACGACCGTCGCGCTGCCTCCTCCCCACGACATGCTCCTCGTGCCCGCCGGATCCTTCACGATGGGCGCCGATGCCGGGGGCGAGGAAGACGAGCACCCCGCGCACACAGTCACGCTCGCCGCCTTCTATCTCGACCGGACCGAGGTCACGAACGCCCAGTGGAACGAGTGCGTCGCGGCGAAGGTGTGCCCGGCGAAGTCGGACTTCGTCCGTACCAAGCACCCCGACTTCGACGGACCCCGGCAGCCCGTCAGCGGCATCTCGTGGGACGACGCCGGGAGCTACTGCGCGTGGCGCGGCAAGCGCCTCCCGCGAGAGGCGGAGTTCGAGAAGGCGGTCCGCGATACGGACGGCCGCACGTTTCCCTGGGGCAACGACGCGCCGACGCACGACCGGACGGTGTTCTCGGCCAGCCGTCCGGAGGACGTCGGGACCCACCCCTCCGGCCGCGGGCCCTACGGTCACGACGATCTCGCGGGCAACGTCTGGGAATGGATGCAGGACGAATACGATCCGTACGCGTACCGCCGCGCCACCGCAGCCGAAGGGGTCCCCGGCAGCTGTCCGGAGATCATGGCGGCCCTCGGCGAGCTGCACCGGGACGGAAAGCAAGGCTTCACCGGGACCAACCCCATTCCCGACGAGTGCGAGCACTCCATCCGCGGCGGGTCGTACAACTACGACCCGCACGGGTTGCGCTCCACGAACCGCGTCCATCACCCCGGCCGCTATCGAATCCCGATGCTCGGCGTCCGCTGCGCGAAGGACGCTCCCTGACGACGTCTGTTTCCCCGAGCGCATTCAACGATTTGCGGCAAGGGCTTCGCAGGCTCCGCACCTCCAACCGGGATGGCGCCCGACGGATTCGGTCTCCACCGGCCATGCGCTTTGGAAGGTGGGAACGGGCATCGCCTGCCAATTGCGCTGCAGCTGCACGTGATTTGTTCAAGGACAGCGTTGCTCTGGAGCGAGAGTCCCTGCATAATCCGATGATCCCCTTGTCGCGTGCGCGCGTGAGGTCGGAGGAGGACACGCCCGATGGAGATTCGTAAGGTGGGCCAGTGGGTGTGCATGCTTGCGATCGCCTGGGGCAGCGCCAGCGCGGTCGTTTCGTGCGGTAGCTCGGGTGACAGCAGCGTCTTCAACGGAGGAGGCCCGCAGGACTCCTCGACCGGCACGAACGACGACTCGTCGGTGACGACCGACGACGGGCCGTCCTTCGTGAACGACGACGGCGGCGGCGACGGCAACGGCGGCTGCGTGCCGAAGACCTGCAAGGATCTCGGGTTCGACTGCGGCCCCCAGGGCGACGGATGCGGCAACGTGATCCAGTGCGGCACCTGCACGCTGCCCCAGTTCTGCGGCGGCGGCGGCCCGAGCAAGTGCGGCGGGAACACCACCGTCGGCCCGGACGGCAGCACGATCTGCACTGCGCTCACGTCCTGCCCGGCCGGCCAGAACTGCGGCTTCGCCGGCGACGGCTGCGGCGGGGTCATCAACTGCGCGGGCGACGGCGGCGGATGCGTGTCACCCCAGTACTGCGGCGGCGGCGGCTTCAACCAGTGCGGCGGAAGCAACGGCCTGCAGCCGGACGGCGCCATCCCGTGCAACCCGCTGACGGCGTGCACCGGAGGCCAGAACTGCGGCGTCGAGGGCGACGGCTGCGGCGGCCAGATCACGTGCGGCGCTGGATGCGTGGCGCCGCAGTACTGCGGCGGCGGCGGGTTCAACATCTGCGGCGGCAACAATGGCCTGTCGCCCGACGGCGCGCCCAATTGCACGCCCACCGACTGCACCAAGCTCGGCTTCAACTGCGGCCCCGCGGGCGACGGCTGTGGCGGGCTTCTGCAGTGCGGGAGCTGCACCGGCACCGGGAACATCTGCGGCGGCGGCGGGCAGCCCGGCGTGTGCGGCAACAGCACCTGCGTCGGCCTCTGCAAGCAGCAGCCGTCGTGCGACGGCGGCGTGCTCACCACCATCACCGGGCGCGTGGTCGCCGGCACCCTGCCCATCTACGGCAGCCCCGACCCCGTCCCGAACGTCGTCGTCTACGTGCCGAACGCGCCGCTCCAGCCCTTCAAGCCGGGCGTGACGTGCAGCCAGTGCGGCGCCGAGGTGACCGGCAGCCCGCTCGTGCAGACGACGACCGCCTTCGACGGGACGTTCACGCTGCCGAACATGCCTGCCGGCAACGGCATCCCGGTCGTCATCCAGCTCGGGCGCTGGCGCCGGACGGTGTTCTTCAACGTCCCGGCGTGCGCCACGCCCGCCCAGAACGTGGGCGACATCCGGATGCCCCGCAACCAGGGCGAGGGCGACATTCCGCTCACCGCCA
>DATBQU010000327.1:0-19819 GCA_036560665.1 Polyangiaceae bacterium
GTGCTGCCGACGCGCACCGCCTGCCCGACGGGGTTCGCCCCCGGCCCGTAGAGGCGCCCGACGACGGTCTGCCCGAGCACGATGACCTTGGTCCCGCCGTCGACGTCGGACTGGATGATCGGTGCGCCGATGTCGATCGGCCAGTTGCGGATGTCGAAGTACTCCGGCGACGTGCCGGTGATGCTGGTCGTCCAGTTCTGGTCCTCGCTGACGACCGGCATGTTCGACCGCAACGAGGGCGCGGCCGCCTTCACCGTGGGCACGTCACTGCGGATGGCGGCGAGGTCTTCCCATGTGAGCGTGGGCATCGAACCGAAGCCGCCACGCACGCCGCCCGCGCTCGTCGAGCCCGGCAGGATGATGAGGACGTTGGTCCCCATCGCCGCGAACGCCTGCTCCACCTGCGCCTTGGCTCCGGCACCGATGCCCATCATGGCGATGACCGCGCCCACCCCGATGACGATCCCCAGCGTGGTGAGGAACGCCCGGAGCTTGTTGCGCAGGATCGCCCGCAGCGCGACGTGCAGCGTGTGGAGGGGGTTCACGCCGGCGACCCCTCGCGCTGCGACGGCACCGGGTCAGCACGCCTCGCCTCCTGCGTGCGATCGGACAAGATGCGACCATCGCGCATGACGACCACGCGCGACGCGAACTCGGCCACGTCGGCCTCGTGTGTCACCAGCACCACAGTGATGCCCGACCGCCACAGCTCCTGGAAGATGGCCATCACGTCGATGCTCGTCCGTGAGTCCAGCGCCCCGGTGGGCTCGTCGGCCAGGATCACCTTGGGCTCGTTGACGATCGCGCGCGCGATGGCCACCCGCTGCTGCTGACCACCAGAGAGCTGGTTGGGATGGTGATGCAGGCGCTTGCCGAGGCCCACGCGCTCGAGCGCCTCGGTGGCCCGCTTGTGGCGCGCACGCGTACCTACCCCGGCGTACTCCAGCGGAAGCTCGACGTTCTCGAGGGCGCTGGTGCGTGACAGCAGATTGAACTGCTGGAAGACGAAGCCGAGCGCATGGTTGCGGATGCGCGCCAGCTCACCTCGGCTCATTCCCGAGACGCGCTTTCCCGCGAGCAAGTACGTCCCCGACGTCGGGCGATCGAGGCACCCCACGATGTTCATCAGGGTCGACTTCCCGGACCCGGACGACCCCATGACGGCGACGAACTCACCCGCATCGACACGCAACGATACTCCGTCGAGGGCGCGCAGCTCGACGTCGCCGGTCTGGTAGACCTTGGTGATGTCGCCGAGCTCGATGACGGGTTCGGCCATCGCGCGCCTAGAAGAGCCGGCGCGTGGACGTCGACGTCGACGTCGGCGCGGAGCTCGCCGAGCCGTCGCCGTTGAGCGTGTCGACCACGACCACGTCGCCCTCCTTGAGATCGCCGTCGACGACCTCGGTCACGGTCCCGTCCGAGAGGCCGGTATGGATCACCACCGCCTGAGGGGCGCTGCCGCGCATGACCCAGACCGTCTTGGCCTCCGGCGTATCCGGGGCGGCCGATGCGGACCCGGCGCCTCGCGGTCCGTGACGTCCGCTCCCCCCCCCGCCCGCGCCGACGCCGGGGCCGCTGGAGGGCGGTGCCGCGCTCGCCGTCAGGGAGGGCGGCGGGCGGAAGCGCAGCGCGGTGTTGGCGACCGCGAGCGCGTCTTGCCGTTCGGCATAGACGACGGTCACGTTCGCCGTCATCCCCGGCCTCAGGCGCAGGTCGGTGTTGTCCACGTCGATCACGGCGTCGTAGGTGACGACGTTCTGCACCGTCGTCGCCGCGTTGCGGATCTGGCGGATGGTCCCGTTGAAGCGCTGCCCCGGGTACGAGTCGACGGTGAAGTACGTCTTCATGCCGACCTGCATTCGTCCCACGTCCCCCTCGGCGACGTTGGTGTCCACCTGCATCTTGGTGAGGTCCTGCGCGATGGTGAAGATGGTGGGCGCCGAGAGGGACGCCGCCACGGTCTGTCCCACGTCGACGCTGCGCGAGATGACGACTCCGTCGATGGGCGAGATGATGCTGGTGTACGACAGGTTCACCTGGGCAAGATGCAGCTGCGCCGCCGCCTGCGCGAGCTGCGCCTTCGCCGCGTCGATCGAGGCGTGCGTGGTCGCCACGTTCGCCTCGGCGGTGTCGAGATCCGCCTGGGACGCGAGGTTGGCGTCGTGCAGGGCCTTGACGCGCGCGTACTGCTTGTCGGCGTTCGATGCGTTGGCCTGCGCGGTCACCAGGCCCGCCTGCGCGGACATGTAGTTGGCCTGCGCGTTCTGGACCGAGGCCTCGAAGATCTGCGGATCGATCTTGGCGACGAGCTGCCCCTTCTTCACCTGGGAGTTGAAGTCGGCGAAGAGCTTCTGGATCCGGCCCGACACCTGGGTCCCCACCTGCACGGTCACGATGGCCGAGAGCGTCCCGCTGGCGGTGACGCGGCCCACGATGTGCCGTTTCTCGACCGGCGCCGTCTTGTATTGCACCAGCGGCGTGGCGTGCGCCGAGCGATACCGCCAGTACCAGACGCCGCCGGCGACGAGGGCGAGCAGGAGGACAATCCAGGGGATCCGCTTCTTCATGGTCGGAAGGACGCCCCTCCTGTTCTACATTGCCCGCGTATGCAGAACGAGCGTCCCCTCGTCGTGGTCAACCCCCGCTCCGGGGGTGGGAAGGCGGGGCGCACCTTCTCGGACGTCCAGGCTGTGCTGGAGCGCAAGATCGGCGCGGTCGACGTCGCCCTCACGGCCAACCCGGCGCACGCCATCGAGCTGGCCCGCGAGGCAGCGCTGGGGGGCGCCCCGCTGGTCATCGCCGTCGGCGGGGACGGCACGCTGCACGAGGTCGCGAACGGCGTGCTCGACGCGGGAGGCAAGGCGGCCGTCGGCTACATCGGGCAGGGGACGGGGGGCGACTTCCGGCGCACGCTCGGGCTCGAGCACCGCCTCGACGCCTACGTGGACGCCATCGCCAGCGGACGCGAGCGCCGCGTGGACGCGGGGAAGCTGCGCTACCGCGCGACCGACGGACAGACGCGCACGCGATGGTTCGTCAACATCCTCTCGGCCGGCATGGGCGGCCTGGTCGACCGCTACGTCTCCGAGACGAGCAAGGCGCTCGGGGGCACCGCGGCATACTTCTTCGCCAGCACCCGCGCTCTGCTGAGCTGCCAGCGCGGCCGGTTGCGCTGCGACGTCTCTCTCGAGGGCGAGCGCCACGAGCGGCGCGTCGAGACGTTCATGATCGCCATCTGCAACGGTCGCTATTTCGGCAGCGGGATGCACGTGGCCCCGATGGCGGAGGTCGACGACGGCCGGTTCGAGGTGGTCTCGATGGACGCGCCGAGCAAGCTCGCGTTCGCCACGTTCTCCCGGCGCATCTACGAGGGCAAGCACCTATCGGCGCCGGGGGTGCAGCACTTTGCGTGCGATCGGATCTCCATCGAGATCGAGAACGAGCGCGCGCGGCCGGTATTCCTCCTCGACGTCGACGGCGAGCCCCTGGGCGGCCTTCCGCTCGAGGTCGAGCTCGTGCCCAAGGCGCTCACGCTGCGCGTGTGAGCGAGAGCTCAGCTGTCCACGTCCCAGAGCGAGCAACCTTCGCCCTCCGGGTCGCAGCGGTACTCGTACATGCGGTCCGGCGCGTCCTTCATCTTGATCCGGACGCGGACGATCACGCTCCTGGCGGTCACGATCGTCTTCGGATCCTCGACCTCCTGCACTTTGCCGTAGGCCTTGGCGTTGTACTGCGCTTCCCACGTGGCCTCTTTCACCAGCCTGGTGCGGAGCGCCTCCTCTTGCGCGGTCATCTGCCGACAGCGTAGTGCCGCCGACCGTGCGCGCCACTCACGGCACCAGCAACACCTTGCCGATGGCCTTCCGGTCGTGGATGAAGTGATGCGCGGCCGGGGCCTCGTCGAACTTGAACGTGCTGTCGACGTGCGGCTTGATCTGCCCGGCTTCGTACATCTCCACCAGCGCCGCGAACTGCGGGATCAGCAAGTCCAGCCGGGCGAAGAGGTGGCCCATGTTGGTACCCGCCACGGTCTTGTTGTCGTCCATCAGCTTCATGGGGCTGAACTTCTTGACCTTCATCACCTGTGCCGCCGCGTGCAGCAGGCTCCGCTTCTTGCCCGACGCCGCAGCCGAGAGGCCGAACGCCACCAGGCGCCCGCACGGCCCGAGTAGCTCGTAGCCGACCGACCACGACTTGCCACCGACCGGATCGAGGATGAGGTCGACGCCGCGGTCGCCCACCACCGCGCGCACGGCGGCTGCGTAGTCTCCGCCCGAGTCGATGGGGTGCTGCACGCCCTGCTGGCGCAGGAAGTCGTGCTTCCCCGGGGACGCCGTGCCGAAGATGGTGCAGCCGCGCGTCCTGGCGATCTGGATGGCCGCCAGGCCCACGCCGCCGGCCGCGGAGTGGAGGAGCACCGTCGACCCCGGGCGCAGATGCCCGGTGAAGAGCATCATGTTGTACGCCGTGAGGTAGACGACCGGCAGCGCCGCGGCCTCCTCGAAGGACATCTTGGCCGGCATGGCGAACACCTGCTCGGCCGCGGTCACCAGGGTGTCCGTGTAGCCGCCGAACCGCGGCATGCCGAAGACGCGGTCGCCCTCCTTGATCCTGGTGACGCCCTCGCCGACGCGGTCGACGACGCCGGAGACCTCGTAGCCGACCACGCAGGGGATCTTCGGTGCGTCCGGGTAGAGGCCCACACGGGCCATCAGGTCGGCGAAGTTGATCCCCACCGCGCGCACGCGGATCCGCACCTCGCCCTTGGCGGGCTCGGGGTCGGGGGCCTCACGGACCTGGAGAACTTCGGGGGGACCGGCTTTCGTGATCCAGACTTGGCGCATCGGCCGTTCGATGCTGCACCCCATCGACGCGTCGCGCCAGGCCGATGCCCGCGCGGAAGCAGGGATACGCGAAGAACGGCGCGGCGAGCACGTCGATGGTGTAGTGCGCGTGCTGGAAGAGCACGGCGACGCCGATGACGACGGCCCCGGCCATGACCAGCGCCCGCCGGCGCGGGGTGGGCATCGCCAGCGCCACGAGGACCACCGTCGCCGTATGTCCGGAGAAGAAGAGGTCGCGGGTGAGCACGCCGTGCGCGCCGAAGAGCTCGACGAAGGGGTCGCGCATGGGCAGCAAGGTCGGCGGTGGATCGAGCGGCAAGAGGAACATGGCCGCCGCCCGGGACACCGTGAGCAGCACGTAGCCCCACAGCCCGCCCACCAGGCGGTGAGGATGGGGCACCAGCGAGAGCAGGCCGCCGATGATGGAGACGTGAAGGACCGAGAAGACCACCATGGCGACGTCGTGAGGCGGGATCAGCCGCAGCACCGGGTCGTCCAGCACCGGGCCCGGGCGCGTCTCGACGAAGTCGAGGAAGCGGCGAAAGACGAGGAGCGTGCCGACCACGGCGGGAAGGGCCGTCCAGGCCAGGACGCGGAAGCGCGGCGCGGCCATGGCCACGCGCCACGTCGCCCGGAGGGTGGCGATCACGCTCCCGTTTCGCACTGCCGCAGCACGTCGAGCGCCGGCGCGAGCTTTCCCGCGGCCACGTCCCACACCAAGGCGCGCACCCGCGCGTTGACCGGCGTGGGGATGCCGTGTCGTCGCCCGCGCTCGATCACCTCGCCGTTCAGGAAGTCGACCGCCGGCTCGCGACCTCGCTCGATCGCCGCGAGCATCGAGCTTCGCATCCGGCGATACCGAAGGCCCACCGCGTAGAGCAGGGCGTGCTTGGCGAGCAGCGACGGCGACCCGCTGGCTCGACGCTCGTCCTCGGTGAGGGCGATCCAGTCGAGATCGAGCGTTCCGCTGACCTTCTCCAGGTCGACGCGCTCGCGCCGCGCGACGTGGACGACCTCGGTCATCACCTCGAGCGCGAGGCGGCGAACGAAGCGGTGCTGGAGCAAGGCACCGAGCCGGTCGCCCCCGAGCGTGCCCAGCGAGCTGATGGCGCAGTTGATGGCGAGCTTGCTCCAGCGCTTGCCGGCGAGGTTGCGCGTGACCTCGGTGGGCCCGATGCACTCGAGCACCCGCGCGATCTCTTCGAGGCGCTCGTCCGTCGAGCCATCGAGGCGGCCGAGGGTGAAGCCACCGGCCGCAGTCCGGTCGTACAAGCCCGGCTCGGGCATCGCGGCGCCCCAGGCCACCACGGCGCCGACGGTGCGCGCCTCGCCGACGATACGGGCCACGCGCTCCTCGCAGAGCCCGTTCTGCAGGCACAGCATCACGCCGCCGGGCGCCAGCGCGGTGGCCGCCGCCGAGGCCGCCGCCTCGACCTGGGTGGGCTGCGTCGCCAGCACCACCACTTCGAACGGCCCTCGCGGCACCTCGCGCTCGATGCGCCCCGGGACGACGCGCGCCGGTCCGTCGCCGCGGAGCTGGAACCCTCGCGCGTTCACGGCGTCGGCGATCGCACCGTTGGTCGAGAAGGAGGCGACGTCCTGGCCGGACTCGATCAGCTGCGCCGCGACGATCCCGCCGACGGCGCCGCAGCCCATGACGAGGTGGCGAAGCGGCACGGCGGGCACTGTTACCAGCCGGCACGACGCGCGGCAACCATCCGAAGCCTCCGTCTCTTCCACCTCGCGAGCGCTCACCGCGCGCTCCACGGCGTCACGCGTGCCCGCATCCCGGCCGGCGTCTCTTTCGGGCCCGGGACGGGCGGGACGATGACGCTCGGCTTCTCCGTTCGCTGGGACACCGCTACGTTCGGCACGTGGCGCACGCGCATCACTTCCTCGAGCGGCTCGACCGGGTCACCCGGGAGCAGACCGAGTTCGCCCTCGAGCTCTACCGCGACCACGAGGCGGTGGCGTACGTCCTCCAGCACGTGAACCTGCCTGCCGAGGCGGGCCGCGTGGCCCTCTCCGTCGAAGATCCACGCGAGGGGCCCTTCGTGATCGTGACGCGCGAGGGCCGCTTCGTCACCTGCCTCGGCCGCGGGATGCATCACGAGCACCCCGTCGTTCCCCGGCCGCAGCTCGACGCGCTGCTCGCCAAGGTGGCCGACAAGCGCGCCCGCCGGGAGCTTGCGCAACGCGAGCTACGGCCGGACGAGGAGGAGGAGAACTTCTTCCAGCGCATCGTCTCGCGCGGCCGGCGCTTCGCGCGTGAAGACTTCGTCGCGGTGTCCTCCTTCGAGGCGATGCTCGGCATCCAGCCCTACCTGGTCATGCTCGAGCTCGCCGTCGAGGTGGTGGGGACGCGCGCGGCGATGGTCCACGGGGCGCACAAGGTCGTCATCAAGGGCTCGAGCCGGCCGGCGTTCGAGAAGCAGGACCGCCTGGAGTGGTCCATCGCGCACCTGATGCTCCTCTCCGGGGCCGCCGATCGGCGCGAGCTCGACGAGATCCTGGCGAGGACGAGAGAAGGGAAGATCTCCCCCACGTTCGCGTGCTCGGCGCAGGCCGGCTCCACCTTCTTCTTCCGCGCCGCGTGGGCGGCTGCTCGCCTCGGCAAGGGGGTGCTGCCCATCTACAAGACCGCCTTCGCCTCCGCCGAGGACTGGATGGCGATCCTCGACGCCGGCCTGGGCCTCGGCGCCCTCGGGCTGCGTCACGCCGGGCTGACGGCCGAGGTGAAGCGCACCCTGCAGGGCTACGAGCCCCCGCCGGAGGGGAGTGACCCCAACCCCGTCGCCGCCACGCGCGCCACCGTCGCGAAGGCGGTGCTGGAGACGATGGAGAACGCGGACGAACGCACGGCGGCGGTGCTCAAGATCGGCCGCGACATGGCCGTGAGCGCCGGAGGTCACCTGCCCCAGGGGCACCCGCAGCGCTTCGACAAGCCCGAGGACGTGCCCGAGGAGCTGGCGCGCACCGAGATACTGTCCATCGACGCCGACGTGCACGAGGGCGCCATCCAGACCTTGCTCTTCGCCGCACTGCCGCTGGCGGCGCGCGCAGCGGCGGAGGACTTCTACCACCCGCGCGAGATCGTCCGCGCGTGGTACGGCCAGTGGTCGCCCGAGGAGACGCTGGAGCGGCTGAAGCGCTTCGCCAGGGCGGCGCCGAAGAAGGAGTCGGCGCGCGCCGAGCCGAAGCCCGGGCGGAACGAGCCGTGCCCCTGCGGCAGCGGCAAGAAGTGGAAGAAGTGCCACGGCGCGTGAAGCGGCGGCGGAATGTTCCCCGTGCCCGGCGCCGCCGCCGGATGGTGTAAAGCGATCCCCGCGGAGGCGAGCGGTGAAGACTGGCTGGTGGGTCGTCGGTTGCGTTTCCTGCGCGCTCGCTGCGATCGCCTGCGCGAGCCGCGCCCCGGGCAGCGGCTTCTCCGGCGACGGCACCGGACCGGGCGACGACGGAGGCTCCGGGTCCGGGTCCGGCGGGAGCGGCAGCGGCGGCGGCGGCAGCGGTGGGCAGTTCGGTGGAGACGGGAGCACGGTCGGCGGCGGCACGTGCACCGTCACCGATCCCAACGCCGACATGGACAAGGACGGGTGGTCGCCGAATCAGGGCGACTGCAACGACTGCAACCCCAACGTGAACCCCGGAGCCATCG
Source organism: Polyangiaceae bacterium (assembly GCA_036560665.1). GTDB lineage: Bacteria > Myxococcota_A > Polyangia > Polyangiales > Polyangiaceae > Palsa-1150. The sequence goes on from DATBQU010000327.1 coordinate 8,503, forward strand.
ACGTACTGCAGCAGAACGACGGCGGCCCGCCCACCTGGGGGGACGAGGATTGCGACGGAAAGCCTGGCGACTCGGCCATGCCCTGCGATCAAGGGCTGGCGCTCGACGACGTCGTCGCCGGCGACGGCGCGAAGGCGATCGAGCTCTGCGCGCAGGCCACGGCCTCGGATCGCAGGTACGGGGTCATCTCGGCCGCCTACGTCCGCGCCGACGGGACGCCGTTCGGCAGCCCGGCGCTCCAGGTCGGCATCGAGTCCGCCTTCGGGACCAGCGTCAAGGTGCAAGGCGGCCAGAACATGCTCGTGCTGTCGAGCGGCCATTCGCGCACCGTGGGTCAGACCGGCGCGTGCAACGGCATCTCGTGCCAGACCAACGCGACCGGCACGCCGCCCACGGGCTTCCCGCAGGATGACCCCGCGTGCCCGCCCACCAAGGTCATCGCCGACGACGTCGCGCTCGAGCTCCAGGTCCGTGTCCCCACCAACGCCACCGGGTACTCGTTCTCCTTCAAGTTCTACTCCTTCGAGTTCCCGGACTGGGTGTGCGACACCCACGGGTACAACGATCAGTTCATCGCGCTCGTCACGCCTCCGCCGGCGGGCTCCTACGTGCCCACCGGGTCCACCGGGGGCAACATCTCCTTCGACAGCAACAATCACCCCGTCAGCGTCAACATGGGGTTCTTCGACGCCTGCGATCCCGGTAGCCCGACGCGCTTCGCGACGCACTGCAAGGCCGGCGGCGGCGTCTGCCCCGCGCTGCCGAGCCCGTACTGCCCGCTGGGGACGGGCGACCTGGCGGGGACGGGCTTCGACACCTGGCACGGGACCACCGGTCCGGCGGGAGCCACGCGCTGGCTCCAGACGCAGGCGCCCGCCCAGGCGGGGACCGTCATCACCATTCGCTTCGCGATGTGGGACGCGGGCAACGCCCAGTTCGATTCGACGGTGCTCCTCGACAACTTCCAGTGGATCGCGACCCCGGGCGTGACGGTGGGCACCCATCCCGCCCCGCAGTGACCGCTCACCGCGTGCGCTCGGCCAGCCAGGACTCGATCGCCGCCCGCGCGTCGACGAACCTGCGGGTCCGCGGCGCGCTCGCGGCGTAGGTGTCGAGCGCGTGCCGGGCCAGCTCCAGCTCCAGCGCCCGCGGTCGCGACGAGGGCACGGGAGGCAGCCACCTGGGGCGCGGGGGATCCAGCGCGCTGCGCCGCAGGACGTCGCCGCGGCGCGGTCCTCCGCGGCCTTGCCACGGAATTGCGCGCGAATGCCGGCGCGATCGCGGCGGGAACGGAGGATGCTTGTCGGCCGCGTGCTCGGGCCGGGAGAGGGAGGCACTCGTGGGAGCGAAGTCTTGGCGTGCAGGCGTCGTGGTCCTCGTCACCCTGGGCGTGGCGTACGGCTGCGGGGGGGACAGCGGAGTGACGATAGGGGGCGACGACGGCGGCGCCGACGTGACGGCGTCCGACGGCCACGGCGGCGACGTGACCGCGGGCGAGGGCGGTGGAGAGGCCGCGGCCGACGGGGCCGCGGGCGGCGACGCGACGACCGACGCCTCGGGCGACGCCGCTCCCGACGCGCCGAAGGAAGCCTCCCTCGACGCCAGCGAGGCAGGGGACGACGCCGGCGACGGCGGCGGCTGCCAGGTCGACTCCGACTGCACGCCGCAGGGGTGGATCTGCGGTCTGCTGACGCCCGGCGTGTGCAGCCCGTGCGCGACCGACCAGGACTGCAAGAACGACTCGGACTACGGCGGCAAGGGGCTGACGCTCTGCCATCTCCCGCAGGGCACCTGCGAGCAGCCGTCGTGCGCCGTGGCCGACGGCGTGCCCTGCCCGCAGAACCCCGCCGACGTCTGCTGCTCGCAGTCGTGCAGCACGGGCAACTGCTGCGACGACACCCAGTGCAGCGGGACCACCCCCGCATGCCAGAAGCACACCTGCGTCGCCTGCGACGCCGTGGCGGGGGGAGCCTACTACGTCGACCCGAACAACGGCTCCGACGCCCTCGACGGCAGCGGGCAGGCGGGGGGCAAGCTCGCGCCCGGCTGCGCGTTCAGGACGCTCACCCACGCGCTCGCCGTCATCGGCTCTCCGCTCGCGGCCACCACCGTCACCGTCCTGGGCCCCTCGTCGCTGTCGGCCGGGGAGACGTTCCCCTTCCACGTGCCGGCCAACACCCGCATCACCAACCAGGGCAGCCTGGTCACGGTGCTGGTGCCGGCCACCGTCGCCACGGCCGACGGAGGGACATCGCCCGGCGTCGGCTTCGACGTGACGGCACCGGGCGTGGCGCTCAACGGGCTGACCATCGACGGCCAGGCCAACGGCTCGGTGAACGGCGTGCGCGTCGGAACCGGCGGCGCGGCCACGCTCTCGCTGCTGGACGTCAAGAACTTCAGGGCGGGAGGGGGCCTGCGCGTCGACGGGACCGGCGCGCTCACCGTCAGCTGCGGCGTGTTCTCCACCGACAACCTGCGCGGGCTGCACGTGACCGATCAGGCGACGGCGACCGCGTCGTGCACCAACGCCACCATCCTCTTCAACCGCAACACCGGCGCGGGGATCCTGGTCGACACGCGCGGCGTGCTGACGGTGACGGGCGTCGCGCAGTCGGGCGGCGCCGGCAGCGTGCAGGCCAGCGGCAACGCCGTCGGCCTCTCGATGAGCGCGGACTGGACCGTGGCACAGCCAGCCGCGAGCTCCATCGACGGCCTGGTGGCATGGCAGAACACGACGGGGGCGTCGCTCCTGGGCGGGACCATCGCCACCATCCGGCGCAGCCAGTTCCTCGGCGGGACGATCGGCGTCGACATCGAGCCCGGCGCCGCCGTGAGCGCATGGCAGAACGCCACGGCCGGCATCGACATGGGCACCACCGCGGGCGGCGCCGGCATGGGCGGCAACACCTTCCAGCAGCCGGCGACGGCCGACGGCGGAGTCAACCCGCACAACACCGGGATCGGCGTCTGCTACGGCGTCCCCGCCGTCGCGACGCAGACGCTCGACGCAGCAGGCGACACCTGGTCGAACGCGGCCGGGACCGCCTCGCTCGACTGCTCCGTCGTCACGGGGACCCTCACGCGGAGCTCGACCTGCACCGGCGGTGGCGACCTCGGCGGTGCGGGCACCACCACCGGCACCAACACCATCGACGTCGCCGGCTGCAACTGACGAGCTGCGGGCTCGAGCGCAGACGTCGTCGCGTGTGATCTCGAAACGCACGAATTGTCCGCTGTCGAGCTGGACTCGCGCGGATTCCGGCGGAAATAAGAGGGCTCGAGAGGCCCGTGAAGAATTCCCTGTCCACTGCACCCGACCGAGGGCTGCCCGCCGACGACAGCTCGATCCACGCCTACTACCGCAAGCTCGGACGGCTCCCGCTCCTCACGCGCGAGGGCGAGATCGCGCTGGCCCGGCGCATCGAGCAGGCGGAGACGAAGATCGCGCACGCCGTGCTGTCGTCCCCCATCACCGTTCGCGAGCTCGCGTCGGTCGGCGCCGAGCTTCGCGCCGGCAAGCTGCGCGCGCGCGACGTCACCCGCAACCCCGCCGACGAGGAGGACGAGGACACCGCGCGCGCCGAGCTGCTCCGTCTCTTCGGCGCCGTCGACGACCTCGAGCGCGCGCTGCGCAGGCGGGCGCGCGGCGTGGCCCGCAAGCGCGCCGCCACGGCCGCCGCGCTGGAGCGGATGCGCCTCACGCGCGCCGTGCTCCTTCGCGTCGCCGGCCGCGCTCGCGACGGGGACGACGGCCGCGCGGCGCGCACCCTGCTCGCCACCCTTCGCGCCGCCGAGCGCGAGGCCGACCGCGCCAAGGCCGAGCTGGTCGAGGCGAATCTGCGCCTGGTGGTCTCCATCGCCAAGAAGCACGCAGGCAAGGGCGTGCTCCTGCTCGGTGACCTCATCCAGGAGGGGAACATCGGCCTGATGCGCGCGGTCGACAAGTTCGACTACAAGCGCGGCTTCAAGTTCTCCACCTACGCGAGCTGGTGGATCCGCCAGGCAGTGACGCGCTCGCTGGCCGACCTCGGCCGCACCATCCGCACGCCGGTGCACATGGTCGAGACCGGCAATCGCCTGGCGACGGCGCGCCGGCGCCTGGAGCAGGAGCGCGGCCGCGAGCCGACGCTGGAAGAGCTCGCCGACGCGGTGGGCCTGCCGCCGGCCAAGGCCAACCTGGCGATGGCGGCGCGCCGCGAGCCCCTCAGCCTGGAGACGCCGGTGGGCGAGGACGGCAGCGCGATGCTGGGCGACCTCGTCGCCGACACGGAGACCGACGACGGACTCCACTCGCTCCTGCGCAAGCGCTTCGCGGAGGGCACCCGCGAGCTTCTCTCCATCCTCACCGTGCGCGAGCGGCAGGTGCTGCGCATGCGCTTCGGCCTCGACGGCGGCACGGAGCGGACGCTGGCCGAGATCGGCGAGTCGTTCGCGCTGACGCGCGAGCGGATCCGGCAGATCGAGACCAAGGCGCTGCGCAAGCTGCGCCTGCCCACGTACGCCAAGCGCCTGCGCGCGATGGCCGACGACTGAGGACCCGCCGCAGGCGGGCCGACGGCCCGAAGGGCCCGCCGAAGTGGGCTATCCTGCCGGCATGAAGCGCAAGGTGGAGCGAACCGACGAGGAGTGGCGCAAGCTCCTCACCCCGGAGCAGTACGACATCGCGCGCCGCAAGGGCACCGAGCGCGCCTTCACGGGCGCGTACTGGGACGCCAAGGACGCGGGGACCTACCGCTGCGTCGCCTGCGACGAGCCCGTCTTCACGAGCGACGACAAGTTCGACTCCGGCTGCGGCTGGCCGAGCTTCACGCGTCCCGCGGCGGCGGAGGCGGTGGAGGAGGCCGCCGACCACAGCCACTTCATGACCCGGACCGAGGTCATGTGCCGCTCGTGCGGCGCGCACCTGGGCCACGTGTTCGACGACGGCCCGCAGCCCACCGGCCTGCGCTACTGCATCAACTCGGCCTCGCTCAAGCTCGAGCCCCGCAAGGGCTAGCCGCGCCACGCCAGCCACGCGGCCCCGGCGGCCAGGGTGAGCAGCGTCACCGGGATCCCCACGCGGCAGTACGCCCCCAGCGACAGGCGGACGCCCGCGCGGCGAGCGCCCTCCACGACGATGAGGTTCGCCACCGAGGCGATGGGCGTGAGGTTGCCCGAGAGCGTGCTGGCCATCGCCAGCGTCACCCAGCCGCGCGCGCGCGTGTCGCCCCCGAGCGACGTCACCACCGACTTGAGCAGCAGCACCGCGGGGACGTTGCTCACCAGGTTGGAGAGCGCCGCCGTCACGGCGGTCAGCGCGGCCACGGGCGCGCCCTGGCCGGCCCCCGCGCGCTCGAGGTTCCACCCGGACACCACGTGGTGCTCGAAGCCCTGCACCACCACGAAGAGCCCCGCGAACATCACCAGCAGGTTCCAGTCGATCTGCGCGTACACCCGCTCCGGCCGCACGCGCCCCAGCATCAGGACCGCCGCCGCGCCCAGCGCCGCCAGCTCGACCGGCGCGCCGGCGAAGAACAGCAGCACCAGCCCGGCCAGCACCGCGATCCCCCTGGGGAGCAGCGCGCGGCTCGGCTCTCCCGCCGGGTCGGGCGGCACGATGCTGGCGGGCGCCTCGTCGATCTCGCGGGCGAGCGCCCCGCGGAACGCGAGCGCCACCACGACGTAGTCGACGGCGAGGCCCACCGCCGCCACCGGCGCCAGGCGCGTCGCGAACGCCCCGTACGACAGGTGCGACAGCGTGCCGATGATCATGTTCTGCGGGTTGCCGGTGATGGTGGCCACCGAGCCGACGTTGGCCGAGGTGGCGAGCGCCACCAGGTACGGCACCGGATCCCGCCGCGTCCGCCTCGCCATGCCGAGCACCACCGGCCCCAGCGCCAGGCACACCACGTCGTTGACGAGAAACGCGGACAGCAGGCCGGAGAGGCCCACCACCGCGGCCAGCACCCCGTGCGGCGTCCGCGCGCGCGCGAGCAGCGTCGCCGCCACGCGCCGGAAGAAGCCGCCCAGGCGCAGGTAGGCGACGACCACCATCATCCCGAAGAGCAGCGCGATCGTCGCGAAGTCCACCGAGGCGACCGCCTCCGGGAACGTCACCAGGCGGAGCACCAGCATCGCCGTGGCGCCGACCAGCGCGATCCCCGCGCGGTCGAGGTGCAGGAAGGGCAGCTTGCCCACCGCCAGCCCGAGGTAGACCAGCGCGAAGATGATCCAGGTCGCGGCGCTGGCCGTGGCGGGGCTCAAGCCCTTCCTGGTGTACTCCAGGTGCATGCCCCTCGCGAAGCGCCTCGAGGCCCTCGTGGCCGGCCTCTCGCTGGCCCTCACCATCGGCTCCGGCGTTGCGCGGGCCGAGACGCCGGGCGACCTCGGCGGCTACGTCGACGGCGTGGTGCAGGAGGCCATGCGAGCCAGGGGGATCGCCGGCGTGCAGGTCGCCGTGGTGGACGGGGAGGGGACGCTGTACGCCCGCGCCTACGGGGTGGCGTCGCGCCAGCCGCTCGTGGACGTCGATCCGGCGAGGACGCTGTTCCGTGTCGGCTCCATCTCCAAGACGTTCACCTACGTGGCCGCGATGCAGCTGGTCGAGCAGGGCAAGCTCGATCTCCACGCCGACGCGAACCGGTACCTGCCGCCGCCGCTGCGGATCCCCGACCAGGGCTACGGGCCGGTCGAGGTCGCGCACCTGATGACGCACACCGCCGGCTTCGAGGAGAGCGTCCTGCCGCACCTCTTTCACCTGGGCACCGGCCCGGTGCAGCCCCTGGACGAGTACCTCGCGCAGCGTCGCCCCCGCCGTGTGCGGCCGCCGGGAGTCCACGCCGTCTACTCGAACTACTCCGTGGCGCTCCTCGGCGCGATCGTGGCGGAGGTCTCCGGCGAGCCGTTCGAGGCCTACGTCGAGCGGCACCTCCTGTCGCCGCTCGGCATGGAGCACACCACCTTCCGCGAGCCGCTCGCCGACGGCGACCCTCGCCGCGTCTCCCCGGCGCTCGCGGGCGACTTCTCGCTGCCGTTCAAGCGCGACGCCGGGGGCTACACCGTCGAGCCGTTCGAGCACCTCGCCCACGTCGCCCCCGCGGCGTCGGCCTCGAGCACGGCCGCCGACATGGCGCGGTGGATGCGCATGCTCCTCGGCGGCGGCGCCCTCGACGGCCAGCGCGTCCTCGCCCCGGAGACCTTCCGCGAGATGTGCACCGTCACCTTCCGCAACGCCGGCGAGGTGGGCGGCCTGGCGCACGGGTTCTTTCGCCTGCGCTACGGGCGCTACGAGAGCCTGGAGCACGGGGGCGACACGCTCGCCTTCCACTCCGGCCTGGTGGTCCTGCCCGAGGCCGGCCTGGGCGTGTTCGTGACGACCAACACCGACACGGGGCAGGAGCTCGCCGGGGACCTGCCGCGCCTGGTCTTCCAGCGCCTGCGCGCCGACGCGCGGCCGGACGCGCCGCCGCCCACGCCGCCCGACTTCGCCACGTGGGCGAAGCGCTTCGAGGGCGTCTACGTCAGCGAGCGGCGCGCGCGCAGCACCTTCGAGAAGCTGCCCCTCGCCGTGACCGCCCGCACCACCGTGGCCGTGGGCGACGACGGCACCCTGGTGGTCGGCGCCGGCGGCATGGTCAAGCGCTGGGCCCCCGACGGCGGCCACGTCTTTCGCTCGGTGGAGACGGGGCACCGCATGGCGTTCTTCGAGGACGGCGCCGGCCGCGTGACCGGCTTCGCGTCGGCGCACGGCAGCGAGGTGTCGTCCCGCGTCGACCGGCTCGACGATCCCATGACGGCCCTCCTCGTGCTGGGCCTCCTCGGCGCGGCGTCGCTCGGCGTGCTGCAGGCGGCCTGGCGCCGCAGGCGGGAGTCGCGCGCCCCGACCCGCGTGCAGCGCGCCGCCGAGCGCGCCGCCACCTCCGCCGCCGCGGTATGGGCGGCCTTCCTCGCCGCCTTCGTCACGTCGCTGTTGCCGCTCCGCGATCCCTTCGAGGCGATGCGGAGCTACCCGTCCCCGCTCCTGCGCCTCGCCGTGTCGCTCGCCACCGTGGGCGCCGCCCTCGCGCTGGCCTCCGTCGTCCTGTCGGCCGTGGCCTGGCGCCGCGCGACGTGGACCCCCGGTCGTCGCGCGCGCCACGGCGTCTTCGTGGCCCTGATGCTCGCGGCCACGCTGCTGCTCGTGAAGTGGAACGTCCTCTTCGCGCCCTACGTCCTCGGCGGGTGAACCGACTCGCTCGCGCCGTTGGTCTCCGCCGGCGGCGGGGCGGGCGGGGCGGGCGGAGGCGCGGACGCCGTGCCCGTCGCGGTGGCCGGCGCCGGAACGGCCGCGGGCTCGACCGGCGGGCGGACGCTCGGCGCCTTGTCCGCCGGCCTGGCCGCCACCTCCTTGACCGGCTGCTCGCTGCCCACCTCGAGCTCGCACTCGCCGAAGACGACCTGCATCTTGCCGTTGGCCGGCGACAGCTTCACCTCCAGCGACTTGGCGCGGATGACGGTGTTGTCCTTCACCGAGCCCGAGAGCTGCACCACGTCGGCGTCGAACTCGCCCGCCAGCTCCCCCTGCGAGCGGATCTCGCCCACCTTCACCTTGCCGTGCACCGCCCCGCTGGTGCTCACCGCCAGCGCCGGCGCCGTCAGGTCGCCCTCCACGCGCCCCTTGACCTCGATGGGGCAGTCCGAGGTGAGCGACCCCTTGAACTGAGTGCCTTCCTCGACCAGCGTCTTGCGACCGTTCATCGTTGCCTCCCGCCTTTGCTGGCTCGTTCGGTGGCGCGATCCTTCTTGGCCTGGATCTTCATGCGCAGCATGCACCCGGGCTCGAAGGCGAAGCGCGTGAGCTCCGCCGGCTGCTCGACGGCGCCCACCAGCGAGCCCCCCGAGCTGACGACCAGCTGCGTGACGCCCTGGATCCCCGGCGTCTCGCGCTCGACGAACTTGCCGTGGATGGTGATCTTGCCCGCCCCCTTGATCTGGCAGCCGCTCAGCACGCCGGCCTTGCCCACCACCAGCTCGGTCCCGTCGCCCAGCGAGATGGAGCACTGCTCGAACAGGCTCTCGATCTCCACCGACGCGCCGGCGTCGAACTCGAGGTTGGCGTTGCGCAGCACGTCGCCCTTGCCGAAGTAGCGCTTGAGCGGCCCGCTCACCCCCGACAGCGGCGGCACCTCGGCCCCGGTCAGGTTCGCGTTCTTCAGGTTGACGCCCTGCATCTGCGCGTCGCGCAGCTTGGCGCCCACCAGGCGCGCCTCCTCCAGGTTGGCGTCGGTGAGATCGGCGTTGGTCAGGTCCGCCTCGTCGAGCTTGGCCGTCGACAGGTCGGCGTCGCTCAGATCGGCGTGCGCCAGCTGCGCCCCCACCAGGTTGGCGCCGCCCAGCTTCGCCGACGACAGCTGCGCGTGCGTCAGGCGCGCCGCGGCCAGGTCGGCCCCCTGCAGGTTGGCGCCCTCCAGGTTGGCGCGGTTCAGGTTCGCGCCCACCAGGTTGGCCCCCTGCAGGTTGGCCCCCTCCAGGTCGGCGCTCTCCAGGTTGGCTTCGCGCAGATCGGCGCCGGCCAGGAACGCCTCGCGCAGGCTGGCGTTCTTGAAGACGGCCTTGGCCAGGCGCGCCCCCTCGAAGTTCGCCCCGTCGAGGTCGCAGCGCCGGAAGCTCACCCCCTCGAGGAGCGCCTTCGGCATGGCCAGGCCGCGCAGATCGGCGCGCTCCACCTTTTCGCCGCTCTTGATCTTCCTGAGGACCACGTCCGCGGTGAGCTCGGGCATTCTCGTCACTCCTCCTGCTGCGTCTTCGTCATGGCTGGGCCACGTACCTGTCGCGCGCCTCCTCGAGGAACGACTCGAGGTGGGCCAGCTTCCGCTCGAACGGCAGCCGCTCGATCTCCTTCAGCCGGTCGACCTCGCCCAGGCGCGCCAGCACCACCTGGATGTCGAGCAGCGTCTGCGCCCGCGCCTGGCGCAGCTCCTTCTTCTGCTCCTCCGCCTCGCGCGACCAGCCCTGCGCGGCGGTCTCGTACGCGGCGTGCTCGCGGCGCAGGCGCGACGCCAGCTGCGCGATCCGCTCGCGCTCGTGCGCCCGGGTGGCGTCGGGCACCGCCTTCTTCACCTGCTCGTGGTACTCGCGGAAGCGGGCCACGATGCGCCGCGCCAGCGCCTCGTCGATCCCCGTCGTCGCCGCCACGTCCCCCGGGTTGGCGAGCAGCATGGCGTCCATGGTGGTCAGCCCCGCCGCGTACAGCTTGTCGAGCGTGACCTTCTTCACCTCCGGCACCTGCAGGATGAGCGACTGCAGGATGACCGCCTCGCGCTGCGACCGGTCGAGATCGAGCGCGAAGGCCTGCGGCAGCACCGTGGCCAGCACCTCGTAGCGCGCCAGCAGCGCCGTGCGCCGCTCGCCCTCGATGACCCGCGAGCCGTCGGCCTGCGTCCCGGTCAGCGTCTCCGAGAACGCGTCGAGCGCGTTGCACAGCTCGTGCAGCTCGAGCTTGTCCGCCGCGCGGCGCAGCGAGCGCAGCGCCGGCTCGCAGATGCCGATCCAGCCGACCGTGGCGTCGCTCCAGCGCAGGTCGATCATGAAGTCGCGCACCTGCCGGACGTGGTTGGCCGCCAGCTGCGCGAAGAGCGAGCGCACCTCGGCCAGGTCGTTCAGCGCCACGCCCTCGATGACCGGCGCCGCGCCGTGCTCGCGCTCGATGAGCTGGAAGCCCTGCTCGACGTCGGCCGACAGCAGGCGCTCGAAGGTGTCCGCGATCGACGCCACGCCCTCCGACGGCGTCATCGCCGTCATGTCCGGCGCGGTGGGGCGCGTCGACTTCGGCGCCGAATCCATGCGCAGCGTGGGCGTCTTCGGCCCGGGCGCCGCCGCCGGCATGCCGGCGACGGTGGCCTTCACCGGCGGCAGCGGGGCAGGAGCAGGAGAAGGGGCGGCCGGCACCGGCGGACCCGGCGGGCCGATGTTCAGGTTGGGGGCGGCCGGGCGCGCCTGCGACTTGGGCGCGCCGCCGATCTCGATGGTCCGCGAGACGATGACCGACGGGGGCTTGGCGGGCGCAGGCGGTACGCCGGGCACGGGTGGGCGCGGGGCCGCCTGCGTGTCGGGTTTGGGCGGAGCGCCGCCTTTGCCACTGCCATCGTTGGGCGGCTTGGAGAAGACGCTCATCCCGCTAGGATCGAAGATACCAATCCTTTCCGCGGCTCCATCTGAACCGAGCACGGGCGCGGTCGATTCGCGTCCACATCGTCTCACCTGCGAGGCGCGCCTGCCCAAGGTGCAGCTGTGCAGCTTGACGCACGCCCGAAGACCCCGGGGGACGGGGGCAGGGAAGGCTTTCCCCGGAGCCGGCGTA
>DATBQU010000328.1:0-15769 GCA_036560665.1 Polyangiaceae bacterium
TGCAAGGGCGTCACCAAGACGTACACGCGGGGCGAGGAGGAAGTGCGCGTGCTGGAGGAGCTCGACCTCGAGGTCCCCGCCGGCTCGTACGAGGCGCTGATGGGCCCGTCCGGCTCGGGCAAGACCACGCTGCTCAACCTCATCGCGGGGCTCGACCGCCCCACGGGCGGCAGCGTCGAGGTCGCCGGCAAGCGGCTGGAGGGGCTGGGGGAGAGCGCGCTCGCCAAGTGGCGGTCGAGCACCATCGGCTTCGTGTTCCAGTCGTACAATCTGCTGCCGGTGCTGACCGCGCTGGAGAACGTGGAGCTGCCGCTGCTGCTGACCAGCCTGGGGGCGGCCGATCGCAAGACGCGGGCGCAGACGGCGCTGCGCGTGGTGGGGCTGGAGGACAGGATGCAGCACTACCCGCGGCAGCTGTCGGGCGGGCAGGAGCAGCGCGTGGCCATCGCGCGCGCCATCGTGAACGACCCCACCATCATCGTGGCCGACGAGCCGACGGGCGACCTCGATCGCAAGGCGGCCGACGAGATCTTGAGCCTGCTCGACAAGCTGAACACGCAGCTCGGCAAGACCATCTTCATGGTGACGCACGATCCGGCGGCGGCGGAGCGGGCGAAGATCATCCGGCGGCTCGACAAGGGGAAGCTCGTCTCATGACGCTCACGGGTCTGGCCGTCCGCAACCTCGGGCGCAACAAGTTCCGCGTCGTCCTGACGGTGGCGGGCGTCGCCATCGCCATCATCGCCTTCCTGCTGCTGCGCACGGTGATCTGGGCGTGGGCGGCGGGGGCCGAGTACGCGGCGAAGGATCGCGTGGTGACCCGGCACAAGGTGACGTTCATCATGTCGCTGCCCAAGCGCTACGTGGAGGACGTCCGCAGCGCGCCGCACATCCGCCTCGCCACCTGGGCCAACTGGTTCGGCGGCAAGGACGCCAAGCACGAGAACGAGTTCTTCAGCACGCTGGCCGTCGACCCGGAGAGTTACTTCGTGGTCTACGACGAGATGAAGGTCCCGCCCGACCAGCTGGAGACGTGGAAGCACGACAAGCAGGGCGCCATCGTGGGCGACGTCCTGGCCAGGAAGATGGGCTGGAAGGTGGGCGACAAGATCATCCTCCAGAGCGGGATCTTCGCCGGCGACTGGCAGTTCAACGTCGACTCGGTGTACGAGGCGACGGCCAAGTCGGTCGACCGCTCGACGCTGGTCTTCCACTGGGACTACCTGAACGACAGCCTGCCGCAGCGGCGCAAGGATCAGGTGGGCTGGATCGTCAGCCGGGTCGACAACCCGGCGCAGGTGGCCGACGTGGGCGTCAGCCTCGACAAGCTCTTCGACGAGCGGGAGACGCCGACGCTGTCGCAGGACGAGCGCAGCTTCAACGCGTCGTTCCTGGCCATGTTCTCGTCCATCCTCAAGGCGATGGACATCGTCTCCGCCGTCATCCTGGTCATCATGACCCTCATCCTGGGCAACACCATCGCCATGGGGGCGCGCGAGCGCACCGGCGAGTACGGCGTGCTGCGGGCCATCGGCTTCCTGCCGGGGCACGTGGCCATGTGGGTGGTGGCCGAGTCGCTGGTGATGGGGCTGATGGGCGGCGTGGTGGGCGTGGGCCTGGCGTGGCCGTTCATCAACTTCGGCGTGGGCCGCTTCGTGGAGGAGAACATGGGCGGCTTCTTCCCCTACTTCCGGCTGGAGGTCCCCAACATGCTGCTGGGGCTGGGGCTGGCGGCGCTGCTCGGCGCGGCGGCGTCGGCGGTGCCGGCGTGGCGGGCGTCGAAGCTCAACGTGGTCGACTCCGTGCGGCGAGTGGCCTGACAGGGGGATGCGATGATCCCGATCCGCTACAACGTCCGCAGCCTCGCCGTCCGCAAGGCCACCACCGTGGCCACCGCGGGGGGCATCGCCCTGGTGGTCTTCGTGCTGGCCTCGTCGCTCATGCTGTCGGCGGGCATCAAGAAGACGATGGGCTCCTCCGGCAGGGCCGACAACGCCATCGTGCTGCGCATGGGCAGCGACGCCGAGCTGGGGAGCGTGGTCGACGAGTCGAGCGTGCCGCTCATCCTGGCCGCGCCCGGGGTGAAGAAGGACGAGCGCGGCCAGCCCATCGGCTCGGCCGAGATCGTCGTGGTCGGCGCCATGGACAAGCTGGGCACGACGGGCGTGACCAACGTGTCCATCCGCGGCGTGGGCGACGAGGTGATGCGCTTCCGCCCGGAGATCCGCGTGGTGAGCGGGCGTCCTCCCAAGCCGGGGACGGACGAGGCCATGGTGGGCGCGCGCATCCGCGGGCGCATCAAGGGCCTGGACCTCGACCAGACCTTCGACATCAAGAAGAACCGGCCGGTGAAGGTGGTCGGCATCTTCGAGGCCGACGGCGAGGCCTACGAGTCGGAGGTGTGGGTGGATCGCGAGCTCTTGCGTCAGGCGTACGGGCGCGAGGGCGTCGAGTCGAGCGTGCGGGTGCGCCTCGACTCGGCGTCGAAGTTCGACGCGTTCCGCGCGGGGGTGGAGAACGACAAGCGCCTCGGCCTGATGGCGCTGCGCGAGTCGGCCTTCTACGAGAAGCAGTCGGAGGGGGCGGCGCTCTTCGTCGGCGTGCTGGGGACGGTGGTGTCCATCTTCTTCGCGGTGGGCGCCATGATCGGCGCCATGATCACCATGTACGCGGCGGTGGCGAACCGGCAGCGCGAGATCGGCACGCTGCGGGCGCTGGGCTTCTCGCGCCGGAGCATCCTGGCGTCGTTCCTGTTCGAGGCGGTCTTCCTGGCCGCGGTGGGCGGGGCCATCGGCGCGGCGGCGTCCATGGGGATGGGCCTGGTGCGCTTCTCGATGATCAACTTCGCCAGCTGGTCCGAGATCGTCTTCTCCTTCGACCCCACCCTGCGGGTCATCGCCACGGCGCTGATCTTCGCCTGCGGGATGGGGCTGCTGGGGGGCCTGTTCCCGGCGGTGCGCGCGGCCCGCACCTCGCCGCTCAAGGCCATCCGGGGCTGAGCGCGTGGCGCGGCCGTCCTCGCGCCGGTGCGCGGGGACTAGGCCTCGACGAAGAGCACCAGGCCCCCCGCGGCGACCTCGAAGGACGAGGCAGCGGCGGCGGTCACGCCCGGGCGCGGCGGCTCGGTGGTGTCGATGACCACGCGCCACGCCTCGCCGAGCGCCGGCCCGGGCAGCGTGAAGGCCACCGGCCCGGGCTCGCCGTTCATGAGCACCAGGAACGAGTCGTCCCGCTGCAGCTCGGACAGCGGCGCGACGTCGATGGCGTCGCCGTCGAGGCGGAAGGCGATCGCCGCGCGCCGCGGGGCGGACCAGTCCTCGGCGCTCATCTCGGCGCCGTCGACGCGCAGCCAGGTGATGTCCTTGCCGTGGCTGCCGCCCACGCGGACGCCGCGCAGGAAGTCGTGCCGGCGGAAGGCCGGGTGCCCCTTGCGCAGGGCGGCGAGCGCGCGCACGTGCTCCAGCATGTGGCGCTTGCCCCGGTCCATTGTCCAGTCCACCCAGGTGAGCTCGGAGTCGTGGCAGTAGGGGTTGTTGTTGCCGCGCTGGGTGCGCCACAGCTCGTCGCCCATCTCGACCATGGGGACGCCCTGCGAGAGGAACAGCGTCGCCATCATGCTGCGCGCCAGCGTGCGGCGCCGGACGAGGACGCGCTCGTCGTCCGTCTCCCCCTCGACGCCGCAGTTCTGGCTCAGGTGATCGTCGAGGCCGTCGCGGTTCTCCTCGCCGTTGGCCTCGTTGTGCTTGCGCTCGTAGCTGACCAGATCGCGCAGGGTGAAGCCGTCGTGCGCGGTGATCAGGTTGATGCTGGCGTGGGGGTGGCGTCCGTCGTCGGCGAAGAGGTCGCTCGACCCGGTGAGGCGGTACCCCAGGTCGGCCAGCACCTTGCGCTCGCCGCGCCAGAAGCCGCGGACGGTGTCGCGGAAGCGGCCGTTCCACTCCGTCCACAGGATGGGGAAGTTGCCGACCTGGTAGCCGCCGTCCCCCACGTCCCACGGCTCGGCGATGAGCTTGATGCGCGAGAGCACCGGGTCCTGGTGGACGACGGCGAAGAAGGCGCTGATGCGCTCGATCTCGCCCCCCGTGCCGCGCGCGAGCGCGGGGGCGAGGTCGAAGCGGAAGCCGTCGACGTGCATCTCGGTGACCCAGTAGCGCAGGCTGTCGGTGAGGAGCTTGAGCACCTGGGGGTGCGTCGCGTCGAGCGTGTTCCCGCAGCCGGTGTAGTCGACGTAGTCGCGCGGGGCCTCGCTCTCCAGGCGGTAGTAGACGCTGTTGTCGATGCCGCGCAGGCTCACCGTCGGCCCCAGCGCGTCGCCCTCGCACGAGTGGTTGTAGACGACGTCGAGGACGACCTCGATCCCGGCGGCGTGCAGGCGCTTGACCATCTGCTTGAACTCGCGCGCCGCGTCGCCCCCCGGCGTGGCGAAGCGGCGGTCGGGCGCGAAGAAGCCGAGCGTGCTGTAGCCCCAGTAGTTGGTGAGCCCGCGGGCGACGACGGCCGGCTCGTCGAGGTGCTCCTGCACCGGCATGAGCTCGACGGTGGTGACGCCCAGCGCCTCGAGGTGCGCGATGGCGGGCTCGGAGGCGAGGCCGAGGTAGGTGCCGCGCAGCGCCTGCGGCACCGAGGGGTGTCGCCGGGTGAAGCCCCCGACGTGGAGCTCGTAGATCACCGTGGCGTGCCAGGGGACGAGCGGCTGCCGGTCGTCCTCCCACTCGAAGGTGCCGTCCACGACGACGCACCTGGGCTTGCTCGCCGCGTCGTCGCGGTCGTCGAGCTCGCGGGGGTCGCCGCCGCGGTCGCGCGGGTAGCCGTAGACGGGCCCGCGCAGGTCGACCGCGCCGTCGAGGGCGCGGGCGTAGGGATCGACCAGCAGCTTGCTGGCGTTGAAGCGGTGCCCCTCGTCGGGCGCGAAGGGGCCGTGCACGCGCCACCCGTACCGCTGCCCCGGGGCGAGGCCCGGCACGTACAGGTGCCAGACGTACATCGTCCGCCAGGGCACGCGGACGCGCGTCTCGCGGCCCTGCTCGTCGAAGAGGCAGAGGTCGACGGCGGTCGCGTGCTCGCTGAAGAGAGCAAAGTTGACGCCCCGGCCGTCCCAGGTGGCGCCGAGGGGGTGGAAGGCTCCGGGTTCGATGCGGTGGTCGCTGGCGGCCGCCAAGGAGCGGCGATGATGCCAGCTAACGGCCCGAGGCGTCGACCAGCCTGCCGATGGCCTCGAAGCGGGCGGAGAGCACGGGGTCGGCCTCGAGGTCCTCGATGGGCCTGGGCAGGCGCCAGCTCCAGTTCTGCTGGCCCACCGTGGCCGGCGTGTTGATGCGGTCGCGCGTCCCCATGAGCTCCTGCGCCAGCACCAGGGCCAGGTTCGAGCTCGCGCCGTAGAGATCGCCCAGCAGCCGCAGCGAGCGGGCGGCGTCGTCCATGCCGTCGGTGATGCCGGCGCGCGCGGCGAGCTGCGCGCGGTCCTCGTGCGGTAGCTCGTCCCACCAGGCCACGATGGGCGCCGTGTCGTGCGTGCTCCACGACACGATGCTGTCGACCGGGAAGGCGTGCGGGTCGCGGAACCGCCCGTCGTCCTTCTCCCACGGCAGCACGCGGTAGCCCGGCATGCCGAGCTCGCGAAGCACGTCGCGGACGAAGGGGGGGATGACGCCCAGGTCCTCGGCCAGGGCGCGCGGCGGCTCGACGTGGTTGGCCTGCGCCAGCTCCTGCAGGATGGCGCCCAGCACGCGGCGCCCGCGCGCGCACTGCGCGTCCATCCCCTCGGGGTCGAAGTGCCCCCGCGCGCCGGCGTCCCTGCGCTTCACCCACTGGCGGAAGTACCCGACGACGTGGTCCAGGCGGAAGCGGTCGTACAGGCGGGCCGCGTGCTGCGTGCGCGCGCGGATCCACGCCAGGTCGTCGGCCTCCATGGCCAGCCAGTCGTACGACGGCAGGCCCCAGTCCTGACCGTCGGCGGAGTAGGCGTCCGGCGGCGCCCCGAGCGACATGTGGAGCTGGAACTGCGAGGCGTGAGACCACACGTCGGCGCTCTCGCCGCACACCACGAAGGGCAGGTCGCCCATGAGCTCGACCCCCAGCTCGCGCATCCGGGCCCGCGCCCGCTCCCACTGCTCGTGCGCCGTCCACTGAACGTACTCCACCTCGAGCAGGCGCTTGCCGTGGTCGGCCCGCACCGCGTCGAGGCCGCGCGCCGTGCGGTCGCGCTCGTCCTCCGGCCACGTGGTCCATCCCCATCCGCCGTGCGACTCGCGCAGCGTGGTGTAGAGCGCCAGGTCGTCGAGCCACGCGCGCTCGCGGCGGGCGAACTCGGCCAGCCGCCTGGCCCTGGGGGTCTCGCGGGACCACTCGCGCACGAGGAACCGCTCGAAGGCGAGGCGCAGCGCGCGCGTCTTGAGCGCGCGCACCGCCTCGTGGTCCACGCGGTCGGCGGTCCGCAGCCTCGCCAGCGTGCGCTTGCCCTCGTCGCCGAGCGCCTCCTCCACGGCCGCCGCGTCCAGGTCCTCGACGGCGTCGACGTCGACGTAGATGGGGTCGAGGCCGAAGGCCGTGAGCGCGCCGTAGGGGCTCGTCTCCCCCGGCGACAGCTCGTGCGGCGGCAGGATCTGGAGCAGGCGCTGCCCGGCGCGACGGACCCAGGCGGCGCACGCGGGCAGATCGGTGATCTGGCCGATCCCCCAGTCGCGGCGGGTGCGGATGGAGAAGAGCGGCAGGACGACGCCGGCTTTGCGTTCCATGGAAGGCGCGTGGACCATAGCCGATGCGGGCTCGAACGCAACGCATGCATGAGTGACTAGAACGCCCTCCCCGCCTCGACCCAAGCTGCGGGCCTTCCCGGGTGCCAGAATGGGGACCGTGGACCGCCTCCGAGCGCCCTCTCTGCTGCTCTTCGCCGGCGTGAGCCTGGCGCTGCACGCCGGCATCTTCGGGGTGCTGCGGGGTCCCCGATCGGCCGACGCGCCGGCGTTCGAGCCGTCCTCGGCGCCGCTCGCGGGCGAGACCCTCGACGTCGAGCCGGCCCCGGCGGCGCCCGCGGACGACGAGGAGCCGGTGGCCGTGCCCGGCACGGCGCCTCAGGCGGCAGGACCCGGCCCGTCTCCGGCCTCGCCCCCGCGGAGCACCGCCCGCGGCCCGTCGCACGCGGCCTCGGGGAGCCCCGCTGCGGCCACCGCCCCCCCTGCCCTCTACGGCGCCGCCGGCGTGCGCTACGCGACCGACCTGGCGACGACCTTCACGCGCGCCTTCCCGCAAGCCGCGAGCGCCGATCCGGTGTGGTCCTCGGTGCCGTTCGGGAGTGCGGGCACCGCCGACGTCTCGCTCACCCTCGACGAGGGCGGCCACCTCGCGGCGAGCGCCATCGGCGGCTCCCCTTCTCCCGCTCTGCGACGCGGCGTCGAGCGCACGCTGGCGCTGCTCGGCCCGCGCAGCTTCACGGCGCGCGGAGCCCTCACGCGGCTGCGCGTCGTCGCCCGCGTGAGTCGCGACGACGTGCACGACGGACTGCACGGGGACGTCTTCGCCCTCAGCGGGGGCAGCTTCTCGGGCGACGTCGGCACCGCGTTCTTCGCGCTACCCCCCTCCGCCGGGACCGGGAGGCGCATCGACGTGGAGCTGCGGCTCCTGCCGTGACGGATCGCGCTCGAAGATCCACAGGCGGCCGCGCTGCAGCGACGGACGCCAGACGGCGGGCACCTGCTCGAGGCTGTCGGCGGGCGGATCCCACATGAGCAGGTGGTCGACGTAGGGGTCGACCTCCCGCCAGTACGACGCCCACTCCGCGCGCCAGTCGTCGTCGCATCGCGCCGGATCGAGCCCCGCCGCCCGTCGCCCGGCGCAGAAGCCGGCACGCGTCGCCATCGCGTCGAGGAAGCGACGGTGGCGCAGCGGCTCGAGGCGGGGCGGCGGAGGACCACGACGGAGCAGGGCCAGCGACGGCGAGTCCGCCCAGAGCTCCCAGGTGTGCGCGTGGCGAGCGACGACGTAGTCCCCCCACGACGTGGAGAGGCTCCAGGTGTTCTTGCTGGTGATGCGCGGGCTGAAGAGGAAGACGTCGAGCTTCGCCCCCCAGGGGACCGCGCCGGCGCCGGACGCGAGCTCGTCCTCCTCGCGCGCCAGACGCACGTCGTCCACCGCCATCCCGGCCAGGTACAGCGCCGCGGAGGCGGCCAGCGTGACCGTGAGCCCGCGCGACAGCCGGTCGGGCACGCGCAGCAGCGCCGCCATCCACACGAAGGGGATGAAGCGCGACCCCGCGTAGCCGAGCCCGAGCGTGTAATAGGGCGAGACCAGGTACGCGAGCAGCAGCGCGAGCGCGCCCCACGGCCCGAAGAAGGGGAGCGGCTCCCTCGCCCGGCGCAGCGCCAGCACGGCCAGGACCGCCATCGTGACCAGGCTGCTGACCGACAGCTCGGTGTAGCCGTACCCCCAGTGCGCCCACAGGTCGTAGACGAGCTCGGGCACCGAGGGGAACTCGGTGGCGCCGCCCAGCTCGGCGTGCGCCTCGGCGCCGTGCAGGTGAGCCACGCCCGACCACACGGCGAGCGCCGTGGCCGGGAGCAGCGGAGCTACTAGCGCGCGAGCGGCCTCGATGCGCGCGCTCCACGTCGGGCGGGTGACCACGTGCAAACCGACGAGCAGCTCCACGATCATGAGCGGCGACTGGTGAGCGAACCATGTGAGCACCCCGAGGAGCGCCACCGCAGCCGCTCGGCCCGGCGAGGGCTTCTCCCGTTGCCGGTCGAGCGCCACCAGGAGCGCCATCGCGCAGGCGACGCCGAGGTGGAAATCGAGCATTCCCATCGACGCGTACCAGCCGTGGACCAACGGCGGCATCAGCAGGCTTGCCACCAGCATCCGCGCGCGGCCCGCGAAGCGCAGGACGAAGCGCGGCAGGACGAAGGCGTTCGCGCCCAGGACGAGCAGCACGAAGAGGCGACCGGCCTGGGTGACCCCGACCAGCTTGGCCAGCAGCCACACGAAGGCGGTGAGCGCACCGTTGGTCTTGAGGAACCCGTTGAAGACGTACTCCGGGTAATCCCCCGGGTTCTGCACGACGGTGACGGCGGCGAGGTGCCCCGCCAGATCCTGGTAAGGGGGCTGACGCACCAGCAGCAGCGGCAGCGCCGCGCCGGCCAGCAGCGCCGCGCCCAGCCACGTCGCGAGCTCGCGGTCGCTCGCGCGACCGACCCACTTCATCGCCCGGCGGGGGTCGATGCCGGCGCGGGCGCGCGGCGCTCGAGGATGGTCAGCTCGTCGCGCTGGAAGACCACCGCGTAGTCGACCGGCACGAGACCCATCACGTCCTTCGGCGCCTGCCACATCAGCACGTGGTCGAACCTGGGCGTCGCCGCCTGCCAGAACTCGGCCCAGCGCTCGCGCCACTGCGCGTCGCAGTCGTCGACCACCACGCCGCCCGAGCGCTGCACGTCGCACATCCACTCGGGCGACGCCATCGACGGGGCGAAGCTCTCGAGCACCAGGTGGTTGAACTGCGGCGGGGGCGGCTCGCGGTACATCAGCGGGAAGCTGCGGGAGTGGGCGAACAGGAGCGGAGCGCTGGTCTGCTTCTCCGTCACGTAGAAGCCCCAGGCGTGCAGGATGCTGCGCGTGTTCTCGCTGGTCGCCTTGCTGCGGAAGATCAGCGGCAGGAGCCGGGAGCCCTCGGGCACGACGCCCATGCCCGCCGTGAAGCGCGACCAGTCGCGCTCGAGCCGCACGTAGTCGACGCCCATCCCCACCGTGGTCGCCAGCGCGCACGCGCCCAGCACCGCCGCCGCACGCCTCGGCAGGCGCTCGGGCAGGCGCACCATCGCCGCCAGCCAGAGGAAGGGGATGAAGCGCGTGTTGACGTGGAACCAGTTGGTCGCGATGTACGGCGAGAAGAAGTAGAACGCGCCGAGGACGGCGAAGGCGACGGGGCCGAAGAAGGGCACCTCGGTGCGCCACCGGTACAGCGCCCACAGGCCCATGGCCACGCAGGGGACCAGCGTGGCGATCTCGAGCCAGGTGAAGGCGTAGAACCACTCGGCCCACAGGTTGTAGAAGAGCTCCCACGGCGGCAGGTGCCGCCCGATGTCGACGAAGCCGGTCATCGCGCCCGCGGGCTCGGTGAAGTGGACCCACAGCGAGACCGACAGCAGCGCCGACGAGGGGACGAGCGGCAGCAGCAGCGCCCGGGCCTGCGACCAGCGCTCCGGCCACGTCCGCCGCGTCATCACGTGCACCGCCACCAGCAGGTGCACCACCAGCAGCGGGAAGGCGTGCGCGTGCCAGGTGACCACCGCCAGCAGCGCGATGGCGACGCCGCGCGCCACCGTCGGCCGCTGGCGCTGGGCGTTGAGCGCCACCAGCATCAGCGTCGCCAGGGGGACGCCGAGGGCGAAGTCGAGCATCCCCATCGACACGAACCAGTTGTGCACCAGCGGCCACACGAACAGCGCGGAGACGAGCATCCGCCGCCGCCCCGCGAAGGACAGGACGAAGCGCGGGAACGCGATCGACCCCAGGGCCAGCACCAGCAGCACGAAGAGCTTCGCCGCCACCCGCGTCCCGACCACGCGCCCCACCAGCAGCAGCCAGGTGAACAGGGCCGAGTTGGTCTTGAAGAAGCCGTTGAACACGAACTCGGGGTACCGGTCCGGGTGCTGCAGGACGGTGATGACCGCCAGGTGATTGGGCAGGTCCTGGAACGGCGGGACGTCGACCAGCGCCAGCGGCCAGGCCGCGAACAGGAAGAGCGCCGCGCTCAGCAGCAGGGCCAGCTGCCCGTCGGTGGCGCGCACCACGCTGTCCGCCAGCCGGCGGCCCAGACCGAAGCCCCCCGGGTGTGCACGCCCGCCCGCGAGGGGGGCGTCGAGCGCGGCCTCGCCGGGGCGGATGTCGAAGTCGGGGGCGACTTTCTGCATACGTGTAGGTGGCCACGCGGTGCTGCGGAGCCGGAGGGATAGCAATAGCCGGCCCACCAGGCGGCTCAGCCGCGTGGCATTCGAGGAAACACGGACGCGCCGAGCCTATCGTGCGGGGTCATGACTGTCCACGAACCGCCTCCGCCCTGATTTGGCGATCACGGTGCGGCACGAGGCGTGAAGTCATGCCCCGCCGATGCCGGCCGCTGCGGGCAAAGCCGCGAAACAACCAGAGAAGAGCCGAGTCGAGGGGGCGCGCCCCTGGATCGTCTTCCCCTGGGTCTGGGCTGCCCCCGTCGCGCTCGGTGCCGCGATGGGGCTGGCTGCCTGCGGGCCTGCCTGGACCCCCGACGAGGGCGAAGCGACCTCGTCGACCGCCTCGGCCATCTACGCCGGGGTCGTGGACGACGACGCGCAGCAGAACGCCTCGGTGGTCGCGGTGACCGCGGGCCCCGGGCCGACCGTCACCTTGTGCTCGGGGGCGCTCATCGCGCCCAACGTCGTCCTCACGGCGCGGCACTGCGTCAGCGTCGAGTCCTCGACGAACATCTCGTGCGACCAGAACGGCGTCTCGCTCACCGGCGACAACTTCACCGGGGACCAGCCGGTGGGCGTGGTCCGCGTCTTCACCGGGCCGGCCCCGAACCTCGCCGGCACGCCGAGCGCCACCGCGAGGGCCCTCTATCACCCCGCGGGCAATGTCCTGTGCAACGCCGACGTGGCGCTCATCGTGCTCGACCACCCCATCACCACCGTGGCGCCCATGCGCGTCCGCCTCGCCGGCCCCGTGGCGACGGGCGACAGCGTGCGCGCCGTCGGCTACGGGCAGAACGACCAGAACACGACGCAGACGGTCGGCCTGCGGTACAGGAAGGACGGGGTAACCGTCCTCGCCGTCGGCAGCACCGTCTCCGCCTCGCAGACGCCGCTGGGAGCGAGCGAGTTCGAGGTGGGCGAGTCGATGTGCGGCGGCGACTCGGGCGGACCAGCCATCAGCGAGAAGACGGGGGCCATCGTCGGCGTCGTGTCGCGCGGCGGCGCGTGCACCGACCAGACCGGTCACGTCTACACCACGCTCACCGCGTTCCAGACCGTCTTCCAGGCAGCCTTCGCGGACGCCGGCGGCGCGCCGTACGACGAGAACGGGCCCCAGCCCACCGTCGACGGGGGCACGCCCATGGCCGACGACGCCGGCACCCTCGGCGGCTCCTCCAGCGGCGGAAGTAGCGGCTCGAGCAGCGGAGCTTCGAGCGGCGGAAACGGCTACGGCGGCGACGTGAACCTGCACTCCGGGCAGGGCAAGGGCTGCAACGCATCCGGCACGTCGCCCGCGCGCGACGTCCCCGGCGCGATGATCGCGGTCGGGCTCGCGGCGTTCGCCTGGTTCTTCGCACGCCGCAGGGCGCGGCAGTAGACTCGGAGGCATGTCCGACTCCGCGCCTCCTCCGTCGAACCGACGCATCGGCGAGCGCCATCTGGCGTGCTTCCCCGCCGCCCTCGAGCGGCCCGACGGCGAGCAGCGCCCGTCGATCATCCGCGACCTGAGCGAGTCGGGCGCGCTGCTGCTGGTGCGGACCACCAAGATCGCCATCGGCGACGAGGTGAAGCTGCAGCTCTACATCACCGACGACGCGGTGACGTTCCGTCCGGCGAGCGGCAAGGTGGTGCGCGTCGAGGAGCTGGCCCCCGGCGACGCCGGGCCGTGGCTGCGCCGCGTGGCGGTGCACTTCGACGAGCCGCTGACGATGTACGCCAAGGACATCGCCGCCTTCCGCGAGCGCGCCGAGCGGCTGGGCCTGAAGTAGCCCCGCGCCCTAGGGCACGAAGGGGGGCGGCAGGGCGCCGCCGCCGCGCACGTACTCGACCACGGCGTCGACCAGCGCGTCGTCGGCCTTCTGGCACGCGGCGGACACGTCGCCGCTCATGGCGCCCATGCACTCCTTGCCGCGCCGTGCGTGCGCGCGCTTCACCGCCTCGCTGCCAGCGACGAGCGCGTCCTGCGTCTTGTCGCCCAGGCGGTGCCAGGGCACGTGCGCGGTCTTCGGCCGGGGCGGGCGCGTGCGCGTGATCATCTCGGCCTCGATGCCCATCGAGCAGGTGCCGTCCCAGCGCAGGACGTCGTAGCTGCCGGCGCCGCTGCCCACCTGGATGCCGTTCTTCGGCTGCGCGTGGAAGCGCAGGGCGAGCACCTCCTCGTCGAACACCAGTTCGTCGAGCTTGCCGCGCAGGTAGAGGCGCGTGAAGGGCGTGGTCTTGCCGAAGAGCGCCAGCGCCGCGTCGGTGTGAGGCCTGGCGCACAGGCGATCGACGAAGTCGGACGCCGGCGTGCAGACCTCGGCCGACGCATCGGCGCACGCGGTGGGAAGGTGCGCCGGAGCGGGCGCGGGCGCCGGGGTGGAGTCGGCCACGCTCGCGGCCGACGAGCCGGGGGCGGCCGCAGGATCGGACGAAGGCGCAGACGCGGACCCGCCGCCGGACGCCGGATCGGGCCGGGAAGCGGCGGCGCCCCCGCAGGCAACGAGGGCGACCAGGGGCACGACGAGGGAGATGCGCACGGCCCGGCGAGCGTACACGCGACCGGTGACCCTTGTCCCCCCCGCGCAACGCCCGTAGACGGGAGACCCCATGCAGCCCACGCCCCGCACCAAGACCGACGCCGCGATGGCCGAGGCCGAGCAAGCGCACGCCGACGATCCCGAGCGCGCGGAGCTCCTCCGGCGCGCCCGCCGCTTCAAGAACAGCTGGCTCGAGCTGGCCGAGGCGCTGACGCAGGCCCGGCGCGGAGGCCGCTGGAAGGAGTGGGGGTACGAGACGTTCGAGGCCTACGCCAAGGCGGAGCTGCGGCTGAAGCCCGAGACGGTGGACAAGCTCACCGGCTCGTTCTCGTTCCTCCAGCGCCGCGCGCCGGCCGTGCTCCAGCGCGATCCGCTGCGCGACGCCATGCCGAGCTACCAGGCCGTCGACTTCCTGCGCCGCGCCGAGGACAGCGAGGACGCGCCGCGCGACGTGGTGGAGCAGATCCGGCACCGCGTCATCGAGGAGGCCGCGCCGGCGGCGGCGGTGTCGCGGGCGTACCGCGACGTGGTCTTCCCCATCGACGAGGACACGCGCCGCTCGCGCGACGCGGCGGGCGTGAAGAACGTGGCGCGGCGACTGCGCGAGCTGCTGGGGGAGACGCAGGTGGTGTCGCGCAAGCTCGCCACCGAGGTGTCGGGGGTGCTCGACCGGCTGCTCGAGGCCATCGAGGACAAGGAAGAGGAAGCGGCATAGGCCCACCGTGCGGCGGGTATCCACGCAGGGGGCCCTTGCCTCGTCCCGACGAGATCGTGAGCATGGCAACGATCTCACCGTTCGCCCCCCTCACGGCCCGATCGCGTGCACGACGCCGTCCGACGAGGAGACGACCACGTCGCCCCCGGCCCCGATCGCCGGCGCTCCGGAGACCCCCGCCTTCACCGGCAGCGACCACGCCAGCGCCCCGCCGGGGCGGATGGCGTAGAGCGCGCGCTGCGTGCCGACGAAGACGTTGCCGCTCACGTCGATCGCCGGCGAGGACGCGCCGATGTCGTGCGTCTCGAAGGTCCAGGCCAGCGCGCCGGCCGCGGTCACCGATCCCACCGTCCCCTGGATGTTCACCACCACCACCGAGCCGTCCGGCCCGAGGGCGGGCGAGGCCAGGCAGATGTCGCCGTTGGGCGAGCCGAAGTCCCGCTTCCACCGCAGGTGCCCCGCGGGATCCACCGCGAAGACGGTGGTGAACGACGCCGCGGGCCCGTCGTGCATCCCGCTGGCGATGTACACCGTCCCGTCCGCTCCGACCGCCGGCGAGCCCTCCACGTCGGCGCCGAGGACGTAGCGCGCATCGACGCTCTTCACGTCGAACTGCCACTTCGGCTTCCCGGTGGGGTCCACCGCGACGAGGTTGGGCTCGCCGGAGAGCGTGGCGTAGATCGTCCCGTCGGGTCCGACCACCGGGGAGCTGTCGGTCGTTCCGTTCGGGGGATACTGGTACTGCCAGGCCACGACGCCGCCCGGGCCGATGGCCTCGAGCACCGCGCCGAGCCCGAGGTACACGTCCCCGTTCGGGCCGATGACGGGCAGGGCCGGCTGGTTCGTGTTCGACACCGCGATCGCCCAGCGCACCGCCCCGGTGGGCTCCAGCGCGTCGAGCTGGATGGTGGCGCGCGAAGGATCCTGCTGGGCGACGTACACCGTGCCGTCCTCGGCGATGGCCGCCGAGGCCCCCACCTGCCCGCCGGCGTCGAACGTCCACTGGATGGACCCGCGCGCGCCGAGCGCGAAGAGGTGCGTCCCCGTGCCGACGTAGAGGGTCCCGTCCGCGCCGATCACCGCCGAGCTGGGGGCCCCGCCCAGCGAGCGCGTCCACGCCTCGTTGCTGCTCGGCGCCGCGGCGACGTCGGCGCGCGCGGAGTGATTCCAGCACCGCCCCGTCATCGGCCACGGCGCGCCCTTCTGCGAGCCGGTCGAGTAAGGGCACGTATGCAGCGGAGGAGGCGGGCTCGAATCGAGCGCCCCCGCGTCGCCTCCCCCGCCGAGGACGAGCAGACCCGTGCGGCCTCCGCAGGCGAGCTCGAGCGCCGTGACGACGAGAGGCGCGAGCCACCACACGGGACGTGTCGGCGAGCCCGGGCGTCGGTCAAGCACGCCGGGGAGCGTACCACCCGCGCATGAGCCCCTCGGCGTGGCCGGCCTCGATATCGCGACAGAACGGCACGACGTGGCATTAAGTCCTGCGGGGCGTTCCCCCTCTGTCGAGCGAGCCCCTCGATTTCGGCGCTCGATGGCCATGCTCCGTGTCGGCACGTCGCATGCTCTCGATGCTGCCATGATCTTCTGGCGCAGCGATC
>DATBQU010000329.1:0-7679 GCA_036560665.1 Polyangiaceae bacterium
GTCGATGGCGACGGCGACGGGGGCCACGTCGCCGGGCTCCGGCGGGGCGCCGTGGCACTCGCCGTCCTCGCAGTTCCCGCCACCGGCGCCCGACGGCTCGGGGGAGGGCGGCGGCACCGTCTCCAGGAGCTTGCCGTAGAGGTCCTCGCGGCGCGTTCCGGCGGCCAGGAGCGTCCGCGCCCTCGCCAGCTCCTGCTCGACGATGGTGACGAAGGTCTCGATCGGCTGCGCGCCGACCACGCGCCGTCCGTCGATGACGAACGACGGTGTGCCCTTCACGCCAAGCGTCTGGGCGAGGGCCTCGGCGCGGTCCAGGGCGGCCGCGGTCTCGGGGGCGGCGCGGGCGGCGTCGAAGAGGGCGAGATCGAGCCCGGCCTCGGTCGCCGCGCGTACCAGGCCCGCCTCGTCGAGCGAGCGGCCGTCCGCGAAGAGGCGCGCGTGCATCGCCGCGAGCTTGCCCTGCGCGGCGGCGGCGAGGGCCGCCAGCGCCGCGGGCCGGGCGCGCTCGTGGAACGGCAGCGGGTGCATGGCGACGGCGAAGCGCAGGTCGTCGCCGTAGCGCGCGGCGAGCGCGGCCATCGTCTTGTCGGCGCGCATGCAGTACGGGCACTCGTAGTCGGTGAACTCGATCACCGTCACCAGCGCCGTGTCCTTGCCGAGGATGGGCAGCGCGTCGATGGGCGCGCGCGTTCCTGCCGCGGCGGCGGGCTCCGGCGGCGGGGGTGTGGCGGTGGCGGCGGCTTGCCGCGCGGTGTCCGTCCCCCGGTCCGCGCACGCGGAGAGAGAGGCGACGAGCAGACCGAGACCGAGCGTACCGAGCAAGCGCATGGACGTCTCCTTCGCGCGGCGGGCCGCCGCGCCGTCATCCGGCGCCGCGTTCGCCGCGGCGCCTCCCACCGTCATGGCCGCGGGGAGCCGGAAGTTACACGCGCCCGCCGGTCAGGGGCCGGCGGACGAGCACACCGCCTGCTCGTCGCACTGCGCGCCGGACGAGGACGCGCTCGCGCAGCTGACGGAGTCGCCCTCGCAGAGAGCGTCCCGGGACGCGTAGGAGGCGTACGGCGCGGAGGGCGCGAACGAGGCGAACGACCACGACGCGATCGCCGGCGCGGCGCACGTGGCGCGCGTCCCGTCTGCGCCGATCGCGTCGCCGTCGATGGAGCACGACGCGCCGGTCCCGTAGTCCGCCTCGTCGCCGGATCGCTCGGGCGCGATGACGTCCGGCGGCGCCGTCGCCGCGCCGGCGGCGCTCCCCGCCCGCAGCGCGCGCGCGCTCGCCAGCAACCCCGCGGCGCACGCGGCGGCAGCCACGACGGCGGCCACGCGACGCACCCGCCTCCACCGCGAGCGCTCCTCGCGCTCGATGGCGCCCAGCAGGCGCGACACCGGCGGCGGCGCGGGGACCTCCTGCGCCCGCCGAGCGAGCCCCTGGCGCAGGCTTCCCAGCGCCTCGAGCTCCGACGCGCACGCGGCGCACCCCTCGGCGTGCGCCGCCGCACGCGCCGCGCCCTCCCCCGAGAGCAGCCCCAGCGCCAGCGCCTCCGTGTCTTCCCAGTGCGCGCAGGACCTCATCGCGCGCCTCCTTCCTCGTACTCGGCCAGCGTCGCGCGCAGCGTCTCCCGCGCGCGGTGGATCTCGACCTTCACCTTGGGCAGCGACCACCCCATGAGCTGCGCGATGTCCTCGTAGGCCAGCCCGTGATCGAGGCGCAGCAGCAGCGCGGCGCGGCGATCTTCCGAGAGCCGGGCCAGGGCGGCCGACAGGACCCCCGCCGTCTCCTTGCCGAGCAGCTGCGACTCCGGGCTGCCGTGGCGGGGGCCCGCCGTCGACTCCAGCGATCGCTCGCCGTCCGCCGCGAAGACCCGGCCTGCACGGCCGCGGGCGCGGCGCAGCTCGAGGGACACGTTGCGCGCCACCCCGAAGAGCCAGGGCGCGGCGCGTCCGGTCTCCTGGAGTGACGCGAGGCGACGGAAGGCGCGCACGAACGTCTCCTGGGTGGCGTCCGACGCCAGGGTCGCGTCCCCCAGCAGGTCGCGCAGGAAGCGGTGCACGGCCGGGGCGTGCGTGGCGTAGAGGCCTGCCACCGTCGCGCGACGCACGTCGAGCTCGCTGCCATCCGCGGCGTCCGCGGCCGACGCCGGGAAGGAGCTCGCGTCGGCGTCCCCCAGCTTCGAGCACGAGAGCAGGGGGTCGCGGATGGCCGTCACCCCGGTACTGTGGCCGAGCCCGGGCGGAAGTTACAGGCGGAGGCTCATTTCTTGTTCTTCGCCCCGGCCTTGGCCTTCTTCGGCGCCTTCTTCGCCGACTTCCTGGCGACAGCGCTCCGTGGCGCGGCCTTCTTCTTGGCAGCCTTGGGCCGGGCGCCCCCCGCGCGCTTCTTCACGTACTTCGGCTGATAGAGCTGCACCCGGATGCCGCCCGGGACGGTGAGGTGGGTCACGTAGCCGTACCCGCGATCGGCGATCTCGTCGGTGGTGACGCCGCGCGCCTGCAGATCGGCCACCACCTTCGGGAGGTCGTCGCAGTAGAACGACACGTCGTGCCCGCCGGCGTCCGCGGCGTCGTCCACCGGGTGCACGCCGAGATCTCCCTCGCGGAAATCGAAGATCCACCAGCCGCCGCCGATGTCGCCGCCGGGCAGCTTCATCTTGTCGCGGAAGAAGGCGCGCGTCGCGTCCGGATCGCTGGAATAGAGAAGCCCGTGGATGCCTCGGATCATGCCCGCGAGAGTAGACGAGGTCCGGGCCGGTGGGCGAGCGTCAGGGTTTGCGCCAGTATCCGGCCTGCCGGGGCAGCACCGCCTCGGCCATGTGCACCTCCGGCGCGCCGTCGAGGGTGTCGCCGGCCTCGGCGAAGAACGCCTTGAAGTACGGCGCCTCCTGGTGGACGGCGTACGCGTCGCGGTCGCGGTACACCTCGTAGAGGTAGAACACGTTGGGGTTCGCCGCGTCGCGCAGGACGTCGAAGCGCACGCAGCCCGACTCCTCGAGGGAGCCCGAGGCGTCCGCCTCGAGGTGATGCAGGAAGCGCTCGACCTCGCTCGGCTTGACCGTCACCTTCGCGAATACACCCAGCATCGCCATCGCTCCTTTCGTGTCCGTTTCATTCGCCTCGTTCGCCTCACTCGCCTCATTCACCTCATTCACCTCTGCGGGCGAGCACCAGATCGAACGCCCCCTCGAGCACCCTCACGTCGACGAACCCGCCCTCGCCGAGCGCACGCAGGTACCAGTCGACCTCGCGGAGCCGGCTGACGCAGGCGTCGACGCCGAGGAGGAAGTAGGTCCAGAAGAACTGGAGGGCCAGCCGATCGGAGGTCCGGAGCTCCTCGGTGACGAGGATGCGCGCGCCGGGAGCGAGCGCGGCGCGGGCCGCGTCGAGGAGCGCCCGCGCCGTCTCGGCGGGCCAGTCGTGCAGGACGCGCACGAAGGAGAGCACGTCGTACCCGCGCGGCAGCGGCTCGCGCAGGAAGTCGCCCGCCACGAAGCCGAGGCGGCCCTCCAGGCCGCCGTCGGCGGCGCGCCGTCGCACCAGCGGCTCGACGGCGGGCAGGTTGTAGACGTCGCAGACGACGCCCGGCGCGTGCGGCAGGACGCCGGCGGCGACCGCCCCGTCGCCGCCGCCCACGTCGAGCCAGCGCAGCGGAGCGCCGCCGAACACCTCGGCCCGGTGGGCGCGGAGGGCCTCGACGATGGGGGCGCTTCCGGCCGCCATGCTGGTCTCGAACGCCGCCACGTCCTCGGGCGCGCGCGGTGGCCACGCGAACGGCGTCGACTGGGCGCCTCGCAGCACCGCCGGCAGGCGCCCGTGGATCTCCCGCCAGGCGTAGCGATCGCGGTCGCGCTCGATCGACTCCGGCCCCAGCGCGGCGCGCGCAGCGTCGGCGAGGGGCGCGCGCGACACGTAGGTGGAGGAGGCGATGGCGTCCTGCGGCTGCAGTCGCTCGACGAGGCCCAGGCTCTCCAGCCCGTCGAGGAACTTGTACATGCGCAGCGGCCTCGCGCCGGTGCCGGCGCAGAGCGCCTCCAGGCCGACGGGGCCGGCGTCGAGCCGGTCGAGCACGCCGAGCTCGAGCGCGGCCTGGAGCAGGTCGAGCGCCTTGTCGGCGTGAAAGAGGAGACTGAAGAGGGCGCGCGGCGTCACGAGGCGCTCGCACGCGCGCAGGCGAGGAGCGCGTCCATGAAGGCGTCGACCTCGTCGTCGGTGTTGTAGAAGTGCGGCGCCACCCGCACGCCGCCGCGGTGGCTGCACACCATCCCGCGCTGCTTGAGGGCGGCCACGGCGGCGGCGTCGCCGGGGAACCGCAGGCACACGATCCCGCCCCGCCGCTCGTCGGCGTGCGGGGTCGCCACGTCGAGCCCGGCCTCGAGGGCCCGCGCGAGGACGCGCGAGGTCATGCGCAGCGACGCCTGGCGGATGGCGTCGATCCCGAGCTCGGCCAGGATGCGGAGCGCGACGTGGGAGACCAGCGCCGGGAGCACGGCGGGGGTTCCGGCGGCGAAGCGGCGGGCGGTGGCGGCGTACTCGGTGGCGGCGCCGAAGGAGAGCGGATCGCGCGAGGCCATCCAGCCGGTCGCCGCCGGCTCGAGCTGCGCCGTCCGCGAGGGGTGGACGTAGAGGAACGCGCTCTCGATGGACCCGCACATCCACTTGTGGGCGCCCCCCAGCAGAAAGTCGACGCCGAGGGCGCTCACGTCGATGGGGACGACGCCCACCGACTGGTAGGCGTCGACGGCGACCCAGGCGCCGACCGAGCGCGCGCGTCGCACCACCGCGGGCAGGTCGACCAGCGCGCCGGTGGTGTAGCTCGCGTGCGACAGGCACACCAGGCGCGTGCGCTCGTCGATGGCGGGCAGCAGGTCCTCGAGCTCGATGGACGCGCCGTCGCGGGAGCCTACGGTGTGCACCACGGCGCCGTGCCTGCGCTGCGCCGCCAGGAGGAAGGGCACGGTGGGGAACTCCAGATCGGTGGTGACGATCTTCGGGCGATCGCCGTACTGGAGGGCGCCGAGCAAGCGGCCGAGGAGAGACGAGAGGTTCACGTCGGTGACCACCGTTCCGGGCGGCGCGCCGACGAAGGCCGCGACGGCGTCGGCGTACTCGTGGAGCTCGCGCCACCAGCGCTCCCACACCTCGTCCCGCCAGCCGGAGATCGTCTCCCAGTAGGCGGCGAGGACGCCCTCCACCCCGCGCGGGACGGCCCCCGTCGAGTTGCTGTTCAGGTAGAGACAGCGGGCGAGCACCGGGAACTCCGCCCTCAGCTCGAGAGCGCGCCGCGCGGCGGTCATTTGGCCTCCCGCTCCACCGCCTCGACTGCGCCGACCGGATGCTCGCCGCTGCCGGCGGGGGCGCGCTCCTGCCCCGGCGCGAAGCCCCCCTCGCGCAGCCAGCGCCGGGTCATCTCCACCCGCAGGTCCCACAGCTCCGGGAAGAGCGGCCGGGTCATCCGGGCGGGCAGCGCCTGCGTGGGGAAGCCGTCGAGCGCGCGCACGGTGCGATCGACGCCGATGGTCCGCCGCACCAGGACGAAGTGCGCCATGAGCCACGACTGGAACGCGCCGTCCCAGTCGCACAGCTGCTCGGCGATGCGATGGACGTGGGGGTAGGCGGCGCGCTCGGCGTAGACCCGCTCCAGCGTCGCCCCCTCGGTCCCCAGCCAGCGCGCCAGCGCCCCGGTCACCGCGTCCGCCGCGCAGAGCACCTGGTTGTAGCCGGGCGACTCCAGGCCGCTGCCGTTGCCGAGGCTGCGGCGGATGGTCTGGAACACGTCGGGCGGCAGCGTGAAGAGGACCTCGATGTCGCGCGCCAGGCAGCGGGTGACCGCGACCATCCGGTCGAGCGTGGCGCTGGCGGCGAAGGGCTGGCTCTCGTCGAGCGCCGTCACCAGGCTCACCGCCTCGAAGGACAGGCACTTGAGCCAGAGCTCCTGCGTCTGGTGCAGGATCTGGAAGACCAGCTCGTCGGGAACCACCAGCTGCGCGGCGGGCGTCTGCAGGGAGAGCAGCGCCCGGGTGCGCAGGTACACCTCGTAGTCGAGCTCTCCCTGCCCCACCTCCTTGCGCAGCGTCCTGTTGTAGATGGGCTCCTCCAGCGCGCGCCGCAGCGCGCTGGCCGCGGCGCTCTTCGGTTCATCGGGCATGACTCCACCCCCCCGCCAGGTCCCGCAGCTTCCGGCTCACCTCGGCCACGGGCAGGCTCTTGGAGAGCCATCCGTCGGCCTTCATTTCGCGAGCGAGCAGCCGGAGCTTGGACTCGTCGCACGCGGAGAAGAGGTAGAAGCGCGTCCCCGGCGGCGCGGCCGCGCGCGCCAGGGGCACCCCTTTGCCCCCGGCTGCGCCGGGGATGTTGACGTCGACCAGGACGAGGTCGGGCTTGAAGTCCCTGGACAGCTGGGTGATGTCGCCGAGCGACGCGCCCACCGCCACTTCGAAGCCGTCGCGCGAGAGGACGCGCTGGAGCAGCTCGAGCTGCAGCGTGTCGTCGTCGATGACCAGGACGCGGGGGCGGCTCACGCGGGTCCTTGCGCGGCGAGGTGCTTGCGGATGGTGGAGACCAGCTGATCGCGCTCGATGGGCTTGGTGAGGTAGTCGCAGCAGCCGGCCGCGCGCGCCCGTGTCTGGTCCTCCCGCGCGGCGTGCGCGGTGAGGGCGACGACGGGGATGTGCTTGAGGGCGGCGTTGGCCTTGAGGCGGCGCGTCGCCTCCCAGCCGTCGATGCGGGGGAGCGAGAGGTCCATCAGGATGAGATCCGGCACCTCGCGCGCCGCGCGCTCGATCCCGTGCTCCCCGTCCTCGGCCTCGTAGAGGTCGAAGTCGGTGCCGAGGTACCGGCGCACGATGTCGCGGTTCTGCGGAGAGTCCTCGATGTAGAGGATGCGCGGCAGCTTGGCCGTCTCCAGCACGCGCCGCGCGACGAGCGCCTTGCGCGCCTCGCGCATGACGTGCTCGATGGCGACGCCGTCCTTGGCGACGATACGCACCAGGCCCTCCTTGAGGATGGCCTGGTCCTCCGGCGTCAGCGTCTTGCCGGTGAGCACCAGCACCGGGATGTCCTGCCCCTCCGACCGCAGCGTGCGCAGCACCTCGAAGCCGTCGACCCGCGGCATCAGGAGGTCCAGGATCACCATGGAGGGCTTCATCACCCGCGCCCGAAGCAGCGCCTCCTCGCCGTCGCGCGCCTCGACGGTGGTGAACCCGGCGCGACGCAGGTTGCGCGACACGACCTCGCGGGTGTCGTCGTCGTCGTCGACCACCAGGATGTCGCCGCTGCTCGGCTGGACCGCGCGGCGCACGATCGACACCAGCCGCTCGGGCTCGACGGGCTTGACCAGGTACTCGCAGGCCCCGAAGGAGAAGGCGCGGGCGCGCTGCTCCTCGACGGACAGGATGATGACCGGGATGTTGACCAGGGCCGGGTCGCTCTTCAGCTCCGCCAGCACCTGCCAGCCGTCGAGCTTGGGCAGGTGGATGTCGAGCAGGATGACGTGCGGACGCGACTCGCGCGCCATGGTGAGGCCGTCCACCCCGTCCATGGCGGTCAGGACGCGGAACCCGTCCTGCTCGAGCTGCCCGCGCAGCAAGTGCTGGATGAGCGGGTCGTCGTCGACGATGAGCACGGTGGTGGTCATGGCGATGGCGCCCAGCGCGGCGTCGTCGAGGGGCGCGATCGGGGCCGGGGCC
>DATBQU010000330.1:0-16240 GCA_036560665.1 Polyangiaceae bacterium
CCCGCCGCAGGCGTAGGCGGTGGTGATGGCGCCGAGGTCCATGCGTGGCGTGCTGGTCCCCTTGCGGATGTAGCGCGCGTCGACTTGCCGCAGCACCTCGACCATCGCCGACTCGGCCCCGGGCAGGCCGTCGTGATCGGACACCAGCCGCGTCATCGGATCGGTCACGTCGAGCGCCGCGGCGAAGCGCCCGGTGGCGAGGAAGACGCGCAGCTTGTAGGTGTCGCCGCCCATCCGGCACGGCTGGAAGACCACCCCCGAGCAGCACGCCTGGGCGCCGTCGGTGCGCGCCGTGCTGAAGACCGCCCAGCTTCGCGTGGTCGCCGCGGCGACGGTGAAGGGGAACTTGGCGCGGTCGCTCCACTCCGGCAGCACGCGCGATGCGCCGCCGCGCTTGCCGCCTCGATCCGCGTGGGCGTTGAGGCACGCAGGCGGCTCGCCCACGGCGTTCTCCTTGTACTTGAGGCCCTTCATCACGAAGGCCTTCGTGGTCGAGTCGACCCCGGCCAGCGCGGCGCGCCGGTCCGTCTCCGAGCGATCGCACCAGTCCCACAGGAAGCGCGCGGGGCCGAGCGCCTTGGCGGCGTCGGCCGAGTGAACCGGGCCGGCGAGGCCCTTCATGAACACCTTGGCGATCACCGGAATGCGCGGCCCGTCCCCCCACCGCCCCTTGAAGCGCAGGAAGCAGAAGTCCCGCCACGAGTACCACTCGTCGACGTTGACGTAGGCCGCGTTGGTCGACTTCAGCAGCACCTCGATGGTCCCGGTGTCGGGGACGCGGGTGGTGGTCTGGCCCAGCGCGGTGACGAGCGCCTTCTCGTCGCGGTCGGTGAGCGCGTTGTAGATGGGAAGCACGTCGGCGATGTCGCCGGGTGGGACGAGGGCCTGGGCGCCCCAGTGCAGCTGGATGGAGTCGACGACGACGTCGAAGTACGTCCACGCCGTCGAGACGCAGCCCGTCTCGCGATCGGTCACCACCATCCGCAGCTGGTAGGGCGCGTGCGCCGCGTTGGGGCACCGGTCCGGGAAACGGTCGTCGCTCGCGATACGGATCTCCGAGCACGCGATCGACCCCTCCTCCTGTCCGCTCGTCGGAGCCCCCTCGTGATCGCTGCTCCAGACCGGGGCGGTCCCGTCGGTGGCGCACCACAGCTCGAAGCGGGTCTTGGAGGCGAGCAGCGGGCGGTCGACCTTCCAGCGGATCTCGACGTCGTCGATCCCGGGCAGGAAGTGGAAATGCGAAGCGTCGGCCCCCGGGTTTCCGTCCGGTCGCTCGTTCTGGAACGAGTCGGACTTCTTGGCGTCGTCGGGGGTGCGCACGCGCAGCTCGCGCGCGGCGGCGTAGCGGCGCGGGGCCAGCTTGAGCGCGCCGCCGTAGTTGGTGGCGATGGAGGCGACCTTGCTGGACGGCCCTCTCTCCGCCGGGGCACGGAACACCGCAACCAGCGGGAAGAGCGCGTGGTCGAAGGGGATGGGGTACTTCACCCGGGCACCTCGGCGTGGTGGTCGTGCTCCGACTGCAGCTTCGCCTTGGTGGCGTCGTCCAGCTTGCCGGTGACGGGCAGGTCGTGGTCGCGCTGGAACTCGTGCAGACCCCGGACGGTGGCGTCGTCGAGCTCGTCGTCGAACGGCCCGTGCTCGTAGCCGAGGTTGGCGAGGCGCTTCTTCGCGCCCGGGACGGTGTCGATGGGATCGAGGTGACCGAGCTGGAGCGTCCAGGTCATCTTCTGCTCCGGATCGCCGTCGGTCAGCCACACCGTGGCCTCCACCGAGGTCACGTCCATGGGCACGCGCTCGCGGATGGCGCCCTCGGCGTCGGTGGCGTTGCGCAACCTCTTGCCGTCGTAGGCGAGCTCGTAGGCGCGTCCGGCCAGGGGGCGGCCCTCCTCGTCGTGCAGCTTCACGTCGATGAACTGCAGCATGCTCCGCAGCCGGAAGGTGTGCCGGCGGTCGGTCGAGCACGCGAACTGCCGCACGTCCTTGTCCGGGATGAAGAGCTCGTCGTCCGGCGCGAGCACGTGCGGGTTCGGCCGCCGGGTGCGCAACCCGGCGTTCTTCTCGTGCTCCCAGATCGCCTCCCACGACCGGAAGTGGTGGTCGTCGGCGATGCGTACGATGGTGTCGCCCTGCTTCACTCGGTAGACGGTGCCGGCCATGTTCTGAGGAGGGCAGAGAGTATAGGATCTCGCGCCCTGGATCATGGTTGCTTCCGGATGGTTCCGCCTCGCGCACGCGCGCTACGCGCTGCAGTGGTCGCACCGCATCCCGCCGCTCGCCTGGGTCTCCGTCACACGGCCGGGCAGCGACGTGCGGGCGCTGCTGGCACCGCTGGCGCGCGACCGCGCCGGGATGGCGAGGCTGCGCGCGTTCCTGGCCACCGAGACGCGCGACGTGACCCGGCTGGCCGACGTGGAAGTGCTCGATCGCGTGGCGCTACGCCTGACGCAGGGGCGCGCGCTGCTGCTGCGCGAGCCGGAGCAGCGCGACTGGCCCATCGCCACCCCGGAGGCCGAGGTGCGCGAAGACAGCGCCCTCGGCCCCGCGCCCGAGGTGACCTGGATCGAGATCGAGCTCCTCGACGAGCGGTCCCACCCGGTGGCCGGTGAGCCGTACCGCATCGAGCTGCCCGACGGGACGTCGCGCACCGGACGCCTCGACGACCGGGGCACGGCGCGCCTGCAGCACATCGATCCCGGGACGTGCCGCGTCTCCTTCCCGGAGCGCGACCGAGGCGACTTCTTCCCGCTGGACGAAGATCCCCGCCCCTGGATCGAGATCGCGCTGCTGGAGGACGACGGCACGCCGGTGGCGGGAGCGCGCTACCGGGTGGAGGTCGAGGGCGGCGAGACCCGCGAGGGCCTGCTCGACGCCCGGGGCTTCGCGCGGTGCGACGGCCTCGCCGCCGAGACCGTGAAGGTGAGCTTCCCGGACTACGACCGCCAGGACGTGCGGGAAGTGTGAGGGGAGCCTAGGGGGCGACGTCCGTGAAGGCGGCCGTTCCGTCGAGGAGCCCCCGGATCCAGTCGGTGATCTTCACGTTGTTGACCACCGTCTTGCCGAGCGGCGTCTGGCCGAGGAAAGTGTGGGAGGTCCCCGGCGCCCAGTAGTTGTGCATCTCCGAGAACGGCGCGATCACGTTGGCGCTGACGTCGGTCAGGCCGGCCTGGTAGTCCGCCGCCGGCATCTGACCGGGCGGGTTGTAGCCGTAGCCGAAGAAGCTGCGCATCGTGCTGTCGCCCTGCGTGCCGTAGAGGCCCAGGCGGATGCCGGGGTACTTCTGCGCCAGGCACGCGTAGACCTCGTGGAGCGCGCCGATCTGCAGGCTGGGGCAATCGGCCGGGAAGTGCTGGCTGTACTTCCACGAGCCGTCGGTCGCCGTCTGCAGACCGGGCTTGAGGTACGTCGGCGACATGATGATCGCCGCGTCGTCGAGCGCCACCATGGGCACCGTCGGCCCGAAGGCGTCCGCCACCTGCGGCAGGTTCATGAGCACGCCCATGCCGCCCGCGCTCGAACCGGTGAGCGCCACCTGGGACGGATGCGGCCAGGTCGGCACGATGCGCTTGAGGAACGCGGCGACGTTGCGGTAGCCGAGGTGACTCTGCACGCCGTCGGTCGCGCTGGGGTTGTCCCCGGCGTGGACGTCCCCCGTGCAGTACGGGACGTAGACGTAGCTGTAGTCCTTGAAGGGGTTGTCCGGATCGTCGCGCTTGAACATCCCGGCGCTGCCGTACTTGGAGAAGTCGGACGCGGCGTTGGCCGAGCCATAGCCGGCCATGTTGACGCAGACGCCCGCCGAGACGGTGATGGCGTCCCAGCAGGCGCCGCCGCCCATCAGGAAGATGGCGAGCTTGTCGGACCGCGTGGTCATGTTGACGCCGATGCCCGTCGGCGTGTTGTTCATGCAGCTCGAGTCGCTGAAGGGCACCCAGGTCCAGGTCTCGCTGGGCGCCGAGATGGGGCCGGTGGCGACGGGCGCGTCCAGCGCGGCGTCATCGCCCGCGGAGGCTGCGTCGTCCCCTGCCCCGCCCGCGTCGACCCCCCCGCCGCCACCGTCGTCGCCGGCTGCCGAGGACGGCTTGACCGAGCCCCCGCACGCCGACGCGATCGCGATCGCTCCGATCAAACCAGCGAGACCGACCGTCTTCATGCGCGGGACTCTGGCACCACGTTCCCCTCCCGGGCCGTCTCCCCGGCGTCCCGGGGCCGAAGAGGGGCGTCAGCGGGAAGATCCGTTCGTAGGATGGCGGCCCTGATGCGAACCGCCGCGCTCGTCCTCAGCTTCGGAGCCGCCCTCGCCGCGGCGGGGGTCTGCCTCCATTGCTCGACCAGCAGCGGCGGCAGCCCGGCCGGGGACGGCGGCCCCGCGTCGCAGAACCTTTGCCAGAACCCGTCCGACCTGGCGGCCCGGGGTGCCTACTACTGCCCGGGCAACCAGAGCATCGACGGCCTCGCCGCGACGTGCGGCGTCGGGTGTGCGTTCACCCTCGACGCCGGCGCCTGCACCACCGACTGCCTCCTCGATGCGGCGGGTGGCGCGCTGTCGCAGGGGTGCGCGTCGTGTTTTGCCACCATGGTGGTGTGCGCGCGCGACAACTGCCTCAACGAGTGCCTGGGCGATCCCCTCGGCGACGTGTGCCTGGCCTGCCGGTGCGGTGACAACCTGCCCAAGCACGTCAACTGCTACGTGGCGACCGAGCAGTGCTCCGGCGTGCACCGGACCGAGTGCGACCAGCTCGAGGCCGGCACGTGGACCGGGTATCCGCCGGGCGACGCGGGCTGCCCGGCCGAGGCGGG
This sequence comes from Polyangiaceae bacterium, assembly GCA_036560665.1. Taxonomy (GTDB): domain Bacteria; phylum Myxococcota_A; class Polyangia; order Polyangiales; family Polyangiaceae; genus Palsa-1150. The sequence goes on from DATBQU010000330.1 coordinate 4,798, forward strand.
CGGGGACGCCGGGGTCGATTGAACGCCGCCGTCAGGGCAGGACGATCGACTTGCAGGCGTCGATGGCGTCCTTCGGCGGCGGGCTCTTCGGCTTGTAGGTGAAGGAGCACTTGAGCGTCAGCGGGGACGGGCCCTTGATCAAGGTGACGACGCGCTCGTAGTCCTCGTGCGAGCCCTGGAACCACTTCCCGCCGCCGGGGAGGTCGCCCTTCTTCTCGAGCTTGTCGCCGCCGAACTTCATCTCCCCCGTGACGTCCTTGACCTGGTCGGGGATGGGCGTGGCGTCGTACGAGATCATCAGGTTGTCGCTGACCACGCCGGTGTCGTACGCGATCGACCCCTTGGCCGGCGTGATCCGCGCGTCCTTCACGTGGTAGCTCGCCGGCATCTTGATGCAGAAGGCGGGCACCGCGTTGCCGGTGAGACCCGCCGGACACGAGGGCGGAGGTGGCCCGGCGCTGGCGGTCGCGGACGCGGTCGCCGGCGCGGTCGCGGACGCGGTCGCGGTCGCGCTCGTGGACGCGGACGCGGTCGCGGAATCGGTCGCGGCGCCCTTCGAGTCGTCCTTGTCACACGCCGGTAGCGCGCTCGAAGCGAGGACGACGGCAGCGAGGAGGCATGAGTCGATCGTGGCGAGCGAGGAACGCATGGGGCCGCGAGCATACGGCATCGCGAGTGCATGCCCAGACCCCATGCCCGAAAAGAACACGATCAAGCGAGCCCGACGCGACAAGGCCGAGGGCAAGTCTGCGTCGACCCAGGCCGGGGAGTTCGTCCGCGAGGAGATCCACCACGTGCGCGAAGGCAAGCACGGCGCGCGCTCCACCAAGCAGGCGATCGCCATCGGCCTGTCCAAGGCCAGGCGCGCGGGCGTCGACCTTCCGCCGCCCGAGCCCGGCGCCACCTCGGAGGCGACGCGCGAGGGCGCCGAGCGTGCCTACGAGCGGGGGCACGGCGCGACGCCGAAGCGCGCGCCGTCCCCGCGGAGGAAGCGCGCCACCCTTCACGCGCTGAAGCGGGAGGGACACCGGGCAGCCTCGACCAAGGCGCTCCGCAAGCAAGGGCGCACGGCCGCGGCACATCGCACCCCGCGCCAGCGCTCGGCGGCGGCCCAGAAGGCGGCGAGGACGAAGGGCCCGGCGCGCCGCAAGGCCGCTGCGCGCAAGGCGGCGCGCACCCGCGCGCGGGGGGCGTGAGAGGGACCGGGGCGCGTCACGCGCGACGCTCTTCACTCGCCCCCTCGCCGGCCACGCGTGACGCGGTGGCGCGCGCGGAGGCAGTGATTTCCAGGCGATCCGCGCGCGGTACGGATGGTGCTGTCGCGACCGTCCCATGTCGCCGACAGCGCACGGTCTCGGTTGGTGGGCGGCGGGCGCCCTGCTCCTCGCGTCTCTCGTGGCGGGGTGCCTGGGTGACGCCCCGCAGGACCAGGGTGCGAACGACGCAGGCCCCGGCGGCGCCGCGGGCCATCCCGACAGCGGGCGCTCCGGCAGCGGAGGAGGAAGCGGGAGCGGCAGCAGCAGCGGCGGCAGCTTCGGCGGCGACGGAGGGACCGTCACGGGTGACGCGGAAGGCCCGGCCGGCGACGCCGGCATCAAGCTCGGCGCCGCGGCTCCGTGCAAGGCCAGCGGCACCTTCGGCGCAGGGATGACCATGTTCGCGTGCGTGCCCACCGGGCTGGAAGGCAAGACGGGCCAGCCCGTGCCGCTCGTCGTGGCCATGCACGGCTACACCCAGGGGGCCTACCAGCAGCCTGCGTCCGGGCAGCCCGCGACGCCGAAATGGGGCTACGTGACGACGACGCAGTGGGCCGTCCTCGCCGAGGCGTACAAGTTCTACGTCGTCTTCGCCGACACCGGCCCCGGCGCGCCGTCGTTCCAGTGGTACTCGTCGCCGTCGCGCGGCGACATCCAGTCGAGCGCCATCGTCGCCATGGTGGACGCCATGAAGCAGGCGCACACCATCGACGCGAGCCGCGTCTACGCCAACGGGCTGTCGTCGGGCGCGTTCATGACCGTGGTGATGCTGGCGGAGTACCCCGACGTCTTCGCGGGGGGGTCGACCTTCGAGGGCGGCGCCTACGGGTGCACCGAGTCGTGCGCCGCGCTCGGCAAGCAGGGACAGGGCTGGACCTGGCCCGGCAACCACCCGGCGAGCAGCGTCGTCGACGCCTACCCCACGGTGTGGAGCGACCCTGGCGCGCGCAAGCCCTCGTTGCTCGTCTTCCAGGGCGAGAAGGACGGCGCGGTCACGCCCGAGAACATGGCCGACCTCGTCCAGCAGTGGTCGGGCGCGCTCGGCATCCCCGCCACGTCCGCCAACGCCGCGCTGGGGATCTCGACGACGCTCAAGGGCCAGCAGTACACCGTCTACGCCAAGGGAGGGCAGGTGCAGCTCGCCACGGTGTTCATGCCCGGCATCGGCCACGGCACGCCGGTGGACCCGGGACCGGGCTCCGACCAGGGAGGCTGGGATCCGATGCCGAGCAAGACCATGGTCAACGATCCCAACCTGGTGCAGGACTGGACCAACACCGCGGGGATCTGGGGCGTCTACTACTCGGCCAGGTTCTGGGGGCTCGTTCCCTGAACCACGCGCCTCCGCGGCGAGCGGTTCAGAAGACGTACTTGAGGCCGGCGTAGGCGACCGCAACGAGCATCCCTCCGAGGGTCCAGACGGTCGCCATCCTCGTCGCGCCGTGCTCCCGGAGCTCGTCCAGCAGGGAGGGCACCCCGAGGGGCAGGAACGCCGGCAGGAGGATCGACCGGTAGCGCTCGTGGATGATGCCCGTGATGCCCAGGAGGAACAGCGCCGAGAGGGACGTGCAGATCAACGCGACGCGCATGGACGGCAGCGCGGCGGCGGGCCGTCGCAGGCGATCACGGAGGCGGAGCCCCATGGCGATGGCGAGACCGGTGTACGTCGCCGCGCTGGCCCATACCAGGAGCGAAGGGGCCGCGACCTGCGCGAGGGGCAGCGTCCACGGGCTGGTGTTGAGCGGGACCGCGATGTGCGCCAGGCCCCGCACGGGCACCGCGAGCAGGTCGAGCCACCTGTTCTCCGAGCCGATGCGCAGCAGCACCGAGTCCGACGAGTAGCCGGCGGCCCACACGCCGTGAGCGAACGCGCTTCCGGTCTTGGCGAAGTCCTCCTTGGTGATGGCCTCTGCGACGTTGCCCGCCAGGCCGAGGAAGCTCGCCGTCAGCCCGAAGAGGGTGACGGCGAAGGCCCACGGCATGGTCGACCGGCGAACACGAAGCTCGCAGACGATGGCGATCGGCAGCAGGGACAGAAGAACGACCGCCGAACGGATCTCCGTGGCGACCGCGGCCACGGCGGCGGTGGAGCCGACGACCAGGGCGAGGCGCAGCGGCCCTGCGCGCTCGGCGGCTCGCGCCAGCCACAGCGAGAGCGCCAGCAGGAACGCGCAGAGCGGCTCCTTGCTGGTCGTCCCCGACCAGTCGACCGCCTCGGGGACGAGCATCCACAGGATGAGGAAGACCGCTCCGACGCGGCGGCCGCGCGGATGCCGGTCGGCGGCGACGGGCACGAGCAGGAGCCCTGCCGCGAGCCACAGGCCCCAGTTGGCCGCGCATCCCAGGATCGGCTCGTGCCCGACGAAGCTGTAGAGGACTGCCAGCAAGCGCGCGTAGCCGGGCTCCTTGAGACTGACGACCTCGTCCGTCAGGATGCGCTCGACGGGCCAGCGGGACATCGCGTGCGCCATGAAGTCGTACCGGAAGGCGTCGTAGGTCAGGTACGGGCTCTCGAACGGGACGCGCGGCACGAAGCAGCTCGTCGCGTACAGGAAGGTGAGCGTCGCCCCCATCGCCGCCGCGACCGCCATGGCCAGCAGCTCGCCCGGGAAGAACGCGCGGTCCCCGTCCCCCGCATCCTCCCTGCGAGACCTCACGACGATAGGAGCCCCGGCTCGCCCGACTCGGCTCAGCGGGGAAGCAGTGAGGCGGTGGCCCTAGTCCAGCACCAGCCGCCCCGGCGTGTCGCCTTCGCCCCAGCCGGCGCACACCCGCGGCGAGTCCTTGGGCGTGTCGCAGCGGCGCACCGAGAAGCCGATGCTCTCGCCGCGCTCGCCGTTCATGCCCAGCGACTCGAACGGGATCGCCATCTCGATCACCCACTCCTCGTCGAGGTCCTGCGGCTTGTTGAGGGTGCCGTCCATCTCCTGCGAGACGTGCACGCCGCTGCTCCACGAGTAGTCGAACTTCCCGCCCGACTTTCGCACGCCGTCGGTCACCACGCCGCGCGGCGACACCTCGATGGAGTATTCGACGTCGCCGCGCGTGAACGTCAGCCGGAACGAGTCGTCCAGCCACAGCGGGCCGTCGGGCTGGTCGGTGCGCGACTCGATGTCCTCGTCGGCGGCATAAAGCGCCAGGTACAGGTGCCCGTCGCCCCACACGATGCGGGTGTTCGAGTAGGGGCGCGCCTCGGGCCCGTCGGGCAGGACGAAGGGACCGGTGCGCGCCGGACCGGGCTCGCGGGTCCACCCCGGATCGTCGGTGTCGCTGTCGAGGATGATGCTACCGGGCGTGTGCGGCACGTGCAGCACGAGCTCCCGGTCGGGGGCGCGCGACGACGGCGCGCGCGCGGGCCGCTCGGGTGCGCGGGCCGCGACCAGACGCCGGACCCCGAGGGCCACGACCAGCGCCGCGGCGACGGCGCCCGCCATCAGCAGCAGGGATCGATTACGGCGCGGGGCTCCCATCGGGCTTCACGGCGAAATGGAAGCTGCCATCCGCCTTCCCGGAAGCGTAGTCGATCATGTCCACCGCGATCGAGCCGTCGGCCTGCTGGCCGAGCATCCCGAAGCCGTAGTTCTTGCCGCCGCTCACCGGCGCCCCGCCGTTTCCGATGATCACCTCCTGCGGGCCCGAGTGCTCGTAGGTGTGCGTGTGCCCGACCAGCGAGAGCGTGTAGGGGTGCTTGAGCATGATGTTCTCGGCGGCGGCCACGCCGGGGGCGGTGTTCGCGCTGGCGGACTCGTGGCGCACCAGGAACGTGTAGGTCGTGGCCTTGCCCATGGCTTGATCGAGCCAGTTGGCCTGGTCCTGGGTCCAGGCGTTGGCGGCGACGAAGAGGAACTTGGCCGTCCAGGTGCCATCGGCGGCGTTGACGTCGACCTCGTACGACGGACTGGTCTGGTTGATCGGCCCGAGCATCTTCGACAGATACGAGTTGTAGTTGTTGGTCAGGCCGTCGGGGTTCCCCGCGCCGCAGTTCGACGCCGTGTACCCCGTGCACTCGTGGTTGCCCATGGTGGGAAAGAGCGGCCCCGAGTACTTCGTCTTGGCGCCGAGGTAGAGGTCGAGCTGCGTCGCCCCCTGCGAGCCCGTGGGCGCCGCGTACTGGTAGTCCCCCGTCGAGACGGCGAAGGTGGGCCTCGGCGAGAGCGCCTCCATGTGCGTGTAGATCTGGGTGATGATCGCGGTCGGGTAATTGGCGGTGTCGTCCTCCGAAGGCGGACGCGTGTCACCGACGACCGCGAAGTAGAGCCGCGACACGCTGCCGCCGGTCGGCCCGACGGTCCCGGTGACCGGGGTGCCACCGTCGTAGACCCCGCCGTCGCCGCCGCCGCCGCCGCATCCCGCCGGGGGCGTGGCGTGGCACTGGTTGGTCGCCGTGTCGCACCACCACCCGCCGTAGCAGCCGTTGGCCGTGCACGTCTGGCCGGAGGCGCAGTTGCAGCCGGCGGGCACGTCGGGCCCCACGAAGGTGCCGCACGTCTCGCCCGGGTTGCCGGCGTCCGCCGCAGGCGTCGGCGCGCTGCAGGCGCTCCCGCCGCGCGGCACGCACACGCTCACCTGGGCGCCTGCGGCGCTCTTCACGGGAGTGCACTGCCGGTCGCTCGAGCACTCGTTGCCCTGGGGGCACGCCGGAGCGCAGTACGAGTCCCCGCCGAGCTGGGCGCAGACGCCTCCACCGCAGTCGCCGTCCTTGAGGCACGGGGGGCAGTCGGTGGCCGAGGCGGCCTCGCTGGCCCCGCCGTCGTCCCCCGCGGTCAGCTTGCTCGTCGCTCCGCCACAGGCGCTCGCCACCACTCCGCCGCACGCCAGCGCGACCGCGGCCCAAAGCCAAGGAATGCCCTTCATGGAGTCCTCCGCGCCTTCCCCGCTGGCGTGCTGGGGCGGTAACACGCGCGCAGGAAGGGGCGCCAAGCGCGATCACGTTTCAATCGCGTCCCCGATGGTCAGGGTCGCAAAGTGCGCCTCCACCGCACGCGATCGCGCCTCATTTCTCGGGCCTGGCGGCGAAGTACATGGCGAGCGACGCCGGATCGTTGGCGGCGGCCCGGGCGTCCTCGATGCGGATCTCGCCGGCGTGCACCCGGTCGGCCAGGCAGCGCTCCAGGGCGAGCATCCCCTCGCGCCGGCCCGACTGCATGGCCGTGGAGAGCTGGGCGGTCTTGCCCTCGCGCACGAGGGACGCGACGGCGTGCGTCACGCGGAGCACCTCCACCGCCGGGATGCGGCCGCCCCCCCGCGCGCGAGGCAGCAGCCGCTGCACGACGACCGCGCGAAGCGAGTCGGCCAGCTGCACGCGAATCTGCTGCTGTCGCGGTCCGGAGTAGGCGTCGGCGATGCGCTCGATGGCGGAGGCGGCCGAGCCGCTGTGGAGCGACGACAGCACCAGGTGCCCCGTCTCGGCGGCGGTGAGCGCCAGCCCGATGGTCTCGGGGTCGCGCATCTCGCCCACCAGAAGGACGTCCGGATCCTCGCGCAGGGCGTCGCGAAGGCCGCTGGCGAAGTCGCCGACGTCGCGGCCGATCTGCCGCCGCCGGACGATCGACGTATCCGACGCGGACAGGGCGTGCTCGATGGGATCCTCGAGGGTGGTCAGCACGATCGACCGCCGGTGGAGCGCCTCCTGGGCCAGGGCGGCCAGGGTGGTCGACTTGCCCGACCCGGTCGCGCCGCAGACGAGGACCAGCCCGTGCGGCAGGTCCACCAGATCGTCGATCGGCACGGGCAGATGAAGCGAAGCGAGGGAGGGCGCGGATGCGGGGAGCAGCCGGATGGATGCGGCCGGCCCCTCCGCGGTGCGGAAGACGTGCACGCGCACCCGCCCCGCACCGGGCACCTCCAGGGCCAGATCGCCGGAGAGCCCCCTGGCGAGGCGCTCCTCGCGCACCGGGCCGAGGGCGAGGATCGCCAGCAGATCCACCGGCTCGTCCGAGAGGCGGCGGAGCGATCCGTCGACCCGGACGAGCGGCTGCCCGCCGTCGGTGAGGTGCACGTCGCTCGCCCTCAGGGCGAAGGCGCTGGCGAGCAAGTGGGCGAGGGCGGGCGTGGGAACGTCGGGACCGAGCGCGGTCGCGGTCGCGGTCGCGGTCGCGGTCGCGGTCGCGGGCGCGGTCGCGGTCGCGGTCGCGGGCGCGGTCGCGGTCGCGGTCGCGGGCATGGGCGCGGGCGCGGGCGCGGTCGCCGTCGCAGCCGCGTGCCTCCGCGCCTCCCGCACGAACACCACGTCGAAGCCGCCCCCGGCCCTTCCGGCGAGCTTGACCTGGAACGCGCCGAGTCCGGACGACTCGTAGGGCACCTCGAGCCTGCCCTGCGCGCGGAGGGCCTCGTCGCGGTCCGGCGTCAGGATGTCGCCCAGGAGGTCGCGCAGCGTCTCTTCCGGGGTCGACGGGATGGACAGGCGCTTCGGAGCCCCGAAGGCCAGCATCTTGGGCTCGCGGTCCGTCCCGAGGCGCAGCTCGTTGGCCCCCTGCTGGACCAGGATCGAGAGGAGGCTGTCGACCCGCGCCATCGCCAGGTGCAGCGTACGGCAAAGCTCCGGCATTCCGCATGCGGCGCGCTCGCGGCTCGGCGGCCCGCGCTCGCCCTGCTCGCCCTGCTCGCCCTGCTCGCGGAGCGGGCGATGCATTTTCTTGTAAACACCCGGGCGTTCCCGGACAACTGTGTGTTCGAGGTGTCTCCGTTGCGATCCCGCTGGCTCGTGCTGTTCCATTTCAGTGCCTCCACCTTCCTTGCCCTCGTTGCCATCGGCCTCGTGCCGAGCTGTGCGAGCAAGGAGATCCTCATCGAGTACGAGGGCGGCGCCGCCCCCTGCGCTGCGACCCAGATCCTCTGCGGACCGGGCGCGACCTCGGCCGACGGCGGCGAGGCCGGCCCTCTCGATGCCACGATCGCGGGCGACGCAGCCGACGGCGGCGATGCCGGACCGACGTACTGCGCGAGCATCCAGACCGACAGCGCGAACTGCGGCGCCTGCGGGCACGCCTGCGCGGCGGGGACGGCGTGCGTCGACGGCGCCTGCACCAGCGTCTGCGGCACAGGCACGCTGTGCGCCTCCGACGGCGGCCTGCCTTACTGCGCAGAGACGAGCAGCGACAACGCCAACTGCGGGGCCTGCGGCAAGATCTGCCCCGCGGGTCAGCTCTGCTCCGGCGGGGCGTGCGGCTCGACCTGCGCCGGAGGCCAGACCCTGTGCACGAGCGATGCGGGCATGCCCTACTGCGCCGACACGAAGAGCGGCAACCACGACTGTGGCGGGTGCGGCACCACCTGTGGCCCGCAGCAGGTGTGCTCCGCGGGGGCGTGCGTCTCCACCTGCTCCTCCACGCAGACGCTGTGCACGACGGGCGGGACCTCGTTCTGCGCGAGCACCCAGAGCGACAACAAAAACTGCGGCAGCTGCGGCAACGCGTGCGGGGCGCTCCAGGTCTGCTCGGGGAGCCTCTGCGCGTCCGCCTGCATCCCGGGACAGACGATGTGCACGCCGACGACCGGCTCGCCTTACTGCGCCGTCACCCAGAGCGACAACAAGAACTGCGGCGGCTGCGGCAACACGTGCGGCGCGCAGCAGGTCTGCTCGGCAGGGGCGTGCTCGTCCACCTGCATCACCGGCCAGAAGCTGTGCACCGGCACCGGCGGGCCGTTCTGCGCCGACACCGCCACCGACAACGCCAACTGCGGCGCGTGCGGCACCGTCTGCGGCGCCCAGCAGGTCTGCCGGGCGGGCGCCTGCGCCTCGAGCTGCATCGCCGGCCAGAAGCTCTGCACCGGCGGCACCGGCGGGGCCTACTGCGCCGACACCGGCACCGACAACGCCAACTGCGGCAACTGCGGCACGGTCTGCGGCGCCCAGCAGGTGTGCAAGGCGGGCGTGTGCGCATCGAGCTGCGTCAGCGGCCAGACGCTGTGCCCGGGCGTCGGTCCCGGCGGGGCCTACTGCGCCGACACGCGCACCGACAACGCCAACTGCGGCACCTGCGGCAAGACGTGCGGAGCGCTCGAGAGCTGTACCGCTGGGGCGTGCGTCTCCGCGTGCCTGCCGACGCAGACGCTCTGCACCCCCGACGCCGGCGCGCCCTACTGCGCCGACACGCAGACCGACAGCGCCAACTGCGGGACGTGCGGCAACGTCTGCGGGACCGACACGGCGTGCTCCACCGGCACGTGCATGTAGACGGCAGCCGGCCGCTGGCCCGCTCGCGGATGCGCCCCTCGATCCTCGCCCTCGCCCTGGCGGGCGCCGTCGCCTGCGGCAGTGTCGCGCCGGCGCCGCCCGCCTCCCCGGCGTCCGCCCCGGCGCCCGCCCCGGCTCGCGCCGACGACGCCGCGCGCGTGATCGGAGCGCTGGTGCCGGTGGTGACGGTCCCCGGTGCGGTCCGGTACCGCCTCGACGAGCGCATGGCGCACTTCCACGTGCCGGGCGTGAGCGTGGCGGTGGTGGAGGGTGGACGCCTGGCATGGGCCCGCGGCTTCGGCGTGAAGGAGGCGGGCTCGCCCGAGGCCGTCATGCCGGCCACGCTCTTCCAGGCCGGCTCGATCAGCAAGCCGGTCACGGCGACGGCGACGCTCCGCCTGGTCGACCAGCGCCGGCTGTCGCTGGACGAGAACGTGAACACCTACCTCCGGTCCTGGAAGGTGCCCGACAACGAGCTGACGGCGAAGGCGAGCGTCACGCTGCGGCGCATCCTGTCGCACAGCGCCGGGACCACCGTGCACGGGTTCCCGGGGTATGCCGCGAACGAGCCGCTGCCCACCCTGCTGCAGGTGCTCGACGGCGAGAAGCCGGCGAACACGAAGCCCGTTCGCGTCGACCTGGTGCCCGGGACGACGTCGCGCTACTCGGGCGGAGGCGTCACCATCGAGCAGCTCGCGCTCGTCGAGGTCACGGGCCAGGCCTTCCCGGCGCTGCTCGAGCAGCTCGTGCTCGGCCCGCTCGGGATGAAGGACAGCACCTTCGAACAGCCGCTGCCTCCGGCGCGCGCTCGGGCGGCATCCTCGGCGCACGACGTGACGGGCGCCGTCGTGCCGGGGCGCTTCCACGTGTACCCGGAGATGGCGGCAGCCGGCCTGTGGACGACGCCGGCGGATCTCCTCGCGTGGGCCATGGCCATCGCCGCCGCGCGCGACGGGCGGCCGGGCGCGATCCTCTCGAAGGCGATGGCGACGGAGATGCTCACGGTGCAGAAAGCGCCGTTCGGCCTCGGCCCTCTTCTCGAGGGAAGCGGCCGGGCGTTTCACTTCGGCCACCCCGGCGAGGACGAGGGCTTCCTCTCCGAGCTCGTCTACTTCCCCGCGACGGGGCAGGGGGCGGCCGTCATGATCAACGGCGGCGGTGGGCGCCCGCTGCTGCGCGAGATCCTCTACGCGGTCGCCGCCGAGTACCGCTGGCCCGACTTCGAGCCCCCGGCCGTCACGCCGCTGCCGATGGACCCGACCGCCCTCGACCGCGTCGTCGGATCGTACGAGGCGTTCTACGAGGTCTATCGCGTGACCGCGACCGTCCGGCGCGAGGGGACCCGGCTCGTCGTGTCCGTGCCACGCCTGGGGATCGACAGCGAGGCGGTCTTCACGTCGCCCACCTCGCTCACCACGCTCGACGGAGGCGACGCGCTCTCGATCGTCGTCGCCCCGGACGGACGCGTCACCGCGCTGAAGTTCGGCGACTTCGAGATCCCCCGGAGCTCCCGCGGCCCGTAGCGCTCTTCAGTCTCCTCGCTCGAGCCAGACGCGGACCTCTCCGGGCTCGTCGCCCGGCTCCACGTGCACGACGCGCGGGTGGCAGCAGACCGCGCAGTCCTCGGTGTACGTCTGGCGTTCGCTGCCGCCGGCGTCGACGAAGAGCTCTTCTGTCTCGCCGCAGAAGGGGCACGCGACCTCGGTCGCAGCCTTCCTCCCGCGGCGACGCTTCTTCCTCATCGGGGCAACGCTGTGCGAAGGAGGGGACTTGAACCCCTATGCCATTTCTGGCGCTAGCACCTCAAGCTAGTGCGTCTGCCAATTCCGCCACCTTCGCGAGGGGGAACGGACGAATAATCGCCGGCCTGGGGTACGTCAAGGGGTCGGTCGGGACGGGCGCGCGGCATCGGGACGATCGATCGCGTCCTTGATCGCCTGCTCGTCGACCCTGCCCTTCACGGCCTTGCGCGCCACCGGGCCCTTCGTGCCTCTCGCCGCGCGCGTCGCCT
>DATBQU010000331.1:0-9760 GCA_036560665.1 Polyangiaceae bacterium
GTCACCGTCTCGATGCCCGACCTCGACGCGGCCCAGATCCCCTACACCCCCGCGCTGACGCCGGTCACGCCCGACAACTTCGTCCTGACCGTCCAGGGGCAGCAGGTCGAGCTCACCTTCGTGGCCGACGCCGCCGGCACCTACAACTGGATCCGCACCCGCCCCTTCGCCGCCGAGCGCACGCCCCCCGGGCCGTCGCCGCGGCCGGGGATGCGGGTCGACGCCCGGGCCCTGCGGGCCAGGCTGGCCGCGCGTCTGTGACGACCCCCTCTTTTCGTGGTATCGCGCCGGCCCATGCACGTCTTCGTCGCCGGCGGGGCCGGCTACATCGGCTCCGTCCTCGTGCCGCAGCTCCTCGAGCAGGGGCACCGCGTCACCGTCCTCGATCGCCTCTACTTCGGCGACACGCTGGGCAAGGCGCAGGCGCGCTACGGCGACAAGCTGCGCGTCGTGCGCGGCGACGTGCGTTCGTTCGACCACGCGCTGCTCGAGTCGGTCAAGGCGGTGGTCGACCTGTCCGGCATCTCCAACGATCCGTCGTGCGAGCTCGAGCCCGACCTCACGCGCAGCGTGAACGTCGACGGCGCCAAGCGCCTGGCCTCGGCGGCGCTCGAGGCGGGCGTGCGTCGCTACGTCTTCTCCTCGTCGTGCTCGGTCTACGGCCACGGCGAGGGCCTGGGCCTCACCGAGTCGAGCCCGCGCCACCCGGTGTCGCTCTACGCGCGGGCCAAGGCCGAGGTGGAGGACTTCCTGCTCGGCTCGAAGGGCATGGAGGTGTGCGCGCTGCGCCTGGCCACCGTGTTCGGCGTCAGCCCGCGCATGCGCTTCGATCTCGCCATCAACGTGATGACCAAGAACGCCTACGTCGGGCGGCGCATCACCGTCGACGGCGGCGGCCGGCAGTGGCGACCCTTCGTGCACGTGCGCGACGTGGCCCGCGCCTTCGAGGCGGCGCTCACCAGCGACGCGTCGAAGGTGGCGGGCGAGGTCTTCAACGTCGGCTCCGACGCCGGCAACGTGCAGATCCTCAACCTGGCCTTCCGCGTGCGCGACGCCGTGCCGGGCACGGAGGTGGTCCACGCGCCGACCGATCCGGACCTGCGCGACTACAACGTGTCGTTCGACAAGATCCACCGCGTGCTGGCCTTCGAGGCGGAGCAGGGCGTCGACGAGGGCATCCGCGAGGTGCTGGGCGCGCTGCGCGAGGGGACGGTCGATCCCGACGATCGCCGCTGGTACACGATGCGGCAGTACATGTTCCTGCGCGACGCGGAGCGCGCGCACCGCGAGCTCGCCCTCGACGGGGCGCTGCTCACGGCGGCCTCCTGAGGGCCGCGGGATGAGCGAGAAGGTCGAGTTCTACCGACACCAGCTCGGCGAGGAGGAGGCGGCGTCGTGGCGGCGCGTGCTGGAGACGCTGTTTCTCACGCTGGGCCCGCAGGTCGCCGCCTTCGAGGAGGACCTCGGCAAGTTCCTCGTCCGCGGTCGGGAAGGCGCGACCCCGCCGCACGTGGTGGGGACCAGCTGCTGCTCGATGGGCCTGCTGCTGGCGCTGCGGGCGCTCGGCGTCGGCCCCGGCGACGAGGTCATCACCACGCCCATGACGTTCGCCTCGACCACCAACGCCATCATGCACCTCGGCGCCAGGCCGAAGCTGGTGGACGTCGAGCCGGCCACGGGCCTGCTCGATCCGGCGGCGGTGCGCGCCGCGGTGGGCGAGCGCACGGTGGGCATCCTGCCGGTGCACCTGTACGGCCAGCTGGCGGACATGCGCGCGCTGCGCGCCGTCGCCGACGCGCGCGGGCTCTTCATCGTGGAGGACGCCGCCCACGGCATCGAGATGGAGCGCGACGGCGTGCGCCCGGGGGAGCTCGGCGACGCGGCGGTGTTCTCGTTCTACGCCACCAAGAACCTCACCAGCGGCGACGGGGGCGCGGTCACCACGCGCGACGCGAAGGTGGCCGAGCGGCTGCGGCGCCTGCGCAACCACGGCGTGTCCAAGGCGGCGACCGAGCGGCACGGGGGGCTCTACGCGCACTGGGACCTGGTCGAGCTCGGGTACAAGGCCAACCTCACCGATCTCGACGCGGCGCTGCTGCGCCCGCAGCTCGCGCACGTGGAGGACAAGCGGGCGCTACGCGAGCAGGTCGCCCGCCGGTACGAGTCGCTCCTGCGCGAGCGCGTGCCGGAGATGGCGGGGCCGCCGCCGACGGTGCACGGCGTGCCCTGGCTGGTCGAGCCCCGCGGCCGGAGCAGCCACCACCTGTTCACGATGCACACGCGGCCCGGCGAGCGCGACGCCATGCTCTCCAGGCTGGGCGCGGCGGGGATCGGGACCGCGGTGAACTACCGCGCCATCCACGGGCTGACCTACCTGGTCGAGGCCCTGGGGATCCCGCGGGGGGCGCTGCCGGTGGCCGAGGAGATCGGCGACCGGACCATCAGCCTGCCCATGTACCCGACGCTGACGGCGGCGCAGCAGGACCGGGTGGTCGATGCCGTGGCCTCCGCCTGGTGTGAACTGGCGGCCCGGCGAGGCTGACGCGGACGGCACGCTCCGGCACAGAGGCCCGGGGCGCGGGAGGGCCAGGATCGCGGCGGATCGCGGCTGGCGCGGTCATTGCGAAGGGATGGCCATGCGCACCGCCGCCCGAGCCCTCGTCTTCGTGTTGCCCATCCTTGCCGCCCTCGCCTGCGGTGGTCGCGTCGACGGCGTCGGAGGGGACGGCGGGGGCAGCAGCAGCGGCGGGAGCGGCAGCGGAGGGAGCAGCGGGGGTGGCAGCGGAGGCAGCAGCGGCGGAGGGCCGAGCTGTCCCCCTCCGGCGCAGGTGAGGCAGGGCGCCGTCTGCCACAGCGAGACCTACGGGACGACCTGCGCGTCGGACCAGCCCATCTACGACTGCAACGGCAACCGCACGGGCAGCGTCGACTGCACCTGCGACACCCTCGGCGACGGCACCAGCGGGGTCTGGCAGTGCCTCACCAGCTCCCCCGGGTGCCCGCCCACCTCGTGCCCCCCGCCGCAGACCATCACGGCCAACGGGTCCTGCACCACCAGCCCCGGCCTGTCCTGCCAGTCGGACCTGCCCGTGTACGGGTGCGACGGCTCGGTCGTCGGCACCGAGTCGTGCAGCTGCGACGGCGGCAACTGGTTCTGCTCGTCGCCGGGCACGCCGGCGTGCCCCGACGTGCAGTTCGGCTGCCCCGCCCCGGCCGGCGTCGAGCAGGGCGTCTCGTGCACCGCGCCCCCGGGCGAGCAGTGCCCGGGCAACCCGCAGCTCTGCGACGGGATGACCTTCTACGACGCCTTCGAGTGCTACAGCGGCTACTGGAACGACGTCGCGTCCACCTCGTGCGCCGGCGAGGGCGGCATCGAGGGCGGCTGGATCGACGCGGGCCTGGGAGACTGAGACAAACCGCAGAGACGCAGAGGTCGCAGAGAGGAAGGACCAGCTCTCTGCTCTGCGCTCTCTGCGTCTCTGCGGTTCTCCTAGTTGCTTGCGCCCAGCAACGCTTCGAGCATGGCTGCCTGCTCCGCCGCGGCCGGATCGTGCATGTCGCGGGCGAGAAGGGCGAGGGAGCGCGCGTGCATGAGGGCGACCGGGCGCAGGTCGCCGCGGGCGGGGCCGACGCCCACGAAGGCGGCGTCGAGGCGGGCCAGCGTGGCCAGGGCGGAGGCGTAGGCGATGACGTCGCCGTGGCGCGAGTCGGCGAGCCGCTCGATGTCGTCGTCGTAGGTGCACGGCAGGTCGGCGCCCATGGCGCGGCGCTCGCCGCCGCGGGACAGATCGTCGAACCGCACCGCCACGTGCAGCGTGAACGACTCGCCGGGCGTCCACGCCGGGATGGTCACGCGCACCACCTCGGCGCGCTCGTCGCCAGCGCGCACGTCGCCCAGGGCGAGCTCGCCGCCCTCGAGCTGCCAGCGCGCGTCGCCGCCCGACGCCTCGAGGACGTGGGAGGGCGCGGGCGTCCCGTCGAAGGCGAGCACCACGTCGCCGAAGGCAGGCGCTCCGGCGGGGGGGACGAACGCCTGCACGGCGCGCTCGCGCGCGTCGAGGTCGCCGTCGGTGCGGCTCGTCGTCGCCACCACCGCGAGCGGGACCAGCTCGCCGCCCAGGCCGCGCTCGGCTTGCTCGCGGACCGCGTCGCCGCCGTCGCTCAGCACGAGGACGCGGCGCAGCGTGCCGCGCGACATGGCGGCGAGCGCGGTGGCCACGGCGCGGTCGCGTCCCGCCGGGGCCTCGGGCAGCGCCGCCAGCCGTCGCTCGACGGCCGCCAGGACGAGCGAGCGGTTCGCGGCGGGCATCATCGGCACGACCACGCGCCCGCCCGCGGCGTCGACGACGACGACACGATCGCGACCGCCGAGCTGCGCCAGCGCCGCCGCGCACAGCGCCGCCGCGTCGGGCCCGCGGCCGTCGAGGACGATGGCCACGTCCTCCCCCCAGCGCGCGGCGCCGGCCGCGGCGGGCGCCAGCACGTCGACGCGCACCAGCATCTCGCCGCCCCACGACGGGACCCGCGTGTCGCTGGGGCGCATGGAGATGGCGAGGCCGGTGGTGGCCACCAGCGTCGGCGAGCTCGTCCGCGTGAAGCGCCCGCTCGCCGGCACGAGGAACCCCACCGGGGCCCGCCACGGCTCGTAGGGATCGCGCACCACGATGCGGTCGGGCACGTCCGCGCGGTCGTGGAACTCGAGCCCGTTCGCGGTGACCACCGAGGCGCCGTGCGCGCCCTTCTCGGGGAAGACCAGCGTCCCATCGCGGGCGAGGAACGGCCGCTCGCAGGCGCACGCAAGCACCAGCGGGACGCAGGCGAGCGCGCGGCGCATCGGCTAAGCATAGCGCCGCGGTCATGAAGCCCAAGGACACCGGCTCCGCTCTCACGTCCCGCACCGCGAGCACGTCGCGCACGCTCTCGCACTACGAGACGAACGCGCTCGACTTCTGGGACGGGACGAAGGACCACGACGTCTCGCAGAACTACGCGGCCTTGCTCGACAACATCGAGGGCAAGCCACCGTTCGCGATCCTCGATGTCGGCTGCGGCCCGGGGCGGGACCTCGCGTACTTCCGCTCGCTGGGGCACGAGGCGGTGGGCGTCGAGGGGTGCCACGCCTTCTGCGTCATGGCGCGGCAGCACGCCGGATGCGAGGTCCTGGAGCAGGACTTCCTCGCCCTCGATCTGCCGGCGGGCCGCTTCGACGGCGTCTTCGCCAACGCTTCGCTCTTCCACGTCCCGAGCGCCGAGCTGCCACATGTCCTCGGCCGCCTCCGCGACGCGCTGAAGCCCCGCGGCGTGCTCTTCGCTTCCAACCCGCGGGGCGACAACCGCGAGGGGTGGAACGGCGACCGCTACGGCTGCTACTGGGACTACGAGCGCTGGCGGGCGGTGGTCGTCGCGGCCGGGTTCGAGGAGCTGGCGCACTACTACCGCCCCCCGGGCAGGCCCCGGGAGGAGCAGCCCTGGCTGGCCACGGTGTGGCGGAAGGCGGGATCGGGCGGCTGACGGTTGCCCCGGAGATGTTTCGCACGCTAAATGTCTCCCACCATGATCGCCCTCCAGCCCACAGACGATCAGAAGATGGTCCGGGACTCGGTCGCCCAGTTCGCCGAGCGGACGCTGCGGCCTCGACTGCGCGAGTTCGAGCGCGCGCGCGACCTGCCCGACGACGTGCTCCAGGCGGCGCACGGGATGGGGCTGCCGCTGGCGGCCTTCCCCGAGGCGGCGGGCGGCTCGGGCCTCGGCGTGGTCACGCAGGTGCTCATCGAGGAGGAGCTGGCGTACGGCGATCCCGCGGCGCCCTTCGCCCTCGGCGGGCCGGGCGCGTACGGGTGGGCGGCGCTGCTCTTCGGCGGGCCGGAGCAGGGCAAGGCGCTCCTCGCTCCGTTCGTGGGCGAGGGCGCCCACACGCGCGTCGGCGCGGTGGCGTGGGGCGAGCCCAGGGCGTGCCGCGATCGCGGCGGGATGGTGACCACGGCGGAGCGCAGCTCCTCGGGGCAAGGCTGGACGCTCCGCGGCGAGAAGGCGTACGTCCTGAACGCCGACCGGGCGCAGGGCTTCATCGTCTTCGCGCAGGTCGACGCGGCCAGGGCGTGGGAGGGCCTCGGCGCGTTCGTCCTGCCCTGCGACGCGAAGGGGCTGCGCGTGCTGCCGCGCCTCGACACGCTGGGCCTCGGCGCGGCGAGCTTCGGGGGCCTCGCCCTCGACGGCGTGGAGGTGAGCGACGACGCGCGCCTGCCGCTCGCCGGGGACGCGCAGCGCCTGGCCTGGTTCTTCGCGACGCAGGGGCTCCTCGTCGCGGCGCGGTGCGTGGGCCTGGCGCGCGCCGCCTTCGAGACGACGCGCGACTACTGCGAGCAGCGCAAGGCGTTCGGCAAGCCCATCGGCCACTTCCAGGCCGTGGCCTTCACGCTGGCCGATCGCAACATGGACCTCGAGGCCGCGCGCACGATGGTGTGGCACGCCGCCTGGCTCTGGGACGAGGTCGCCCGCGGGGCGGAGGGGAGCGACGCGCGCTCGGCGCTGCTGCACTCGGCGTGGGCGGTGTCGTTCGCCAAGGAGGCGGCCATGCGCGCGGGCGACGACGCGGTGCAGCTGCACGGCGGCTCCGGCTTCATGCGCGACTACCCCGTCGAGAAGTGGATGCGCGACGCCAAGCAGATGCAGCTGTGCGGGATGACCGCGGAGCAGGCCGACCAGCTGGCGGCCGCCATCGCGCTCGGCCGGCCCATCGACCCCGCGCTGGTGCTGCCCGGCGCCGAGTCGCAGAACGTCTTCGTCTGAGTCAGCGAGGAACGCGCCATGACCATCGAGTTCTCACCGAACAAGCGCCAGCGCGAGACGCAGGCCATGATCCACCAGTTCGCGGAGGGCATCGTCCGCCCCGAGAGCCTCAAGTGGGATCGCGAGCACGGCATCCCGCACGACTTCCTGCGGCGCATCGTGATGATGGCGCAGTCGATGGGCAGCAGCGCGCTCGGCGTGAACCGCGGCTCCGGCGAGGCGGAGGAGGTGGATCTCGAGACGCGCAAGAAGCGCCAGATCGCGCTGACCACCATCCTGAGCGCCGAGGAGATGTCCTGGGGCGACGCCGGGCTGCTGCTGTGCCTGCCGGGGCCGGGCCTGGGCGCGCCGCCGGTGCGGGCGAGCGGCACCCCCGAGCAGCGCCAGCGCTTCTTCTCGATCTTCGAGGACATGTCGCAGGAGCTCCGGTGGGGGGCGTACGCGCTGACCGAGCCGGGGGCGGGGAGCGACGTGTCCGGCATTCGCACCAGCTGCCGCAAGGACGGCAAGCACTGGGTCATCAACGGCCGCAAGTGCTTCATCACCAACGGCGCGCGCGCGTCGTGGAACGTGGTCTTCGCCACCCTCGATCCGTCGCTGGGCCGCGCCGGGCACCGCGCCTTCGTGGTCGAGAAGGGGACGCCGGGGTTCTCGGTCGGCAAGATCGAGGACAAGATGGGCCTGCGCGCGAGCGAGACGGCGGAGCTCGTCTTCGAGGACTGCCGCGTGCCCGAGGAGAACCTGCTCGGCGGCGAGGAGAGCTACAAGTCGAAGGAGGGCTTCATGACCGCCATGAAGACCTTCGACAACACGCGGCCGCTGGTGGCGGCGATGGCCATCGGGATCGGGCGCGCGGCCTACGACTACGCGGTGGGTTTCGTGAAGGACCACTACGTCCTGTCGCGCCCCATCCCGCGCTACGCCGCCCTCGCCGAGCGGCTGGCGCGCATCGGCCGGCAGCTCGAGGCAGCGCGCATGACCACGTGGCGCGCGGCCTGGCTGGCCGATCAGGGCGAGCCCAACGCGCGCGAGGCCAGCATCTGCAAGGCGATGGCGGGCGGCGCAGCCATCCGCGCGTGCATCGAGGCCATCGAGATCTGCGGCGCGGAGGGGTCGATCTCGGGCGAGCACCAGCTGCTCGAGAAGTGGTTCCGCGACATCAAGGTCTACGACATCTTCGAGGGCACCGGGCAGATCCAGCGCATCGTCATCTCGAAGCGGCTGCTCCCGGACCTGAAGGCGTTCTAGGGGGGGGCGGGATGACGTGCACGGGTACGCGCACGCGCACGTTCACGTCGACGTTCACGTCCACGTCCACGGATCACGATCACGTGGCACGCTCACGATCGGGCACCCGAGAAACTCCCCGTCTCCCCGCCTCCCTGTGGGTTGCTCTTCTCGCGTTGACCCTGCCGGCCTGCGATCGGGGGAAGGCGTCGGGGGGTGAGCGGGCGGCGCCGTCGGCGAGCGTGATCACCATCGGC
The DNA here is from genome assembly GCA_036560665.1 of Polyangiaceae bacterium. GTDB lineage: Bacteria > Myxococcota_A > Polyangia > Polyangiales > Polyangiaceae > Palsa-1150. The sequence goes on from DATBQU010000331.1 coordinate 8,274, forward strand.
AACACGCTGGGGTCGTGTCCGGACGTGCCGGCGTGCGAGAGGGAGTGCGACGCGGGCTCGGCCGACCGCTGCCGGCGGCTGGCGGCGACGTACGCGCTGGGGACCGGCGTGGACAAGGACGAGGCCCGCGCGACGGGGCTCTACGAGCACGCCTGCGACATGAAGGACGGGCCGGCCTGCATGTTCGCGGGGCAGATGCACGAGTACGCGCACGGCGTCCCCAAGGACGACGCGCTGGCGGCGCGGCTCTACGAGCGGTCGTGCGACCTGCAGTGGGCGGCGGGCTGCTACAACCTCGCCGTCATGGTCGAGCACGGACGCGGCGTGCCGGTCGACCGCGCGAAGGCGGGCGATCTCTACCAGACCGCGTGCACGGCGGGCGCGAAGCAGGCGTGCGCCAAGGCGGCCGAGATGCGCGCGCCGCCGTCGCCGTCGTTCTTCGACGCGGCGGCGCTGCCCTGAAGGGCCAGGGCCGGGGAGTCGCCTCAGGCGGGCACGCTTCGAGCGCACGCGGCCTCGAGCACGGCCGCGAGCAGCTGGTCGAGGTCGAGCGGCTTGAAGAGGACGCAGGTGACGCCCAGGTTGCGCGCGAACGTCTCGATCGAGCGATCGGGAAAGCCGGTCATGAGCACCGTGGCGGGGATGGCCGCCGCGCGCCTCAGCGCACGCAGGATCCCGATCCCGCTGGTACCGGGCATGACGAAGTCGAGCAGGAGGACGTCGGGCAGCGCCCCGCGGGTCGCCGCCGCGTCGAGAAGCACGCCCAGGGTGGTGTCGCCGTCCGACGTCTCGACGACGTCGTAGCCCTGTGCTTCGAGCGCGACGCGGATCGTCCAGCGCGCGTCGTCGTCGTCGTCGGCCACGAGGACCTTCACCGGCGGCGGAGTGGGGGACACGAGGCGCGCCATCGCATCATCCTGGGAGGGAAGAGCGACCTCGGCAAGGACCGTCTGCGCTCGCGTCCGCTCAGAACAGCCCGATGGCGAAGTGGAAGGCGCCGAAGTCCTCGTAGTACCGGCGCGTCACGTTGATGCCGTAGTCGAAGACCAGCGGGCCCACGGGCGTCTGGACGCGGATGCCCGCCCCCACGTCGGCCCGTAGAGAGAAGCTGCGCTGGAAGATGTAGCTGGGGTCGTTCCAGATGTTGCCGAAGTCGCTGAAGAGGGCCGCGTCGAGCGGGGCTCTCACCGGGAAGCGCAGCTCGAAGCGGGGGTTGACCATGAGGTTGCCTCCACGGAGCGGGACGGCGCAGTTGCTCTGGTCCGTGCACGTGATCTGCCCCGACGCGATCTGGTCGGCGAATTCTTGGGGAATGAATGCGTCCTGCAGCCACCCGCGCATCGAGTCGAATCCACCCATGAAGAAGAGGCGATCGGGATAGGTGCAATACTGGGGAGGCGCTGCACCGCTAGTGTCGAAAGGCGCGCTGCAGGGGGAGACGTTGATGATCTCTCCCATGCGCAGCTCCGCGGCGAAGGAGATGCCGG
>DATBQU010000332.1:0-3627 GCA_036560665.1 Polyangiaceae bacterium
CGTTGCCATGCTCACGATCAGGCCGTTTTTGGAGTGACGGCGGCGCGCGGAAGCGGCCCGGCGACCGGTGGAGAGCGAGTCGTCGCGGGAACCTCGCGCGGTCCGCCCATGCCGGATCGCCCACTCCCCGCGCCCTTGGGACCGTCGGCACGCGCGGTGCTCTTGGGGCCCCCCGTCATGAACGCGATCGCCTTCGGCACCAAGCGGGCCTTCCACGGCTTCTTGCGCATCACGCGCAAGGCGCTCCAGTCGGTAGGCCTGACCGCCGCTCGCTTCGACATGATGTGCGCCCTGCTGGGCGCCCCTCGCCACCAGCACGAGGTTGCGACGTTCAGCGTGCGGCAGAGCGTCCTGCGCCACACGCTCGGCGTGAGCGCATCGGTCGTCAGCCGGATGCTGCGGGCCCTCGAGTCGCTCGGCCTTGTGGTGCGGCGGCGCGCGCGCGAAGACCGGCGCCAGTACGACGTTTCACTGACCGAGTCCGGCGACCAGCGCATCCGCGTGGCGCGACGGCTCCTCCTTCGGGGCGTGCAGCGCATCGTCTACCAGTGCATCTGCATGGGCAGACACAAGGACCCGAATGAGCGCTTCCGCCACATGGACGTGCTCGAGAGCTACCTCCACGTCCTGCGCCGCGACTTCGGCGACACCGCGACGCTCTACTATCCGTGGGGGCACCCGGACGACTAGTGCGCTCGTTTCCTCGGCTGAGGTGCGGATCGGATTCGAACCGACGTATAACGGATTTGCAATCCGCTGCCTGACCACTTGGCTACCGCACCGTCGCTGTCTTGGCGGGACGGCCCGCCGGGGGAGCGGAGGCATAGCATCCCGCGGCAAGCTCGGGAATGCCCTCGTGCGGCTAGGTCTTCGGCTACGCCGGCTTCAGCGCCGGCTTCAGCGCGTCGTCCATCGCGCGCTCCACCTCGTCGTACGCCAGGCCGAGCTCGCGGGCGCGCCGGAACGCCGCGAGGAGCGCCGCGCGGACGGCGCCCGGCGTGACGCCGAGAGCGTCCGACGCAACGCACACGACCGCGTCGACGGCGAGGTGCCGCGGCATGGGCGGCAGCGGGGGCGGCGCCGGGGGCGGAGGCGGGACGAGCCCCAGGCTCTCCAGGGTCTGCCCGATGGAGGCGGCGATCTCCGCGGCGATGGCAGGGTCCTGCGGGTGGACGAGGGCGGCCACCTTCGCCATCTCGCCGGTGGACGGGTGGGCGCGGTTCGTCTCCCAGCGCTGCACCGTGCGCTTGGACGAGCCGATGGCGTTGGCCAGCTGCTCCTGGCTGAGCATCAACGCTCGCCTGGCGTCTCCGAGCAGCGCAGGGGCGCCTTTGATGACGTGAATGGTCACGGGTTCCGCCTCGATGGCGCTCTCGTGGGCCTGCGAAACGCCTCCGTGCGCGACAAAGGCGGTCTAGCAGCGGTCATAGGCGCTCATGAGGCCGTGCGAAGCGCCATCGCAGGCCTCATCAACGCCATAGCACGCCTGGAAGGCATCACACAAGCAGCCAAAAGCGCCTCTGGTCGCGAGAATACCGCCTTGCTCGCGGGCCATGGCGCCACTCTCGGGGACAGAGGCGCTACAATCGCCGATCAAGGCGTTTGTGACGCCCATGAAAGCGCCATTCTGGCGCACCCACCCTGCTCCCACGTGCACATTGGCGCCTTCGTCGCGCACAGAAGCGCCTCGCGCCCCACAGAGAGCGCCTCGAAGGGCCGCGGACTAGATCCGCTCGCAGACCCGGGCCCCCATCTCCTCCGTCGAGAGCGCGCGGCCCGCGGGGGACATGTCGGCGGTGCGCGCGCCGGCGCCGATGGCGTGGTCGATCGCGCCTTCGAGGCAGCGCGCCTCCTCTTCCAGGCGCAGCGAGTGCCGCAGGAGCAGCGCCGCGCTGGCGATCGTCCCCAGCGGATTGGCGATCCCCTGGCCCGCGATGTCGGGCGCAGAGCCGTGGATGGGCTCGTAGAGACCGCGCGTCCCCTCGCCGAGCGACGCGCTGGGCAGCAGGCCCAGCGAGCCGGTGATGACCGCCGCCTCGTCGGTCAGGATGTCGCCGAACATGTTCTCGGTGACGACGACGTCGAAGGCGCGCGGCGCGGTGACGAGGCGCATCGCCGCCGAGTCGACCAGCTGGTGCTCGAGGCGCACGCCGGGGTGCGCCAGGCCCTGCTCGGTCGCCACCTCGCGCCACAGGCGCGACGACTCGAGGACGTTGGCCTTGTCGACCGAGGTCACGTGCTTGCGGCGGGCCTGCGCCAGGCGGAAGGCCAGCGCCACCACGCGGCGGATCTCCTCGTCCGTGTACTCCAGCGTGTCCACCGCGCGCGTCCGTTCGCCGATCGTCTCGCGCAGGCGCGGCTGGCCGAAGTACAGGCCCCCGGTGAGCTCGCGCACGAAGAGGATGTCGACGCCGTCGACGCGCTCCTGCTTGAGCGGCGAGGCCCCCGCCAGCGCGGGGTGGACGCGCACCGGGCGCAGGTTGGCGAAGAGGCCGAGCGCCCGCCGCAGCCCCAGGAGGCCCTGCTCGGGGCGCACCTTCGAGCGCGGATCGTCCCACTTCGGCCCGCCGACGGCGCCGAGCAGGACGGCGTCGGCGCGCCGGCAGGCCTCGAGCGTGGCCGCGGGCAGCGGCTCGCCGGTGGCGTCGATGGCCGCGCCCCCCACCGGGTGCTCGGAGAACGCGAGCTCGTGACCGAAGCGCGACGCGACGCGCTCGAGCGCCCGCCGCCCCTCGCGGACCACCTCCGGACCGATCCCGTCCCCCGGCAGGAGGACCACGCTGGCCTTCATCACGCCGCTCCTTTCTCGCGCCCGCCCGGATCGTGAGCATGGCAACGATCTCGTTCGCGCGCGGCCTGCGCCACGGTCAGCCCGTGCTCGATCCCGTCGGCCAGGGCGATCCACGAGGCCTCGAGCACGTTGCTCGAGGCGCCCATGGTGGTCCATCGCTCGAGGCCGAAGCCGCTGTCGATCATGACGCGCACCGTGGCCGAGGTGCCGGCCACGCCGTCGAGGATGCGGACCTTGTAGTCCTCCAGGCGGATGCCGAGGACGTCGGGGTAGGCCGACGCCAGCGCCTTGCGCAGCGCCGCGTCGAGCGCGCTCACCGGCCCGTTGCCCTCGGCGGCGGTGTGCACCACCTCGCCGCGCACGCGGATCTTGATGGCGGCGTCGGCGAAGGCCCCCTCCCCTGCCCGCTGCCCCACCGTCACCCGGTAGTCGACGAGCTCGAAGGGCTGGACGTAGCCGGGCGAGCGGCGGCGCAGCATCAGGGCCACCGAGGCCTCGGCCGCCTCGAAGGCGAAGCCGCGCGCCTCGCGCTCCTTCACGCCGCGCAGCACGTCGGACTCGGCCCCGGCGTCGAGCGTCACCTCGTACTGCTCGGCCTTGGCGCGCAGGTTGCCGCGGCCGGACAGCTCGCTCACGACGACGCGTGTCTCGTTGCCGACCAGCGCGGGATCGACGTGCTCGTAGGCGCGCGGGTGGCGGCGGATGGCGGCGACGTGGACGCCCGCCTTGTGCGCGAACGCGCTGCGACCGACGTACGGCGCGTGCGCGTCGGGCGCGAGGTTGGCGATCTCGGCGACCTGCCGCGCCGCGTGCGTGAGCCGGGCCAGGGCGCCCTC
>DATBQU010000333.1:0-2684 GCA_036560665.1 Polyangiaceae bacterium
CAAAAACGGCCTGATCGTGAGCATGGCAACGATCCCCCCCTTCTTGAAGGGTGGCGCGGTCCCGCCATAGGGTCGCCGGGCGCGAGGGCCCCCACAAGTCGCGAGCTACTCGCTCGCGACGGGTGCCACGCCTGTCCCGGACAGGCACGCGCATGTCCAGGGACACCCCGGCGAGGAGCGGAGGGCCGGGTGGCGCGTTCCGGCCCATGCTAGGGAGACGCCGTGCGATCGGTCTCGCCGCTCGTGGCGCTCGCCCTTGCCCTCGCCGCCTGCGACCGCGACGGCCCGCTCGACACGGTGAGCGACTCGACGCTCGACGCGGCGGTGTGGCGCGGCGACGGGCAGAAGATCTCGGCCGCCATGCCGCACGCCGTCGGCGCCTTCGTGCCCGTCGAGGGCGTCGACGCCTTCTCCACCAGCTACTCCACCGGCCCGGTCTTCGGCGCCAGCTGCACCTACGGCGACGGCGCGCGCCAGCTCACCGTCCGCGTCGAGAGCGGCAACATCCGCGTCCACGCAGCCTCGCTCGACACGCGCCCCGGCGTGGTCGCCTCCGACTCCGGCTTCGTCACCCGCCAGGCCGTCGTGCACGGCCGCCCCGCCGCGCTGCGCTGGAGCGAGAAGGCCCGCACCGGCGAGGTCACCTTCCTCGTCCAGCGCCGCTTCCTCGTCGAGGTCCGCGTCTCCCCCGCCACCAGCGCCGACGAGGCCGTCTCCCTCGCCAGCTCCATCGACCTCGCCCCCCTCGAGTCCCTCGTGCTCGACGGCGTCACGCACTAGGCACCGGAGGGGAGAAAACCGCCAGGACGCCAAGGAACGCCAAGAGATGGGAGCTGACTCATCCAAACCCTGGCGCTCTTGGCGTCCTGGCGGTGAGACGACTCCTAGTCGCAGCGCAGCACCGCCGCGCCGCGCACCTCGCCGCGCGACAGGCGCTCCAGCGCCACGTTCGCGTCGGCCAGCGCGTGGGTCTCGGTCTCGGCGCGCACCGGGATGGTCGCCGCGAGCTCGAGGAACTCGCGCGCGTCCTGGCGCGTGAAGTTGGCCACGCTCCGCAGCGAGCGCTCCCACCACAGGTCGCCGTAGTCGAGCTCCGGCACGCGATCGAGGTGGATGGCGTTGATGGCCACCGTCCCGCCCCGGTCGAGCGCCTTCAGCGCCGCCACCACCACGCTGCCCGCCGGCGCGAAGGTGATCGCCGCGTCGAGCGGCTCCGGTGGGCGGCTGCCGTAGTCCCCCGCCCACTCCGCGCCGAGACCGCGCGCCCGCTCCTGCTCGGCGGGCGACCGCGTGCACACGAACACGCGGCAACCCCAGTGGCGCGCCACCTGGATGGCCAGCGTGGCCGACGCGCCGAAGCCGTAGAGGCCCAGCCGCCCGCCGGGCGCGATCCCGCTCACCTTCAAGGAGCGGTAGCCGATCACGCCCCCGCAGAGCAGCGGCGCCGCGTCGAGGTCGGCGAAGCCGTCGGGCAGGCGGTGGGCGAAGTCCGCGCGCACCACCGCGTGCGTCGCGAAGCCCCCGTCGCGATCCCAGCCCGTGAACGCCGCCGCCGCGCAGAGGTTCTCCCGCCCCGCGTGGCAGCGCGCGCACGTCCCGTCCGCTCCGCCCAGCCACCCCACCCCGGCGCGATCGCCCGCGCGCCACCCCCGGACCTCCTCGCCCATCGCCTCCACCCGGCCGACGAGCTGGTGACCGGGCACGACCGGCAGCCGCTTCGCCGGCAGATCCCCCTCGCACAGCTGGAGATCGGTGCGGCACACCGCGCACGCCGCGACGCGCAGGAGCAGCTCCCCCGGCCCGGGCGTCGGGTCGGGGAGCTCCACCCGGTGCAGGGGACCGGTCGACGCCGGCCCCGGCTGCGTGAGCTGCATCGCGCGCATCGCGCTCGATGCTACCCCAGCACCTCGTCGTCGCTCATGTCGCCGCTCGGCGGCGGCCTCATCGAGTGCGGGTTGTGACCGCCCCGGCCCTTCTCCAGCCAGGTGTGCGCCAGCAGCAGCAGCGGCGGCTGCACCGCGCGCGCGACCACCGCCACCAGCAGCGCGCCGCCGATGACCACGATGGCCAGCGGCTTCTGCGTCTGCGAGCCGATCCCGGTCGACACCGCCGCCGGGAAGAGGCCGATCATGGCCACCAGCGTCGTCATCAGGCACGGCCGCAGGCGCTTCTCCGACGCCTCGTACGCCGCCTCGCGCACGGGCAGCCCCTCCACGTTTCGCAGCCGCTGGAAGTAGGTCACGACCAGGATGGCGTCCTGCACGGCGATGCCGAAGATGGATATGAAGCCCATCGCCGCCGACACCGAGAAGTGCACCCCCGTCGCCAGCAGCGCCAGCACCCCCCCGGCGGTGGCCACCGGGATGTTGAAGAAGACGATGATGGAGTCGATCCAGCTCTTGGTCGCGCTGTAGACGAGGAAGGCGATGAGCAGCAGCGTGACCGGCAGGATGACCTTGAGCCGGTCCTCCGCCTCGTTCAGCTGGTTGATCTCGCCCGCCCAGTCGAGGTGCGAGTCGTACGGCAGGTGCACCTTGGCCGCGATCCTCGCGCGCGCTTCGGCGATGGTGCTCTCCAGGTCGCGCCCGCGCACGCTGAACTTCACCGGCGTGTAGCGCTGCCCGTCCTCGCGGTAGATGTTGCTCGGCCCCTCGTTGACGGCGATCTTCGCGATCTGCCCGAGC
>DATBQU010000334.1:0-12375 GCA_036560665.1 Polyangiaceae bacterium
CGAGGTTCAGCTTCATCTCCTCCATCTGGAGAGCGCGGGCCGACCAGTCGTTCATGATGGTCATCCCGAAGATGGCGTCGTCGGCCTGGGCCGCGGTGAGGTTCTTGCCCTCCTTGCCGACCACGACCGCCGCCTCGAGCTCGTAGTCCAGCCGGTCGCAGTGCAGCGGGCGCACGTGCACCTCGCCCGGCCCGGTGACGCCCTGGTGGTTCGTGAAATAGAAGACGGGAAAGGCGTCGAACTCCGGGATCATCTCCAGGCCGCGGTTGCGCCGCGCCGTCTCCACGTGCTGGCGGAATGCGTAACCGTCGCGCATCGACGGCGGCCTGGGCAGCGGCGCGCGCAGGCGGACGTCGCGCAGCGGGTGGACGAGGGTGCGCCCGTCGAACGCCGCGGGAAGCTCGTTGTTCTCCAGCGCTTCCACCAGAGAATCGGCCGCCGGGCGGGCCTCGCGCGCGTTCTCCACGAAGCCCAGCACGCCCTTGCCGAAGCGATCCTGGACGTGCGCGGCGTCGCAGCGGCGCCCCTCGCGGTGCTCCAGCCACGAAAAAGCGTGCGCGAGATCGATCACCGCGTCGCCCACGAGGACGCCGCCGCGGTCGTGCGCGTCGGTGCGGAACGTGACGAGCTTCATGAAACGCGCTTCTATCACACCCTTCCGATGGCCAGCTTTCGCATCCCCAAGGGCGCCCTGCTTCTCGTGCGCGAGGTGCTGCGCCACCTTCTACGGCGCCCGGTGGTGGGCATCGCGGCCGCGGCGCGGACACGGGATGGCCGCTGGCTCCTCATCCGTCGTGCCGACACCGGGGAGTGGGCGCTGCCGGGCGGGACGCTCGAGTGGGGCGAGACCCTGCGCGACTCCATCGTCCGCGAGCTGGCGGAGGAGGCCGGTGTCGATCGGTGCGAGGTCAGGCGACTGGTGGGCGTCTATTCGCGGCCCGACCGCGATCCCCGCTTCCACGCGGTCAGCGTCATCGTCGAGTGCGAGGTGGACGAGCCCGTCCGTCCCCCGGTCAATCCCCTGGAGATCAGGGAGGTTCGCCTCTTTCCGGCCGACCAGCTTCCAACGCCGCTCGGGATGGGCATGCAGGACATCCTCCAGGACGCCATGCGAGGAGGCGCCCCGGTCGTCGAGTGAAAGAGATCGTCCGCTGCCCCCGTTCGTAAGAGCGCGAGGGCACCCATGGAACGCATCGGCGAATACGTGGTCCGGCGGATGGTCGGCGAAGGTGGGATGGGCAAGGTCTACGAGGCCGAGGAGCGGCTCTCCAAGCGTCGCGTCGCGCTCAAGGTCCTGCGGCCGGAGCTCACCCGCAGCGACGAAGGGCGCCGGATGTTCCTCAACGAGATGCAGATCCTCGCGCACTTCGAGCACCCCAACGTCGTGCGCAGCCTGGCCACCTGCGAGGTCGACGGGCAGCTGGTGATGGCGCTGGAGTACCTGGAGGGTCGCACGCTGCGCGAGGAGCTGGTGGACAGGGGTCGGCTGCCCTGGGTGGAGGCGGTGCGCATCGTGGTCGCCATCGCCGAGGGGCTGGCGGCGGCGCACGCCCAGCAGCCGCCCATCGTGCACCGCGATCTCAAGCCCGAGAACGTGATGCTGTCCGAGGGCGGGGCGGTGAAGGTGATGGACTTCGGCGTGGCCAAGGTCCTCGAGGCGGCCCACGCGACGAACACGCAGAGCGTGGGGACCCTGCAGTACATGAGCCCGGAGCAGATCGACGCGCGGACGATCGACGCGCGGTCGGACCTCTATGCGCTCGGCCTGGTGCTCTACGAGTGCCTGACCGGGGCGCCGCCGTTTCGCTCGGCCTCGCCGCGCGAGCTCCTGAACATGCAATGCACGACGGCGGCCCCGGAGCTGCCGGACGAGGTGCGCGCCTCGCTGCCGGCGGGCGTCGAGGAGGTGCTCTTCCGGATGCTCGAGAAGTCCCCCGACGCGCGTCCGGCAGACGCGGGTGAGGTGGTGGCGAAGCTCGCCCCCTTTGCCCCGGCCGCCGGTCGGGCGCCGCGGTCGGTCACCTCGCACGCGCGGCAGAAGGCGAACCAGCCCGAGGCGCCGAAGCCGAGCGTCGACACCATGGTGTCCACGCCGCACGCGCCGCCGGCGAAGCGGGCGGACACGGTGGATCTCGTCGAGCGAGCCACGCAGCCGCGCCAGATCTCGACCGTGGTCGCCATCGCGCTCATCCTGCTGCTCTCGATCGTCGCCGGGTTGACGGCGTACGTGCTCCGGCTACGCATCGGCGCCGCGCCGGAGGCGGCGGCAGAGCCCGCGCGCGGCCAGGCGGTGAGCGCCCCGCGCCGGTGATCCATGGGCGGCCCCGACGCCACGCGACGGGTGGTCCTGGCGGTCGCGCCGCCGCTCGTGGGCGCGGTGCTGGCGCTGCTCCTGCTCCTGGCGACGCCGGGGCGGGCGCCCGAAGCGCGGCCCCCGATCGCGCCGGCGCGGATGGCGGGGACGCGGTCCGAGGACTGCGCGCCGTGCCACGCGCGCGAGGTGGCCGAGTGGCGTGCGTCGGCGATGTCGCTGGCGGCACGCAGCCCCCTGGTGGGGGCTCTCGAGAGCTTCGTGGAGGAGCAGGTGGGGCGCGACGCGACGTGCCCCAACGGGGCCGGCGTGCTCCGGGTGCGGGGCGCCGACGCGTGCATCGACGAGCGCAGTGGTGTTCCGATCACCGGCGCGGGCGGCGAGCACTGGTGCGTCAACTGCCACTCGCCCGGCGAGAACCTGCGGGCGGCGATGCCGGCGTGGGGCGCTCACGGCGACCCGCGTTCGCGGTCACCGATGCGCGACCTCCTGCCTGCGTCGTCTCTGGAAGGAATCTCCTGCGCGGCATGCCATTCCACGGTGGGGCCGGTGGCGCTCCATGCGTCGCGAGCGCGGGGCTACGAGGGCAACGCCACCTGGACGTCGACGGCCACCGGGCTCACCTTCTTCGCACGTCCCGAGGACCAGCGAGGACTGCCGGGCATCGCCAACTCCGGATACCGCTTCGATCCCCGGCTGCTGCTCGGCGGAGCGGAAGACGGCGCGCGTGTGCACCCCGCGCCGTCCGACGCGACCGAGCGCTACCTGACGTCGAGCGAGTTCTGCGGGGCCTGCCACGACGTGCGCCTCTTCGGGACCGACGTCCGGGGAGGCGTGCGGGGCGAGCACTTCAAGCGGCTGCGCAACGCGTACTCGGAGTGGAGGACGTGGGCGGACGCCGAGGCCAGGGCGGGGCGCGTGGCGCCTACCTGCCAGGATTGCCACATGAGCCTCTACCCGGTGAAACCGCCGGGCACCTACGCCAAGGGGCGCGTGGCGCCGTCGTCGCCGGCACCGACTCGCGTGGCCTCGCACTGGTTCACCGGCGTCGAGCTGCCGCTGTCCGACGATCTGCCCGAGGCCATGGTCGAGGACGCGACCGTCGACGCGGACGGCGTGCCGGTGGGACTGCGCGCGCGGCGCGACCTGCTGCTGCGCCGGACGTTCCGCTTCGCCCTCGGCGACGCGCGACGGCGAGGGCGGACGCTCGAGGTGCCGGTGGAGATCGAGAACGTGGGGGCCGGGCACCGCGTGCCGGCCGGTTTCAGCCAGGAGCGCGAGACCTGGGTGGAGCTGCGGGTGGTCGACGGGCGCGGCGACGTGCTCTACGAGGTCGGGCGCCTCGACCGGCCGGACGCGGACCTGGGCGACAAGCGCTTCGTGCGCGTGACCACGAACGACGGCGTGCCCGACGCACGCGGCCGTCCGGAGGGGCTCTTCGGCGTGGACGTCGTCGACGGCCCCGACGCGCCGGCCTGGTCGCCCGATCCGCGCCTGGGGGGGACGCGCTTCTCGGGCAGCGGGCTGGTGAACCTGCAGAACGGCTTCCAGCGCTGCGTGCGCTGCGTCGGCGTGGTCGACGGCAGCGGCCGTTGCCAGCCGGGCTTCGGGCAGGGGCTGACCCGCGCCGACCGGTTCGCGGACGGCGGCTACGATCCCGACACCGGGGAGTGCCGCTCCAACCTCGAGGGCGAGAGCGCGCTGTTCGAGACCTACTTGCCGGTGGGCGCGCTCGACGCGGATCGCGGCGTGGTCAAGGCGCCGGACGCCATCCTCGACACGCGCTCGGCGCCGCCCGGCGTACCCCTCGTGTACACGTACGTGCTCGACACGCGCGGGCGCCCGCCGCCGTTCACGGTGCGCGCCCGCCTGCTGTTCCGCGCCTTCCCGCCTTACCTCGTGCGCGCCTTCGCGGCCTACGAGCGCGCGCGGGCTCGCGAGGGCCGGCGGCCCAGCGGCCCTCAGGTGGACGAGCGGATGCTACGGCGCGACGAGCCGGTGGAGCTCGGGCGCGCCGAGGCGAGCGTCCCGTGACGTCCTGGCCTCGCGCGGTGTGGCAGTCCCCGTGGCTGAGAGGCCTGGACGGGCACGCTCGGGCGCAGATCGAGTCCGCCGGCTGCATGCGGTCGCTGGCCCGGGGAGCGCAGGTGTTCGCCGCGGGCGAGCCGGCGGACGCGTTCTTCGTGGTGGGGGAGGGGCTGGTCGACGTCCGGGCCGTGCGGCGCGGTGACGCCCAGGCCACCGCCATCCGGCGGGCGGTCGCGGGCGATGCGCTGGGCGAGGAGGCCATCGTCCGGGCCGGCGTGGCGCGCGCCGGGGAGGCGACGTGCGCGACCGACGTCGTGGTGGCCGAGGTGCCGGTGGCGGTGTTCCGTCGCGCCGCGGAGCGGGCCGGCGCGCCGCAGGCGGCCGCGCTCGAGCAGGCGCTGCGGCGAGCTGCCGCCGGCGACGTCCTGCGCTCCTCGGCGCTGGCGCGCGCGCTGTCGGAGCGCGACGTCGAGGCGCTGCTCGCGTGCACCGAGCACCGCTCGCTGACCCGGGGCGACGTGCTCTTCCAGCAGGGCGAGCCGGCGACGCACGCGTACGTGGTGGCCGACGGCATGGTTCAGGTGCAGACGGAGGACGACGGACGCGTGCAGGTCCGGGCCTACCTGGCCCGCGGGGACCTCGTCGTGGATGACGCGGTGGACTCGGGGGGCCCGCACGAGATCTCCGTGACCGCGTGCGGGCCTGCGTGGGTGCTCGCCATCGCTCGCGAGCCGATCCTGCGTGTGGCGAGGCGCTCGCCGGAGGCCATGCGGCGCGCCCGGCGACTGGCGAGCTCGGCGCCGCTTCCGGAGGCGACACGTCACGTGCTCGGCGATCTGTGGCGCTTCGCCGTGGCCGGGTCGATGCTGGTCATCGACGACGAGGCCTGCGTCCGCTGCGGGCACTGCGCCTGGAGCTGCGCCGAAGCCCACGGCGACGGCGTGTCGCGCCTGGTGCGGCGTGGCGAGAAGGTGACGGTGCGGGACACCACCGACGGTTCGGAGCGGGCCCTGGTCATCCCGGGGAGCTGTCAGCACTGCAAGCACCCCGCGTGCATGATCGAGTGCCCGACCGGCGCCATCGGCCGCGACCCGCGGGGTCAGGTGTTCGTACGCGAGGAGCTATGCGTCGGCTGCGGGCTGTGCGCGAAGGCGTGTCCGTGGGGCAGCGTGCAGATGGCGCCACGCAAGCCCGATCCGGGCAAGCGGTCGCCGGTGCTCGCATCGGCCGCTCCGGGCGCTGCGCCCCGGCACGAGCCGCAGTCCGCCGCCGTCGCCGTGAAGTGCGACATGTGCCGCGATCTCGACGGCGGTCCGGCCTGCGTGAACGCGTGCCCGGTCGACGCGATTGCGCGCGTCGAGCCCGAGGCAGCGATGGCGGACGTGCGCAAGGCCGTGGGAGGCCGCGCTCCACGGCAGGGTCTGCCGGACCAGCGCGTGGCGTGGCCCTGGGTGGCGGGCGCGGCGGTGTTCGCGGCCGCGGCGGCGCGCGCGCCGGCGACGACGTGGGGAGCACGGCTGGCGACGGGGCTCTTGGTGGGCGCGCTCTTCCTGGCGCTGGCGGGCTACATGGTCGTGAAGCGCACGCGCCTCGTTCGCGGGAACGGTCGATCGGGCGTGCGACCCCATACCATTGCCCACCTCGCGCTCGGTGTGGCCGCCATGGGCGTGGTCGCGGCGCACGCCGGCGCGAAGCTCCCGCCGAACGCTGCGGGTGCGCTGGTGGTCGCCTTCGTGCTGGCGAGCCTGACCGGCGTGGCCGCGGCGCTGGCGTACCGCCTGGTCCCGCGCGCGCTGGCGCGCGTGGAGCGGCACGCACGCCTGCCCGAGGATCTGCCCGGCCGCGCGCGGGAGCTCGACGAGCGCGCGTTCGGTGCTCTGACGGGGCGCAGCGACGCGACCAAGGCCGTGTACGGGCGGCTGCTGGCACCCTACGCGCGCGCTCCGCTGGGATGGCTCCTGCTCGTCATGCGGGGGGCGACGCTGCGCGACGAGGAGAAGCGTCTGCGCGGTCGGGTCCGGCGCCTCCTCGGGCCGCGCGCGGAGACGCTGGACGGCCTGGACGACATGATCCGCCTGGTGGTCGAGCGGCGCGCGGTCGCGGCGCAGCGTGTCCTGCAGGGCACGCTGCGCGCCTGGGTGCCGGCCCACGTGGTCGCGGTCGCGGCGGCCCTGGTGCTGCTGGTCGTTCACGTCGTCATCGTCGCGAGGGGCCGATGAGCGCGCTCCCCGGGCGCCAGGTCGCGCCGGTCGAGGCGACGAGCGACGTGCGACGGGTGCGCCCGCTGCTCGTCGGGGCCTTCGCCGCCGCGGTCGCGGTCGCGGTCGTGCTCCTCGCCGTGCCGGCCGGGCGCCTCACGTCGCCCGGGCCCCTTGCGCGGCCCCACGCCCTCGCCGGCGTGCCCTGCGAGGGCTGCCACGGGGACCGCGCCGACGGCCCGGCGTCCGGCAAGGGTTGCGTCACGTGCCACGCCGCGCATCCGTCGACGCGCGCGGGTCATCGGGCCCTCGCGGCGCGCGGGGCGCTCGGATGCCCGACGTGCCACACCGCGCACGGCGGGGCGCAAGGCGTGACGTTCGCGCCGTCCGGCGAGGCGCTTCGCTGGTGGAGCGACGCCGAGCAGAGCCTGCCCGGCCGCGGTCCGCCCGGCGCGACGGTGGCGCTGGTGCCGCTCACCGCGTGCGCACGGTGCCACGATGCGTCCCGCCCCGACGACCCCGTGCGTGCATGCGCAGGGTCGGGGGCTGCCGCGGCCTTCGCGGTGTGCTTCGACGAGCACCAGCTCCCGGAAGAGCCGCTGCCCGCCCGGGGCAAGTGTGCGCATCAGCACGGACCGGCGCGGTTCGTGGCCTGGGAGGCCGCGCAGGCCGTGGCCTCCGACCCGGCGTCGCATCCGCCTTCGACGGCACGTGCGCGGGCGCCCTGGCTGTGGGTCGGATCGAGCATGGCCGCCGGGGGGCTTGCCTTCGCCGGGGCCGCCGTGGCGCAGCGATCGAGGCGCCGCCGGGCGCGGGAAGGCTTGCCGCCGGCCGCCGCGCCGCGCCGCATCCGTCTGCCGCGCATCGACGCCGTGCGGTGCCTCGGGTGCCAGGCGTGCGTCGACGCGTGCCCCTTCGACGTGCTCGCCGTGGAGCGCCACGTGGCCGTGGTGGCGCGCCCCGACGAGTGCTGTGGCGTGGGGGCGTGCCAGGATGCCTGCCCCAACGGGTCGCTGCGCTTGACGGAGCTCGGCGCGCCGGTCGGCGACCGCCCGCGCGTCGACGAGAGACTGGAGAGCCTCGATGCGCGCGGCGTGTTCGTGGCCGGCGACCTGACGGGCGTCCCGCTCATCCGCAACGCCATCCTCCAGGGCACCGCCGTGGCGGACCGCGCGGTGGCGTCCATCCCGCGCGCCGAGCGCGTGCGTCGCGACGACGCGAAGCGGGTCGACCTCGCCATCGTGGGCGCGGGACCCGCCGGGCTGGCGGCGGCGCTGCGGGCCGAGCAGCTCGGCGCCTCCTATGTGGTGCTGGAGCAATGGACCATCGCCGCGAGCGTCCGCGCCTTCCCGCGCGGCAAGATCGTCCACGATCCGCCGATCGAGCTGCCGCTGGAGGGGGCCTTGTGGCTGCGCGAGAGCACCAAGGAGGAGCTCGTCGCGCAGTGGACGCGGATCGTGCGGGCGCACCGCCTGGACGTACGCGAACATCATCGCGTGACGGGCGTGTCCGGCTCCGCGGGGGACTTCTCGGTCTCGGCCGATACGCCGCAGGGCCCGCGCGTCCTTCGCGCGTCACGGGTGGTGCTGGCCATCGGGCGGCGCGGCACGCCGAGGCCGCTCGAGGCCGCGATCGCCCCGGCCGCCGCGACGCGCGTGGTCCACGCGCTCTCGGACGCGCGCGCCTTCGCCGGAAAGAGCGTCCTGGTGGTGGGCCTGGGCGACTCCGCCATGGAGGCCGTCCTCGCGCTCGCTCGCCAGAAAGGCACCACGGTCACCCTGTCCTACCGCGGCGCCGGTTTCGTGCGCGGGCGAGCGCACAACATCGACCAGGTGCAGCGCCTCGTGGCGAGCGGGCGGGTCCGACTCCTGCTGGAGAGCCAGGTGACCCACGTCGACGAGCGGTGGGCGGTCCTGCGGACGCCCGCCGGGGTGGAGAAGGTGCGGGTGGATGCCGTGCTCGCCCTGCTGGGAGGGGAGCCGTCGCGGGCCCTGCTCGAGGCCGCCGGGGTCCGGCTGGAGCCGGTGTAGATCCTGGCACGGGCAGCCCCGTACAAGCGGGATGCGTGTCCGTTCGTTCGCTCTCTGGGCCGCGCTCGGGGTCGCCCTGTCGACCGCCGGGGCCTTCCTCCTCCCCACGTCGACCGCCCGCGGCGACGGGCCGGCCGGCAAGGGCGCCGACCCCGATCCTGGCTACGACCCGCCGTCGGCGAACGCGCACTTCGTGGACGGGAAGACGCTGCTGCTCGACGGCCGCCTCGGTCATACTTCGGTGGCGCGGGACACGTCGGGCGTCGGGGCGGGGACCTTCGTCCTGGCCACCGTCACCGGCGCCGATCTGACGCCGGGCGATCACTTCGCGCCGCCGCCGGTGCACCTCGCCATCGTCGTCGACCGCTCGGGATCGATGGCGGGTCCGAAGATGGCCAACGCCGTCGCCGCGGCGATCGGCGCCATCGACCGCATGCACGACGGCGACCGGGCCACCGTCATCGCCTTCGACACGACCGCGCGGGTCGTGGTGCCACCGACGATCGTCGACGGGTCCTCGCGACCCTCCGTCGAGGCCGCCGTCCGTGCCATGCGCGCCGGCGGCGACACCTGCATCTCGTGCGCGCTCGACACGGCGACGTCGGCCCTCGACTCGTCGCCCGGCCCGAGGGACGAGGTCCGTCGCGTCCTGCTCATCTCCGACGGCGAAGCGACGACCGGCGTGCGCGACGTCAACGGTCTGCGCTCGCTCGCGGCGCGCGCCCGGGACCGGGGCCTGAGCGTGTCGACCATCGGCGTCGACCTGGCGTTCGACGAGCGCGTGATGGCTGCCATCGCGCAGGAGTCGAACGGCCGTCACTGGTTCGTCCCGGACGCCAGCGCGCTGACCCAGGTGTTCGAGGAAGAGCTGGGGACGCTGGAGACGGCGGTCGCGGGCGACGCCGAGCTGACCATCGAGCCGGCGCCCGGCGTCGTGCTCGACGACGTCCTCGATCGCTCCTTCCGGCGCGAGGGCGGACGGCTGGTCGTGCCCCTCGGTGCCTTCGACGCCAAGCAGGAGAAGACCGTCCTGGTGCGTACGCGGGTCCCGGCGGAGGCCGACGGCGTCCAGCAGGTCGTGAAGCTCTCGCTCCGCTACCGCGACGTCCTGCGCCGGGACGACGGGCGGTGCGAGGGAGCGCTGTCGCTGGACGTCCGCAGCGACGGCAGCGCGCAGCGCGAGCTCGATCCGTTCGTGGCGGCACGCGTCGAGCGCAGCCGGACCTCGCGCGCGCTCACCGACGCCAACGACCTGTTCGAGCGCGGTCGCATCGACGAGGCGCGCGCGGCGCTGGCGCGGCGCCAGAACGAGCTGGCCACGGCCGCGCCCACGGCCCTGGCGGCGGGCAACGCCATCCCGGCGCCTGCCAAGCGCGCGTCGCGTCCGCTCGACAAGGACTTCGGCGAGCAGCAGTCGGCGCTGGCGCAGGCGCAGGCCGGCTTCGCGCCGCCCCCCACCGCGGGCATCTCCGGCGCCGCCGGTGCTCCGGCGCAGCCGAGCTCGCCCGCGGGCAAGTCGGCCGTGAAGCAGAACCAGGCCAACGCCTCCGACCTCGCGTTCTGAGCGGAGCGTCCGGCTATGATGGCGAGGTGCGTCGGCCCGCCCTGCTCGTCGCCCTCGGCGCCCTGCTGACGGCGGCGTGCGCGCGGGACGCGGCGCGCCCCGAGGTGGCCGCGCCGTCCTATTTCTACGCGATCGCTCCGCCTGCGCAGGGCTCGTGGACGCTGCGCGTGGAGGCCCGCTTCGACCGCGCCCCGAGCGACCACCTCGTGGCCCCCGAGGCGGCCGGCGTGCTGCGGGAGGTCTCGCTGCTGGAGGGGCACGCCTTCCGACCCGTCCCCAGGAGCGGCGAGGCCTGGGTGGTGCCCGAGTGCCGGACGAGCTGCACGGTGGGCTACGAGATCGATCTCGCCGCGCTGGCGACGGCTTGCCGGCGGATGGACTGTGCCCACCGCGTGGGGGACGCGGTCATCGGGTCGGCCTCGTCGTGGATGCTGCGGCCCGAGCCGGCCGGGGACGCGCCGGTCCGGATCGAGGTGCACGGGGGGGACCCGCGCCGCATGGTGACCGGCTTGCGACGCGGGGCCCACGGGAGCTACGCGCTCCGCACGCACGAGCTCGGCGAGGCGAGCTACACCGCCTTCGGCGAGGTCCGGGAGGCGAAGCTCGACGTCCCCGGCGCGACCCTCGACGTGGCGCTGCTGGGCCCGCCGCTGGCCATGGGCGACGACGGCGCGCGCGCATGGGTGAAGGAAGCGGCGGGGTGCGTGGCCCGACTCTTCGGGCACTTCCCCGTCGCGGCGACGGTGTTCGTGGTCCCGGTGCGCGGGGCGGACGAGGTGGTGTTCGGACGCGTGCTCTCGCTGGCCGGGGCCTCGGTGGCGCTGCTCTTCGGGTCGGAGACGCGCCCCGAGTCGGAGCACGCCGACTGGGTCACCGTCCACGAGCTCTTTCACCTGGGCACGCCGTCGTTCGTGGGGGAGGGGCACTGGCTCGAGGAGGGGCTGGCCACTTACTACGAGCCGATCTTGCGCACACGCGCGGGCTGGATGAGCGAGGCGGATCTATGGCGGCACTTCGCCAGGGAGATGCCGCGCGGCCTGCGCAAGCCGGGTGATCCCCCCAGCCTGGAGGAGCGCGACGACATCGACTCGACCTACTGGGGAGGCGCGCTCTTCGCGCTGCTGGCCGACGTGCGCATCCGCGAGGCCACGCGCGGCGCGCGCTCGCTCGACGACGCGATGCGGGCGGCGCTCGCGCAGCTCGGGGACGCCACGCACTCCGCGACGCTGGCGGACTTCCTGCGCGTCGGCGACGCCGCCACCGGGACGCCGGTGCTCACGGAGGTGCACGCGCACGACGCGATGGCGGGCGAGCCGGTGGATCTCGAAGGGCTGTGGCGCGCGCTCGGGGTCGGCGTGAACGCCGACGGGAGCGTGACCCTGCACGACGACGCGCCGATGGCGGCGGCGCGAAGGGCGATCGCGGGCGCACCGGCCGGCAAGTAGAATGGGCATTCATGCACTCGTGCGCGAGAAGGAGCACGAGACTCGAGGTACGTGCACGGGCGCGAGGACGAGGACGAGCACGGCCTGTCGAGCACGAGCAGGAGTCACGAGAGGGAGCGCCTCCTGTTCCGGAGGCGCTCCCCGTTTCCCTGGCTGTCACCGAGCCGCGCTAGCTCTCCGTGGTCGGCGCGGGTGGCGTGTTGGGCGTCACGACGAGCTTCGCCGTCACGTTCCCCTTCACGCTGTTCCTCACCTTCTTCGTGGTGATCCCGCGCGCCGCCCGCGTGGCGTTGCGCTTGGCGGTGGCGATCGCCTTCTGCTCGGCCGTCAGCGGCACCCGCGCCTTGGGGGGCGCGAGGCCGAAGTCGCCGAGCGCGTCGGCCTGATTGCCGAACGACACCCGGACGAACCCCTCGAACGCGGCCATGACCGCGATCAAGAAAGCCGCCTGGGCGTTCTCGGCAGCCACCCTTGCGGAGGCGGCAGCCTGCGCCGTCTCCACGGCGACCCGGTTGTCGACGAGGCTCTGCAGGAGGCCCGTCACCTCGTCGACCGTTCGTGTGACGCCCTCGAGCGTGAGCTTGTCGCTCCCGTCCGGGAAGCGCTTCCTGGCCCCCGCGATCATCTGCTTCGCCAGGGCCGCCTTGACGTTCTTTCCACGCGTCATGTTCATGATGTCCTCTTCGCTCTTTCCGGGGCCTTCGTTGCCCTCAGAGGTGAAGTGGCCGCGTGGGTCGTGAATCTCGCGAGTTTCTTTCGAGGCTCGGCACTTTGTGCGAAAGGCAAGGCGAGACGCCTG
>DATBQU010000335.1:0-30553 GCA_036560665.1 Polyangiaceae bacterium
GTGTGGGTCTCCTCGTCGACCAGCACGCTGCCCGCCGGCGCCAGCGGCTCGAGGCGGGCGGCGCGGTTCACCGGCGCCCCCACGACCGTGTAGTCCGAGCGGTGCGCCGCCCCGAACGATCCCACCGTCGCCGTGCCCGACCCGATCCCGACGCGGAGCTCGAGCGGCGCGCCCGCACCCAGGCGGACGAACTCGTCGCCGAGCTCGCGCACGCGCTGCTGGATCTCCAGCCCCATCGCCACGCAGCGCACGGCCTGGTCGCGCTCCCCGGTCGCCTCCGGCGCGCCGAAGAAGACCATGATGGCGTCGCCGATGAACTTGTCGATGGTGCCTCCGTGCGAGAAGGCGATCTTCGACACCTCGTCGAAATAGCGGTTGAGCACGTCGGCCAGCACGTCCGGCGCGACGCGCTCGACCATCGGCGTGAAGCCGCGGATGTCGGCGAACATCACCGTGATCGGCCGCCGCTCGCGTCGCATCGTGACGTCCGCCTCCGAGCGGAGGATCTCGTCGGCGAGCTGCGGCGCCACGTAGCGGCGCAGCCGGTGGGCCCGCTCTAGCGCCGTGACCTGTTCGCGCACGCGGGTCTCCAGCCCGGTGTTGAGCTCGCGAAGCGCGTGCTCGCTGGCGCGGATGCGGTGCGCGACGTAGCTCGAGAGCGCCCAGACCATCGTGTAGACCGCGATGATCCAGGACACGGCCGGGACCCGCAGCAGACCGTAGAGAGGTCGATGCCCGTCGATGAACAGGGGGTCCGGCTGCAGGATGCCGGCCGCTTCGACGGCCACGAGGCCCACGTGCATGACCAGCGCCGCGAGCAGCGCCACCAGGCCGAGCCGGGAGTCGTAATACACGCGCACCACGGCGACGGTCACGATGACGAACAGCGTGTTCAGGTTGGGGGTCAGGCTGCCCAGCAGCCAGAGCCCGGGCAGGACCGTCCCCAGCGCCGCCAGGACGATGACGGTCGTGGCGGCGCGGTGCACCTGCTCGGCGCGCGGGCGCAGGAAGGCGTACGCGGCGGCGCCGAGCAGCAACGCATGGGCGGTCAGGTTGACGGCGAGGAACTCGTCGACGGCGTGGAGATCGATGCGCGCGTCGTGCGCGACGAGGAAGCGCGACGCGACGTTGAGCGCCGCCAGGGGCGGCATCACGGTCAGCATCGCCCGCTCGCCACGGCGCCAGTGCTCGACGGAGACGGGCTCCGGATGGTCGGGACGGACGAGCGCGCGAACGAAGCCCCATCCCATCACGCCATCGTACAGCTTCAGTCGAGCGTGTCGTCCCCTTCCACCAGCGACGAGTCCGGCGGGGGCGCGATCTGCGACGACGGCGCGGTCGACGCGCTCGGCTCCGGCGACACCAGCTTGCGAACGAGGTCGGCCCGGTTGTTCACGCCGAGCTTCGCGTAGAGGCGCCGCACGTAGGTGCGCACGGTGTTCTCGCTCAGTCCCGAGATCGCCGCCACGTTGACGCCGCTGTACCCCGCCACCAGCAAGCGTGCGATCTCGCGCTCGCGCTTGCTCAGCCCCTCGATGGCGGCAGGCCGCTTGGGCGCCTCGACGCGAACGACTGCGCAGCGCGCGCTGCCGAAGACGGGGTCGTCGTCGATCCGCGCCACGGCGACCAGCGACCCGGTGGGCAGCCGCGGCGGCGTCGGCAGCGCATCGCCACGGGCGCGGGCCTGGAGCGACTGTTCGGCGGCGTCGACCAGCTGGTCCTCGATCGAGGCCACGTCCTCTTCCCAGTCGACGCCGTGCTCGCGGTCGGCCGCCCACACCACACGCTTCTTGTCGCGATCGACCACGTAGAGGATCCCGCTTATCTTGCCGAGCGCGCGCAGCGCCGACGCCTCCCGTGACAGCTCGTCGTACTGAATCTGCCCGCGCGCGCCGGCCACGATGTACGGCCCCAGGCCTTCCAGCGCGCGCTTGTCGTCCTCGGTGAACTCGCCTTCCGGTCCGCGCCGCTCCAGCCCCGCCAGACCGAAGAGCACGCCGCCCTCGTGCATGAACAGCAGCAGCGCGTGGACGAAGCCGTCCGGGACCGAGCACTCCTGGAAGTACGGCAGCCGCGCCCGCTCGCTCTCCGGCCACAGCTCCCCCGAGAGGTAGGCCCTCCGCGGGGCAGCGACGACGCTCTTGGCCTCGAAGCCGAACGCCGCCGACAGCCTGGTGCCCTCGCTCCCCCGGACCGGGCGCGCGGACCCGTCGACGAGACGCGTCGCGTCGCCGTAGGCGCGGCCGTCCTCCTTGCCGAAGAAGCAGAAGGCGCCGGCGGCGGGCACGACCTCGCGCATCGCGTCGATGACGCGGCGGCGGAAGCTGGTGCGCGTGCCGGGCAGAACGACTTGCAGCTGGGCGGATTGGAGCTTGTCCACGCGCATTGTCCTATACTCCAGGCATGCCCGCGTTCGTCCCAGGATTCGACCGCGCCGCGGCGAGAGCCGGGGACGCGCCGTCGGATGCGGACCGAGCGGGGGAGTTCATCTTCGACTGGAACGAGGTGAACCGCAAAGGGAGGGTGGTGCCCCAGAGCTTCACGCTCTTCGACGAGACCCTCCGGGACGGCCTGCAGAACCCCAGCGTCGAGGATCCTCCCATCGAGGACAAGCTCCGGATCCTGCATCTCATGGAGGACCTCGGGATCGACGAGGCCGACATCGGCCTGCCCGGGAGCAGCAAGCGCGCGTTCGAGGACGTCCTCGTCATGTGCAAGGAGGTCGTCGACTGCAAGATGAAGATCAAGATCGCGGCGGCCGGCCGCACGGTGGTGGGCGACATCACCCCCATGATCGAGATCAGCCAGCGCGCCGGGATCCCGGTGGAGGTCTACGCCTTCATCGGGTCGAGCCCCATCCGGCAGTACGTCGAGCAATGGGACGTGGAGCTCATCGCCAAGCGCAGCGCCGAGGCGATCGACGTCGCCGTGAAGGCGGGCCTGCCCGTGGCCTACGTCACCGAGGACACGACCCGTTCGCGCCCCGAGGTGCTGACCACCCTCTTTCGCACGGCGATCGACCACGGCGCCACGCGCCTGTGCCTGTCGGACACGGTCGGCCATGCCACCCCGGACGGCGTGCGGAACCTCGTGCAGTTCACGAGGAGCGTCATCGCCGGTACGGGCGCCACCGTCGGCATCGACTGGCACGGCCACAACGACCGCGGCTTTGCCCTGGAGAACGCCATCTGGGCCCTCGAGTTCGGCGCGGATCGCGTCCACGGCACCGCGCTCGGCATCGGCGAGCGCGTGGGCAACGCCGCCATGGAGCTCCTGCTGATGAACCTGCGCCTCCTCGGCCAGCTTCCGGCCGAGCGGGACCTCACCAGGCTGGTCGAGTACTGCGAGACCGTCGCCCGCGCCGTGCACTGGCAGGTCCCGCTCAATTACCCGCTGGTCGGGCACGATGCCTTCCGCACGGCGACGGGCGTCCACGCCGCGGCGATCGTGAAGGCCATGCAGAAGGGCGACGCGTGGCTGGCCGACCGCGTCTACAGCGGCGTTCCGGCGGGGATGTTCGGTCGTCACCAGGAAATCGGCATCGGCTTCATGAGCGGCGCGTCGAACGTCACCTACTGGCTGCGCCAGCGCGGCCTCGAGCCGAGCGAGCCCCTCGTGGCGGCCATCCTCCAGGCCGCGAAGGGCACGTCGCACATCCTGAGCGACGACGAGGTCATGGTCATCGTCCACCGCGTGCAGGGCTGAGGCGTACCCAGCTGTCCTGACGATGGCGCTGCTGCTCGGCATCGACATCGGCACGACGGGCGTGCGCGCCGGGGCGTTCGACGAGCGGGGCACCCTTCTGGCGGAGGCGAGCGAGCCCTGCCCGCGCGACGAGCCTGCCCCGGGGTACGTCGAGGCCGACGCCGAGACGTGGTGGAGCGCGGTGCGGACGGTCTGCGGACGCCTCGGCGAGCGCGTGCCCCTCGCCGCCGTGGACGCGGTGGGCGTGACCGGGCAGGCGCCCACGGCGGTGGTGGTCGACGCCCTCGGCCGCCCGCTGCGTCGCGCCATCCTCTGGCTCGACGTGCGCGCGGACGCGGAGGCGAGGGCGCTCGAGGCCACCCTCGGCCCGGGTCGCGCCGAGTCCCTGGGCGGCAACCGGATGCACCCGTACTACCTGGGGCCCAAGCTCGCCTGGCTTCGCGCTCACGAGCCGGACGTCCTCGAGCGCGCCGCGCTGGTGTTGCAGTCGCATGCCTTCGTCGCGCTCCGCCTGACGGGCGAAGCCGCCTGCGACGCCTCGACCGCCATGCTCTGCGCGCCGCTCTTCGAGGCGCGAGCCGGCGCGTGGTCGGCCGAGGGAGCCCGCGCGGCGGGGGTGTCTCTGCGGCTGTTGCCCCGGCTGGCGCGCGCGCACGACGTGCTGGGGACGGTGACGCGCGACGCCGCCGCCGCCACCGGGCTGCGCGAGGGGACGCCGGTGGTCGCGGGCGGCGGCGACTTCGCTGCCAGCGCGCTCGGGGCGGGGGTGATCGAGGAGGGGCAAGCGTGCTTGATGCTCGGCACCGCCGGCAACCTCCTCGTGCCGACCCGCGCGCCGCGCTTCGACTCGCGCCTCATCAACAGCCACCACGTCGGCTGCGAGCGCTGGCTCACGCTGGGCGGCACGCTCTGCGGCGCGGCGCTCGAGTGGTTCCGCGGCGCCATGGCGCCCGGCGTCGCGTGGGAAGCGCTCGAGGCCGAGGCCGCCTCGGTCGAGGTGGGCTCCGAGGGGCTCGTCGTGCTCCCTTACCTGCAAGGCGAGCGCACTCCCGTGTGGAACGAGCACGCGCGCGGCGTGTTCTTCGGGCTGCGCCTCGCCCACCGCCGCGGGCACCTCTACCGCGCGATGATCGAGGGCGTGGCGCTCGGTTTCAGGCACTGTCTCGCCGTGGCCGAGGAGGGGGGCGTGCGCTTCGACGAGGTCCTCGCCTCCGACGGCGCCGGCCGGAGTCCCCTGCTCCGGCAGGCGCTCGCGGACGCGCTGGGGCTGCCGCTCACGTGGTCGAGTGGGGGGCGCGGGGGGACGGCGGCCGGGGCCGCCATCCTCGCGGGACTGGGCGTGGGGGCCCTGCCCGGGGCGGAGGCAGCACGGGGGTGGCGCGGCGCGGGCGTGAGGCACGAGCCGGACCCGCGCGCACACGCCCGGCTGGGCGAGACCTTCCACCGACGCCTCGCCCTGTACGACGCCGTGCGCCCGGTAGGCTCGGTAGGCTCGGCAGGCAGGTGAGGCGACCCCGGCGGGGCAGGCAAACCCGGTAGGCCCGAGGAGCGCGAATTGACGCACGGGCGGCCGCCCCGGACTAGAATGAAGGGGACAATGGTGCGGGGCAGTCGGGTCGCTTACCTGCGCTTGGGAGTGGCGGCGCTATGGGTGGCGTGTGCCGTCGTGCCCGTGGGGTGCGCGACGGTGTGGGGCATCGACGACGGCCTGCCCTACGTCGACGCGTCGCAGGACGGGACGACCGTACCGGACGGCCCCACGAACGACGGCAGCAACGACGGTTTCTCGGGCGACGACGGCGGCGATGCCACGATCGACGTGTCCGACACGGGGTCGAGCGCCGACCAGGACGCCGGCGACGCCGCCGATGCGCCCGGAGAGTCCTGCACCCCCGACCTGAACTGGTGCGCCACCCACTGCGGCACCGGGCCCGACAACTGCGGGATCACCGTCGGCTGCGGCGGATGCGGCGGCGGCCTCGCCTGCAACAGCAACGTGTGCGGATGCGCGTCCGACCCCAACTACTGCCAGAACCGCTGCGGCAACCTGAACGACAACTGCGACGCGAGCGTCGCCTGCGGGAACTGCGCGGACGGCGGCACGTGCAGCGCCGGCAACTGCAGCGGCTGCGTCCCGGTCTCGGACACCACCGCGTGCGGCTCCCAGCCGTGCGGGACGACCAAGAACAACTGCGGGCAGACCGCCTACTGCGGCAGCCACGGAAGCTGCGTCACCGCCGGCGACGTCTGCATGCCGAACAACAGCTGCTGCACGCCGGACAACAGCGCCTGCGGCACCACGTTCGCCTGCGGCGGCGGGTTCACCAACAACTGCGGGCAGCCCATCACCTGCCCGGGCTGCGGGACGGGACAGGTCTGCTTCAACAGCGCCTGCTGCACCCCCGAGACCGCCGGCGCCGCGTGCGGCAACGCCTGCAACACGACCGTCACCAACAACTGCGGGCAGAGCGTGGGCTGCGGCGGCTGCAGCGGCGGCCAGGTGTGCTTCAACGGCTCGTGCTGCACTCCGGAGAGCGTCGCCGCCGCGTGCGGCAACAGCTGCAACACGACGGTCACCAACAACTGCGGGCAGAGCGTCACCTGCCCCTCCACGTGTCCGCCGCCCGATCAGTGCGTGGCCACGCAGTGCCAGTGCGTCCCCGTCAACAACTGCGGCAACTCGTGCAACGTCAGCGTGAACAACGGCTGCGGCCAGCTGGTGCCCTGCAATTGCACCTCCGGCGAGTGCGATCCGCAGACCAACATGTGCTGCATGGTCAGCGGGTGCTCCGGCCCCTGCGTCGACAATTGCCACGTGAACGCGCCGCAGTGCTGTCCCCCCGACGGCGGCGGCTCCGACGGCGGTGCGTGCTCCACGCCTCCGCAGGCATGCGGCAGCGGCTGCTGCCCCGGGTCCAAGTGCGTCACCGGCTTCTGCCAGGCGTGCTCGCCGCCGAACGCGCCCTGCCAGCACGGCACCGAGTGCTGCAGCGGGAGCTGCTCCAACGGGCAGGCACCCTTCGCCGGTCCCGACGGCTCTGGCGGAGGCGACGGCGGCGGCCCGGGCGATGCATCGACGGGAGGGGTCTGCAATTGAGCACCGGGCCCCGATCCTTGCCGCCGAGCTCGATGCCCTTCCCCCCGGGGACGGTCGTGGCCGGCAAGTACCGCATCGAGAAGCTGCTCGGCGAGGGCGGCATGGGCTGGGTGGTGGTGGCCACGCACCTGCACCTCGAGCAGCGCGTGGCGCTCAAGTTCATGCACGCCGCCAACGTCGCCGAGCACCCCGACGCGGTGGTGCGGTTCCTCCGCGAGGCCAAGGCGGCGGCGCGCATCCAGAGCGAGCACGTCGCGCGCGTGTCCGACGTGGGGACGCTCGAGAACGGCGCGCCGTACCTGGTGATGGAGTACCTGGAGGGCCAGGATCTCGACCAGGTGCTCGCGTCCCGGCGCTCGGTCCCGCTGGCGCAGGCCATCGACTACGCCGTGCAGGCGTGCGAGGGCCTGGCCGAGGCGCACGCGGCGGGCATCGTCCACCGCGACCTCAAGCCCGCCAACCTGTTCCTCGCGCGACGGAGCGACGGCTCGCTGCGCGTGAAGCTGCTCGACTTCGGGATCTCGAAGCTGACGGCGGTCCCCGGCGGTCTGCCCGAGGTGGGCATGACCAGCACCCAGGCGCTCATGGGCTCGCCCCTCTACATGTCGCCCGAGCAGCTGCGCTCGTCCAAGAGCGTCGACCGGCGCACGGACATCTGGTCGATGGGGGTCATCCTGTACGAGATGTTCGGCGGCCGGTCCCCCTTCGAGGGGGACACGCTCCCCGAGGTCTGCGCGCGCGTCATGGCCGAGCCGCCGACGCCGCTGCGCCAGGTCATGACCACCGTCCCGCAGGGGCTCGAGAGCGTGGTGATGCGCTGCCTGGAGAAGGACCCGCTGCGGCGATTCCCCGACGTCGCCGCGCTGGCGACGGCGCTGGCGCCGTTCGGCAGCGCCGAGGCGCGCGTCGGCGCGGAGCGGATCGCGCGGCTGACGCGCGCCAGCGCGCCGAGCCTGCCCGAGATGAGGCCCGAGCCGGGCGGGCCGACGCAGCCCACGGCCATCTCCGGCATCGCGCAGACCAACGCTTCGTTCAGCTCGGCCGGCTTCACCGTGCCGCGCCGCTCGCCCGCGGTGCCGCTCGTCATCGGCGGCGGCGTGGTCGTGCTCGCCGCCCTCGTCATCGGCGTGGTGGCGACGCGAGGCAAGCACGCCGACGCGCCCATCGTCCCCACCTCGGCCGTCGCCGCGAGCGTCACCCCCAGCGCCGTGGCCAGCCATGCGCCTCCCCCGGCCGAGTCGACGGCGCCGACGGACGTCGCCAGCGCGCCGCCTCCGCCGACCGCGAGCCCCACCGGCACGGCCGCGACGACGACGACCGCAACCGCCGTCGCGACGGGCTTCCCCGGGCGCCCCCAGCCCCCCCGGCCCAAGCCGACGACCACCGCCACGACCAAGCCGGCCAGCACCAACGGCTTCGGAGGACGCGACTGATGCGACGCCTGCTCGCCGCGGCCGTCGTCGCGCTGGCCGTGTCCACCCCCGCCGGCGCGCGCGCGCAGACGAAGGAGGACGTGGCGCGCGCCGACGCCCTCTTCAACGCCGCCAAGGCGCTCACCGACTCCGGCCAGTACACCGACGCCTGCGCCAAGTTCGCCGAGAGCAAGCGCCTGGCTCCCGGCCTCGGCGTGACGCTCTACCTGGCGGACTGCTACGAGCACATCGGTCGCACCGCCAGCGCGTGGACCGAGTTTCGCAGCGCCGAGGGCCTGGCCCGCGAGCGCAACGACAAGCGCGCCGACGTGGCCCGCGCCCATGCGCAGGCGCTCGAGCCGAAGCTCGACCGCCTGACCATCACCGTCGCGCCGACGGTCCCGCAGGCGGGGCTGCAGGTCCTGCGCGACGGCGTCCCCGTCACCCAGGAAGAGCTCGGCCTGCCCGTCCCGGTCGACCCGGGGGATCACGCCGTGGTCGTGTCGTCGCCGGGCCACGCCAGCCGGACGTTCACCGCGCACGTCGGGCCGGAGAGCCCCACCGCGACGGTGCGCGTCGACAGCCTGGACGAGGCCACGACGGCTCCGCTTCCGCCGGCGTCGTCGTCGGCCGCGCCGCCGCCGACCGAGTCCGCCACCGTCCCTCCGCCGGTCGACCTGCCGCCCGCGCAGCCGGACGACAGCGGCCGCACCACGCGGCGCTACGTCGGCCTCGGCATCGGCGCGCTCGGCATCGTCGGCATCGGCGTGGGCTCGGTGTTCGGCGTCATCGCCAAGATCAAGCTCGATCAGTCGAACAACGGACCGTGCGACCCCACCGACCACTGCACCACCGACGGGCTGTCGCAGCGCAAGGACGACGAGCGGACGGCGACCATCTCCAACATCGCCTTCGTGGCGGGTGGTGTGCTGCTCGCGGCGGGGATCGTCCTGTACGTGACCGCGCCGAAGCCGCAGCCGACGACGGGCGTCGTGGTGGCGCCCGCGCCCATGGCAGGCGGCGGCGGTGCGATGCTGCGGGCGAGCTTCTGAATCACGGTTCGTGATCCTCGATCAAAGCGGCACGCACCCGTGATTCAGCTCCGAGGTTCCGACGGGCTTTGCCCGTCGTCCTCGGAGTGTCGTTCGCGTGGGGTGCTGCGCACCCCCTCCCGCGCTGCGCGCCGGAGTCCTCCCCCGCATCGCCTGCGGGGGAGGCTCGGAGCGAAGCGACGAGGGGGGGGCGCAGCACCCCGCGAGACCATCGCTCCGGCGACGACGTGCGAAGCACGTCGAGGGCCGGAGTAAATCAGCGAGCACCCCAGGAACGTTCGAGAATCGTGCTCGCTGATTTAGCGGGCGCTTTCCGTCCCCGGGGCGGCGCGCTACGGGACCTGCGCCGTTCCGGCGTCTTCCGAGAAGCAGCAGAGCGCCCACGTGCCCGGCGCGTAGCTCGCCGGGTCGATCGCGTAGGTCGTGCACATTCCCGACACGTACTCGGGCAGATCGAGGCAGTCCGGCGCGTACTGGGTCAGCGGGCCCGGGTCGTTGGCCCTCAGGCGGTAGCGCAGGAGGTCGCACACGATGGGCGGCGTCTCGGGCTTGCAGGCGGCCTTGGGATCGGACGGGAGCGTGCCCCGGACCGGCGGATTCGCGCCCACCGAAGGACCCCTGCGCGACTCGCCGCTCCCGGGCGCGCCGACGTCGGTCGAGGAGCACGCCGCACCTCCGAGGAGCGCGACCAGCGCCAGCATCGCGGCGAGGCCAGTGGCAACCGATGCGGGCGCGGCAATGTGCATGACCGATCCTTTCGACGCACTCCTCGTTGCATCGGACGGTCCAGGGGCCGTGGCCGCGATCGCGGTCGCGTTTTGCCTCAACGCGAGGCAAGCGCGCTGCTCGACCCGATCAGAACGTCTGCTCGCCGAAGCGAAGCAGCATGTAGTGCGGGAGAGCGGAGTCGGGAGCGACGACGATGGCGCCGTCCGCGTCCGGTGTGTTGCGGTGCACGAGGTGCGCGCTGTCGGGTTCGCTGGCCGCGCCCCCGCTCGTGGCGAAGACCGAGATGCGAGCGCCGAGGTCGATCTCCGACGTGATCTTGGCGACGAGATCGGCCTGGTGCATCGGCACGAACGCGCCCGAGTGCACGGCCAGCGTCGAGACGTAGTCGAGCGCCGTGCCGGGGTGCCACCCCTCGGCCCACGCGCCTCCCGCGAGCGGCGCGTCGATCTCGTCGAAGAAGACGTCGGGGTTGCCGATGGTCGACAGCACGTCGACCACCATGCGGTAGGCCGCGCCGCCCATCTGCACCTGGATGATCATGTGCGTCGAGTTCGGCAGCGCGCACTTCTGATCGTTCGGGGGCAGGACGGCCAGGACCGTCCCGTCCAGGCGGCCGAACGACGCCGTGAGCGCCGAGCCGAAGGTCGACGCACACGCCGCCGACTTGTCCACGTCGGGGGCGGCGTCGGAGGCCTCGGGGCCCGCGTCGACGGCGGCCGAGTCGTCGCCCGCGTCGTCCCCCGCGTCCTGCCCCTGCGCGGACGGCGCTCCGCCGCCCGAGCCGCACGCCAGGGCGAAGACCGGGAGCGCGAGGGCGGCGACGAGCGCGAGCGACTTCGGCATGGCCCGCGTGCTTTGCCGCGAAGGCCCCGCGCCTGTCAACCCGCCGAGCCCCGCCGGAGCGCGCGAATTGCGCGCGACGCAGAATGCGCGCCCGAGTCGCGCGTCGGAGCGACGGAACCCCGCGATATTGCGGTTGGCCACGGCGTTGCACGGGAGTGCCGGCGCAATGAACAACCTCGAACGTCACTGGTGGATGCTCGTCGTGCGCGGCCTGGCCGGTCTGGGGCTCGCGCTGGTGCTGCTGATGGTCTACGTGCCCGGGCCGCCGTCGATGGCCATGCTGGCCACGGCCTTCGGCGCGTACGCGATCATCGACGGCGCGGCGGCGCTCGGCTTCGTCTTCCGCGTCCGCGAGGCCAAGGTCAGCACCTACGTCGTCCGCGGCCTCCTGGGCCTCGCCGTGGGGGCGCTCGCACTCGCCCGCCCGGGCATGCCCGACGTCGCGCTGACGCTCCTCATGGGCGCCTGGGCCCTCGCCTCCGGCGGGCTCGAGCTCGTCTTCGGCTCGCGCGTCTGGACCGCCGTCTCGCGCCCGATCGGCTTCATGCTGGCCGGCACCGTCTCCATCGGCTTCGGGCTGACGCTGCTGACCTTCCCCGACGCGAGCGCCATGGGGCTGCTCGCGCTCTTCGCGACCTTCGGCCTCGCCGACGGCGTGGCGGCGGCGGCCATCGGCTTCGGCCTGCACCCGGCGCCGGCGCGCGCCTAGCTCACCTCAGCCAGGCGGCGACCTCGTCGGCGAACCACTCCGGCGCGTCGAGCGCGAGCTCGTGGCCCGCCCGGGGGTGCACGGCGAACGGCGCCCCCAGGTGCGTCGACAGCAGGCGCGAGCACGAGGGATCCGCCAGCGGATCGCGACCGCCCGCGAGCACGAGCGTGGGCACCTCGAGGCGCGACGGCGCGTGGAACCGGCGCGCGGCGTGGAGCTGGCGCAGCACGTTCCGGCGCGCCATCGGCGGGTAGCGCGCCCACTCGGCGGCGACGCCCGCGCGATCGGCGAGGAGGCGGGTGGTGAAGGACAGGATCCGCTCCTCGCGGCGGGCCGGGCGGCGCTCGACGAGCGCGCGCAGCGCCGCCGGGACGATGCGCGGATCGAAGCGCCGCCACGGCGGGCTCAGGTCGCCGGCGCTGGTGCTGGCCAGCACGAGGCGCGAGAAGTCCCCGGGGTGGAGGGAGCACCAGGCCATCGCCACCATGCCCCCCAGCGACATCCCGAGCAGCGCCCAGGGCCCGGCGTGCTCCTCGCGGAGCGCGAGCCAGCGCCCGCGCACGTCGGCGGCGATCGACTCGACGGTGCCGGGCGACGCGCGTTCGCGCTCGGTGCCCGCGCCCGGCAGATCGAGGCAGTGCACGCGCGCGCCCGGGACGTGCCGGGCGAACACCCCCGGGAATGCCCCCCAGTGTCGCGCCTCGCGCGACAGACCGCGCAGGAAGAGCCAGTGCATCCGCGCACGATAGCGCGCACGGCGCGGGCGGCTGCCGGGGATCGGGCGGCGGTCACCGCGCGCGGATGCCCGTCGCGCTGCCCAGCAGGGCTTCGCGCACGGCCAGCGCCCGCTCGCGCGCCACCGGGACGCGCACGCCCGCCTGCTCGTCGCCCGGCGGACCGACCAGCAGCTCGGTCTCGCTCCCGTAGCCCTCGAGCTCCTTCACGTAGTCGGCGTTCACCAGCCAGTTGCGGTGCACGCGCAGCAGCGTCCGGCCGATCGACGCCTCGACGGCCGACAGCGACAGATCCACGTCGAAGCGCCCGCGCGTGGTGTGGACGTACGCCAGGCGCTCCGCCGCCTCGAAGGCCCACACCTCGTCGAGACGCAGGAAGACCAGGGCGCGCTTTCGCCGTGCCACCAGGCGCGGAGGCGACGCCGCCCCCGTCGTGGCGGGCGCCGGCCGCCGGGCACGCACGCGCCCCACGCACTGCGCCACGCGCTCCTCGGTGAACGGCTTGAGCAGGTAGTCGACCACGCCCAGGTCGAACGCCTCGATCGCGTGCTCCCGGAACGCCGTGGCCAGGACGAACATCGGCGCGCCGGGCCGCTTCGCGTGCTCGCGCACCAGGGCGAGCCCTTCGTCGTCGCGATCGCTGCCCACCAGCTGCACGTCGACGAAGGCCACGTCCACGCCGCCCTCGCCCGCCGGCGACCCGAGGACCTGCCGCGCGCCGTCGGCGCTGGCCACCGCGCCGACGACGTCGGTGGCCCCCGCGCCCTGGAGCAGCTCGACCAGGTAGTTGCGCGTCGCCCACTCGTCCTCGACCACCAGCGCGCGCAGCCTCACGACGCGGCCTCCGCCGGGATCTCCACGATGGACCGCGTCCGTCCCCCGCCGCTCTCCAGGCGGAAGGCCGCGGCGCCCGCGTACCGCAGCGCGAGCCGGCGCGTGACCATGTGGATGCCGAGCGCCCCGGGCCGCGTGGCGCGCGACGCCGGGCCGGGGCCGTTGTCCTCGACGATGCACGTCACGCGCCCCTGCCCGCCGGCGTCGAGCGTGGTCCGTACCGCCACCTCGCCGCCCTCGGGCCGGCGCAGCGCGCCGTGCTTCACCGCGTTCTCCAGCAGCGGCTGGAGCAGGAGCCGCGGGATGCGCACCGAGCGCGTGGCCTCGTCGATGTCCCAGCGGAAGACGAGCGAGCCGCGGTGGCGCGTCTCGAGGATGCCGGCGTAGCGCTTCAGCCAGCTCACCTCGTCCTCCAGCGTCTGCATCTCGTCGGCCTCCGCCAGCGAGTCGCGCAGCAGATCGCCCAGCGCGCCGATGAGCTTCCGCGCCTCGCGCGGATCCTCGCCCACCAGGCCCGCCACCGTGCTGAGCGTGTTGAACAGGAAGTGCGGCTGGAGGTTGGCGCGCAGACGGGCCAGCTCCGCGGAGGCGCGGAGGCGCTCGGCCTCGACGGCGCGGGCCTGCGCGTCGCGCACCGCGAAGGGCAGGAAGACCGCCATGGCCCACAGACCGAGGCCGAGCACGCCTTCGATGGCGCCCATGCGGGCCACCACCACCGCGCTCCGGTGCGGCGGGGCGACCAGGGGCAGGTCGAGCGCGCCGCCGAGGGCCCATCCCGCGAAGCCCACCGCGACGCCGAGCGCCACCCCCGCCACCGTCATCACGGCGAACAGGGGCGCCACCGCGACGCGCCGCCGCATGCAGCGGTCGAAGGTCACCGTGAGCACCGCCAGCAGGCCCAGCGTGCCCGCGGTCTCGAAGACGAAGTAGGAAGGCTCGACACGCGCGCCGCGCGCCAGCGCGTGCGTGGCGTCGATCAGCCCCGGCACGAACGAGGCGGCGACGATCGCCGCCAGGCGCCGGCGCCGGTCGTCGCGGGAGGCGGCTTCCATCACGGGCATGGTAGCGCGCGGACCGCCCCCGGCCGCGGCGCCGCCGACGATCCGTCGCGCGCGGCCCACGACTCGTCGCTCGAGCGCGACGGGTGGTCGGCGCGCTGCGGCCCCCGGATCGAGGCGCGCGCACCGTGGCGTTTCAAGGAGATACGCCATGGATCGTTGCCATGCTCACGATCGACTGTCCGCGCCCCTCCGTGCCGTGCTGACCCTGCTCGCCGCCCTCGCGGCGCCCGTGGCCTGCGGCGCGGCCAGCCCCCCGCCCGCCCCTCCGCCGGCGCCCGCTCCGCCCCCCGGAGCCGCCGTGGCGCCCCCCGGCCCGGGCGAATGGGTGACCTACACCCACGACCAGAAGCTGGCCTACATGAAGGCCGCCGTCCTCGGCCCCGAGAAGGCGCTCTTCGTGGAGTACGACGCCACCCGCTACGGCGAGTTCGCGTGCAAGACCTGCCACGGCTACAGCGCCGCCAACGGCTCCTTCAAGATGCCCAACCCGGATCTGCCCCGCGTCCACGGCGGGCGCGAGGGCTTCCAGGCGCTGGCCGACAAGAACCCCAGGGCCCTGCGCTTCATGCAGTCGGTGATCGTCCCCGAGACGGCGCGCCTGCTCGGCGTGAAGGCCTTCGACATGGAGTCGCACACCGGCTTCAGCTGCTACCAGTGCCACGTGAAGGCGGAGTAGTCACTGCTTCACGGCGCCCGCCAGGCCGAGCAGCGTCTTCTTGGCGTCGCCCAGCACCATCATGGTGTTGCCGAGGAAGAAGAGCTCGTTCTCCATGCCGCTGAAGCCCGGGCTCATGCTGCGCTTGAGCACGATGACCGAGCGCGACTGCTCCACGTTGAACACCGGCATCCCGTAGATGGGGCTGCCCGGGCTGTTCTTGGCGCCGGGGTTGACCACGTCGTTGGCGCCGACCACCAGCACCGCGTCGGTGCGCGCGAAGTCGTCGTTGATCATGTCGAGATCGTAGAGGTCGTCGTAGGGCACGTTGGCCTCCGCCAGGAGCACGTTCATGTGGCCCGGCATGCGCCCCGCCACCGGGTGGATGGCGTACTTCACGTCCACGCCGCGCGTCTGGAGGAAGGCCGCCAGATCGCGCACCGCGTGCTGCGCCTGCGACACCGCCATCCCGTAGCCGGGCACCACGATGACGTTCTGCGCCGCCTTGAGCACCTCCGCCGCGTCCTCGATCGACGCCTCGTTGAAGGCGCGCGACGAGCCGCCGCCGGCCGGCGCCTGCTCGGGCTGCCCTGGCTTGCCGAAGGCCCCGAAGAGGACGTTCGAGAACGAGCGGTTCATGGCGCGGCTCATCACCAGCGACAGCAGCAGCCCCGACGAGCCGTCGAGCGCCCCGCAGATGACGAGGATGTTGCTCTTCAGCGCGAACCCGGTCGCCGCCGCCGCCAGCCCGGCGTACGAGTTGAGCAGCGAGATGACGACCGGCATGTCCGCGCCCCCGATGGGCAGGATCGCCGTCACCCCCAGCGCGAGGCCGAGGCCGCACGTCGCGGCGAGCAGGCCCGGGTGGCCCCCTGGCTCCGCCGCCTGCGCCGCCAGCAGCCCCAGCGCGCCCACGAAGAGGCCGGCGTTGACCACGTTCTGCCCGCGGAAGGTGGTCGGCGCCCCCGGCAGCAGACCCCGCAGCTTGCCGAACGCCATCAGGCTCCCGGTGAAGGTGAGCGACCCCAGGAACACCTCGAACGCCAGGGCGCCCATCTCGAAGCGCCCGACGTGACCGCCGCTGCGGAGGAACGCGGCCACGCCGACCAGCGCCGTCGCCAGACCGCCGAAGGCGTGGCTGAAGGCGATCCGCTCCGGCATCTTCGTCATCGGGATGCGCAGCGAGATCGCCGTGCCGAGGGCGGAGCCGACCAGCAGGCCCCCCACGATCCACTCGTAGCTGACGATCTCGCGGTGCAGCAGCGTCGCCACCACCGCCACCAGCATCCCCACCTCGCCCAGCAGGACCCCGCGCCGCGCCGTCTCCGGCGAGCCCAGGCCGCGCAGGCAGAGGATGAAGAGGATCGACGAGGCCAGGTACG
This sequence comes from Polyangiaceae bacterium, assembly GCA_036560665.1. GTDB lineage: Bacteria > Myxococcota_A > Polyangia > Polyangiales > Polyangiaceae > Palsa-1150. The sequence goes on from DATBQU010000335.1 coordinate 16,214, forward strand.
CCAGCGACAAGAGGGGGCTCACTTGCCGGCTCCCGTGCGCTTGGCCCTGAACATGCGCAGCATGCGGTCGGTGATCATGAAGCCGCCGACCACGTTGGTGGTCGCGGCGCACACCGCGACGAAGCCGAGCAGCGTGCTCACCCCGTCGTGGCGCGCGCCCGCGGCGACCAGCGATCCCACCAGCGAGATGCCGCTGATGGCGTTGGTCCCGCTCATGAGCGGCGTGTGCAGCAGCGGCGGCACGCGCGCGATGACCTGCGTCCCCACGAAGGTCGCCAGGGCGAAGACGTACAGCGACAGGACGACGTCTTCGCTCATGCCATCCGCTCCTTGACCCGGGGGTGCACCACGTCGCCGCCCATCGTCACCAGCGCGCCGGCCACGATCTCGTCGGCGGGATCGAGCCTCCACGCGCCCTGCCGCACCACGTGCAGCAGGAGCTTCTCCACGTTGCGCGAGAACATCTGGCTGGCGTGCACCGCCAGGCGGCCCGGCAGATCGAGGACGCCCACGATGGTGACGCCGTGCCGCTCGACCACCTTGCCGGCCTCGGTCAGCGCGCAGTTGCCCTGCTGCTCGGCGGCGAGGTCGACGATCACCGAGCCCGCCTTCATCGACCGCACCATGTCCTCGGTCACCAGCAGCGGCGCCCGCCGGCCGGGGATGAGCGCCGTGGTGATGACCACGTCGGCCCCCTTCACGTGGCGCGCCAGCGCGTCGGCCTGCTTGCGCTTGTACTCCTCGCTCGTCTCCTTCGCGTACCCGCCGGCGGTCTGCGCGTCCTCGGCCGCGTCCACCTCGACGAACTTCGCGCCCAGGCTCTCCACCTGCTCCTTGACCGCCTTGCGCACGTCGAAGGCCTCCACCACCGCGCCCAGGCGCCGCGCCGTGCCGATGGCGGTGAGCCCCGCCACGCCGGCGCCGAGGACGAGCACGCGCGCCGGGGCGATGGTCCCCGCCGCGGTCATCAGCATGGGAAAGAAGCGCGGCAGCTCGTTGGCCGCCATGAGCACCGCGCAGTAGCCGGCCACCGTCGCCTGCGACGAGAGCACGTCCATCATCTGCGCCACCGTGGTGCGCGGCACGAGGTCGAGCGCGATCGAGGTCATCTTCCGCGCCGCGAGCGCGCGCACGAGCTCCGGCTGGAGCAGCGGATACAGCGGCGAGACCAGGGTGGCCCCCTCCTTCATCTCCTCGATCTCGCGCACGGTGGGGACGCGCAGGCGCACCACCGCGTCGGCCCCGGCCAGCAGGGCCGCGCGCGTCGGCTCCACCGTCGCCCCCGCGGCGCCGTACTCGTCGTCGCCGATGCGGGCGCGCCCCCCCGCCCCCGACTCGACGCAGACCTCGATCTTCTTCGCCACCAGCCGTCTCACCGACTCGGGCACGATCGGCACCCGCTTCTCGACGGCGGAGTCGTCGCGCGGCACGGCCAGCCTCATTGGGCTTGGGTACCGCCTGTCCGGCGGGAGCAGGCAAGGGGCGCCTGAAATGCCGCGAAGGAGACGCGCCTTGTTTTCTCGGGGCAGCGAGCGGCTGCGGCACAGAAGACGACGCCTGCGGTGCCGATGCCGATGCCTGCGGCACAGAAGACGACGCCTGCGGTGCCGATGCCAATGCCTGCGCCACCGAAGACGGCGGCTGCGCCACAGAAGGCGAGGAAAAACCGGCTCTTGCTAGACCCCTTCTAGATGCGCCCGAGCGCCGCGAGCGCCTGCGCGAACGGCCGCCCGCCGTGCCGCGCCGCCTCGCCCGCGAGCACCTCGCGCGCCCGCTCGCGCGAGCAGCCGCTGCCGAGCAGCGCCCGCAGATCCGCCTCGCTCGCCATGTACCCCTGGTCCCGGATGCGCGCGACGAGCGCCCACAGCATCGAGTCGACGGGGATGCACATCGCACCAGGGAGTCTACCCCACTCCCCCGGCCCCTCGCCCCGCGAGCAGGGCGAGGGGAGCGTGAGCGATCGTGCGCGCTACGCCGTCACGTCCCCCCCCGCCCTGCTTGCGGGGCGGGGGGCCAGGGGGGTGGGGTCAGAGGCCCAGCCAGGCGCCCGGCGCGACGGTCTGCGAGCCGTGGCGGACCTCGAAGTAGACCATGGGGCCCTGGCCGTCGTCGCCGACGGTGCCGATGCGCTCGCCGGCGCCGACGTCCTGGCCGATCTTGACGTCGACCTCGTCGAGGTCGCCGCTCACCGAGTAGTAGTGGTCGCCGTGGTCGAGGATGACGATGCGCCCGTAGGGGCCGTAGCGATCGGCGAACGACACGCGACCGGCGAAGACGGCGCGCACCACGGTGCCCACCGGCGCGTGGATCTCCAGGCCGGGACCGTCGGTGCCCTCGCGGTGCGCCGCGCGCACCTCGGCGCGGCCCACCACCGGGAAGAGCAGGCGGCCGCGCGCGCTGGCGAAGCCGGCGGCGGGCGAGTCGGGGGCCTGGCCGCTGCCGCCGTAGACGGCCACGTAGTCGCCGCTGCCGCCGGTGGACGACTCGAAGGCCTTGTCGAACGCCGCGGTGCGGCGCTGCTCGTCCTGCATGGCCAGACGCGCCGCGTCCATCGCCGTGCGCTGGCTCGCCAGCGACACCCGGTCGCGCGCCACGCGCTCGAGCTCGCGCGCCAGGTCCGCCGCGCGCGAGCGCAGGTGGCTCTCCTCCGCCACGTCGCCGGCCAGCACGCGGCGCGCGCGCTCGACGCGCATGGCGTGGGTCACCAGCGCGCCGAAGCCGCCCCCGACCGGCAGCAGGCCCGCCCGCGTCAGCTTGTAGAACGCCTTGCCGCGCATGAGCACGCGCGCATGGTTGCCCGCCACGCGCCCGCCCAGGCGCGTCAGCTCCTGCTTGTCGGACTGCTCCTCCGCGTCGAGGTCGGCGATGCGCCGGTCGAGCGCGGCCAGGGCCAGCGCCGGCTCGGTGGGCAGCGGCGCGGCCGTCGTCGGCGACGCGTGGCCGGTGGCGACGAACGCCGACACGGCCGCGACGACGACGGCGGCGAGGCGCGCGCTCTTCATACGGCCACCAGCTTGCGCAGGCTCGCCAGCGCGGCGGTCGCGCCCAGCATCGCCCCCAGCGCCACCATGCCCAGCGCCACCTGCCAGGGCAGGAAGGTGGGCTCGACGCCGACCAGCGACGCCAGCTCGCCGTCGAGGCGCCCGCGCACGAGGAAGAAGAGCACCGCCAGCAGGGCGATGGCCCCCGCCGCGCCGAGCGCGCCCTGCACGCTGCCCTCGACGACGAAGGGGTTCTTCACGAAGGCGTCGGTGGCGCCGACGAGCTTGAGGACCTCGACCTCGGCGCGCCGCCGCTGGAGCGCGAGGCGCATGGTGGAGCCGACCACGGCCAGGACCGCGGTGAGGACGACCAGCGCCAGCAGGGCCGACGCCGCCACGCCGCCGCTGACCAGGCGCGCCAGGCGCTCGGTCCACGACTGGTAGGTCTCCACGTCGTCGACCGACGGAAGCTCGCGCATCTTGGCGACCATGTCCGCCAGCTCCGCGTCGGGCATGTCCGAGGCCACGTCGAGCTCGATCGACGCCGGGAAGGCCTCGACCGGCAGCCCGGCCAGGGCGCCGTTGCCGTCGAGCTCCTTCTGCCCGAACTCGACGCGGGCGTCGCCGCTCGACACGTAGTGCACGCCGGTGACGCCGTGGACGCGCGCGAGCGCGGAGCGGAGCGCGTCGATCTCGTCCTGCGTCGCGCCGTCCTTGAGGTACACCGAGGCGCGTCCGGCGTGGGCCCAGCGCTGCTCGACGGCGCGCAGGTTGGTGACGACCAGCAGGGCCGCGCCGAGGCAGACGAAGGCCACGGCCAGCGAGAAGACGCTGAGCGCGTGCAGGCGCCACTCGCGCACCATCCCGCGGCGTGCGCGTCGCGTCGTCGAGAGCGAAAGCATGGCGGCGTGTCCTCCCTGTCAGAGCGGCAGTCGGTTGTCGTACTCGTCGGTGGCGATCCCGTCGGGCACGTCGATGGCCTTGCCCTCGTCGAGCACGACGATGCGGCGCGAGCGCACCTCGAGCAGCGTGCGGTCGTGCGTGGCGAAGAGCACGGTGGTGCCGCTCTCGTTGATCTCCTCGAACAGGCCCAGGACGTCGATGGCGAGCTGCGGGTCGAGGTTGCCGGTGGGCTCGTCGGCCAGGATGAGGGCCGGCTCGCCGACGATGGCGCGGGCGATGGCGACGCGCTGCTGCTCGCCGCCGGAGAGCACGCCCGCCGGGTCCTCGCCGCGACCGGCCAGGCCCACGCGCTCGAGCGCCTCGCCGACGCGGGCGCGGATGAGGCGCTGCGGCAGCCCCAGCACCTCCAGGGCCACGGCGACGTTCTCGTAGACGCTCCAGGGCGCCACCAGCTTGAAGTCCTGGAAGACGATGCCGAGGTTGCGGCGGAGGAAGGGCACCGCGTCGTCGCGCAGGCGCGCCACGTCGCGCCCCAGGAAGAGGATGCGGCCGTCGTCGACCGTCTCCGCGCGGTAGAGCATGCGCAGCAGGGTGGACTTGCCCGAGCCGCTGGGACCGGTGACGAAGACGAACTCGCCGCGCTCGATGACCAGGCTCATGCCGCGCAGGACCGGCGCGCCCTGGCGGTAGGACTTGTAGACGTCCTCGAAGACCAGGATGGGGCGCTGCGCGGCCTCGCGCGAGAAGCGCGCGCCACCGGCGCGCAAGAGCGGACGGAAGCGCTCCGGGTCCGAGCGGGGCATGGATCCCCGGGTATCAGGGGTGCGAGAGCGCCGACAAGTTTTCGGCAGCGCGCGCGGCGCAGAGCGTCTCCGCGCTCTCGGCCAGGGCGACGGCGCGGGCGCCGTCGATGGCCGTGGCGATCTCGCGGGGCGCGGCCCCGTCGAGCGCGTCGGCCAGGGCGACCGCCTGGGCGACCAGCGGCTCCTCGAGGGGGAGCGGGACGTCGGTGCGCGCGCCGGTGGCGCGGGCGCAGCGCACCAGGCGGTGCGCGAGGAGGTCGCCCTCGTAGATCCAGCTCGTGGTCGCCAGCGCGATGGAGCGGCGCCGCTCGGGGACGGTCCGGTCGACGTGCAGGTGCCCCACCGCCCCGTGGGTGGTGCGAAAGAGGACGTGGGCGCGATCGTCGTCGCCGAGCGCGGAGTGCAGGACCACCTCTCCGCCGCAAAGGTAGGCGGCGAGGTCGAGGTCGTGCACGCCCAGGTTGACGAGGACCCCGACGTCGGTGGGCCGGGAGGGGCCGACCCGCCGCAGATCGACGGCGAGCGCGTGCTCGCCCCGCGCGGCGCCGACCAGCCTGGCCAGCGTGCGCACGACGGGGTTGAAGCGCTCGGAGTGCCCCACGAAGAGGCGCACGCCGCCGCGGACGGCGGCCGCGGCCAGCGCCCGCGCGTCGGCGGCGGTCGCGCACAGCGGCTTCTCGACCAGCACGTGCCGCCCCGCGGCGAGGGCGCGGGTGACGCTCCCGGCGTGCGCGCCGATGGGGGTGGCGACGACGACGACGTCGGCCCGCGCGAAGGCCTCGGTCTCGCCGGGCAGGCGCGCGACGCCCGCCGGGGCGCGCGTCTCGGCGCGCAGATCGTAGGCGCCGACGACCTCGAAGCGCTCGGGCAGCCCCGCGAGGACGCGGGCGTGCCGCAGGCCCATCGTGCCCAGGCCCACGAGGGCCACCTTGTGCCGTCTCGCCGTGCGCACGGGGACGGGGAAGATGCCACGCTGGAGCGAGGCGCGGCAAGCGGCGTTCTCGGCTATCTTTCCGGGGCGAATTCGCTGAGGATTCCGTCCCAGCGTCCCGCAGGCTCGTGCCGGCGGAGACGCGGGCGATCGGAACGAATACGGACGGCCCCTGTCTCGTCGAACGACGAGCCGGTTCCCCCTTCGTCACAGGAGTCGAGGAGAAGCGCATGAAGTTGCATCGGGTCGGAGGTGCGGTCGGTTTCGTCGTCCTGCTGGGCGCGTGCGAGGTGCACGTGGGCAGCGGGCCCACCGCGGGCGCGCCGCCCCCGCCCCCGCCGCCGGGGAACGTCGCCGCGGCCCATCCGCCGCCGCCCCCGCCTGCGCCGGGAAACCCGCCGCCCGCCGTGAACCCGGCCCCGGGCAACCCGCCGCCCCAGGCCGGCGCTCCGGCGAAGCCCGGGACGATCCCGATGCGCAGCATCTCGTTCCGCCTGGTGCACCCGGCTCCGCTCGACAACGCGGGGGCCTCGCACCTCGACACGAAGGGTCTGCAGGCGATGATGCTGCGGCTCAAGCCGGGCCGCCAGTGCGGGCCGCGGCAGATCGCAAGCGGGCACTGGATCCACCTCGACTGCAACGTCCACGGGGCCATCGCCTCGGCCAAGCCCCCCTCGCAGCGCAAGATGCACCTGATGATGGCGGGCGGCCTGCGCCTCGACGCCGCCGTCGGGGGGCCGCAGCACGCGGGCGGCAGCAACGTCGGCGCCGCCCTGCCCGACGCGGTGGATCACCGCAAGGACGGGACCGAGGGGCCCATCAAGGACCAGGGGCAGGTGGGGTGCTGCACGGCGTTCTCGCTGTCGAGCGCGATGGACAACGGCATCCGCCGGCAGAACGCGCCGGACACGATGTCGTCGATCCACATCTGGTCGCACTACGGCTACCCCGCGATGGCCAGCGCCGGCGACGCGACGGTGAAGAAGCCGATCACGCTGTGGGCGAACTGGCCGTACGACGAGCGCGAGGCGTGCGAGATGGACACCGGCGGCGGGGGCGACTGCGGCCCGTACAGCCCGCCCGTCACGCCCGGCGGCGCGTCGTCGGACGCCAAGGTCCAGTCGCAGATCAAGGCGGCCGACGGGCAGGGCCAGTGGCAGGTGAGCGAGTACGACGAGATCCAGAACGATCCGGACACCATCGCCGCCATGCTGGCCACGGGCGCGGACGTGTGGTTCTCGATGAACATCGGCAACTCGTGGATGAACCCGGTGGGCGACACCATCTCCGACTGGAACAACCAGAGCATCGACGGGGGGCACGCCGTGCTCTTCGCCGGCTACCGCCACAAGAACGGGACGCGGCAGTTCCTGGTGCACAACAGCTGGGGCCCCACCTGGGGCGACGGCGGCTACGCGTACATCTCCGAGGCCATGGTCAAGGGCTTCATCAAGCACGCGTACAAGGTGGTGGTCGTCAACGGCAGCGCGCCGCCGCCGCCGCCGAGCAACCCCAACGCGCTGACCGACGACGATTGCGGAGAGGACCAGCTGGTCGACTCGGTGACCGGGCAGTGCGCGACCCTCTGTCCGGACGACTCGCGTCCGGCCAACGGGCAGTGCGTGCCGCCGACGTCGGGCTCGAAGACGGGCCACCCTCCTCCTCCTCCTCCTCCGCCGCCGCCGCCCCCGCCGCACCTGCAGTTCAAGCCTCACTGAGGGGAGGACGGCTCGCGGAGGCCGGCGCGGAGCACCTCCGCGGCGCGTAGCCACACGTCCTCGCTCAGGGTCGGGTCGAGGAGCATGTGGCTGGTGCCGGCCAGCGGGACGAACTCGAAGGGGCGATGGCCGCGCTCGAGGGCGTCGGCCAGCTTGATGCCGTTGAGGAACCACACGTTGTCGTCGGCGGTCCCGTGGACGACGAGCAGCGGCCTCGCCGCGTCGGGCGCGGCGGGCCTCGCCGCGTAGGTGAGCAGCGACGCCGCGTCGTAGGCCGCCGCGCTGTCCTCGGGCAGGCCCAGGTAGCGCTCGGTGTAGGCGGTGTCGTAGTCGCGCCAGTCGGCGGGGGGGGCGCCCGCGACGCCCACGCGGTACACGTCGGGCCGCGCCAGCACGGCGAGCGCCGCGAAGTAGCCGCCGAACGACCAGCCGTAGACGCCCACGCGCGACAGATCCATCTCGTGGTAGCGCGCGCCCAGCTCCCGGAGCGCGGCCACGTGACCCTCGAGCGGGACGCTGCCGAGCTTCCGGTCGAGCGCCCGCTCCCACTCGCGTCCGCGGCGCGGGGTGCCTCGCGCGTCGATGGCGACCACGATGGCGCCGGTCGCGTCGGCCATCCACTGGGCGCGCAGGAAGCCGAGCGCGCTCTGGGTGACCACGACCACGTGCGGCCCGCCGTAGGCCGCGTCGATGACGGCGTAGCGGTGGTCGGGGCGGAACCCGCGCGGCCTCACCACGGCCACGCGCACCCGGTCGGGGCCGACCTCGGCCAGCTCGACGCCCGGCATGGCCGACGGCGACTCCGCGACGGAGGGGATCTCGCGGCCGCCGGCGCCGTCCACCGACCTCACCACGGCGCGGGGCATGGCGGCGAGGGTCGCCTCGGCGGCCACGTACGCGTCGTGCGACTCGCCGAAGACGGCGGAGGCGACCCCTGCCTCCGCCCCGAGCCGCCTCGGCGGCGCGGCGGCGTCGAGCGAGACCAGCCAGGGCGCGGCCGCCGTCGGATCGGCGCTGGCGACGACCACCGCCGTGCGCTTCTTCTCGTCGACGTCCGACAGCTCGACGTACCCGGAGCCCTTCGGCAGGAGCTCGCGCACGAGCTTGCCGGTCGCGTCCCTCAGCTCGAGCTGCCACTCGCCGGAGCGCTCGCTGGACCACACGAAGCCCTTGCCGTCGGCCAGCCAGCGCGGCACCGACGGGTCGACGTCGAGCCAGGCCTCGTCCCGCTCCTCGACGAGCAGCGTCGTCTTGCCGCTCCCGGGCTCGACGGCGAGGAGCTGCCCGGTGCGCTGCAGGCGGTCAAGCACGTAGAGGACGGGGGGACCGCCCCGCGGCCACGAGGCCTGGGCCACGTAAGGGAAGCGCGCCCGGTCCCACTGCACCCAGGTGGTCGCGCCGCCGGACGAGGCGACGAGGCCGAAGCGCACGTCGGCGTTCGCGCGCCCGGGGCGCGGGTAGGCGATGCGCTGCGCGGGCTGCTCGGGGTGGGCGGCGTCGGCGATGGTGAGCACGTCCACCTTCGAGGTGTCGGCCTCCTCGTAGAGCAGCCGCGCCCCGTCGGGCGACCACCAGAAGCCGCGGTGGCGATCGAGCTCCTCCTCGGCGACGAACTCGGCCAGGCCGTGGGTCAGGCGCTCGGTGCCGCCGCGCGTGAGGCGCACCTCGCGCCCGCCGGCCGCCGGGACGACGAAGAGATCGTCGTCGCGGACGTAGGCCACGCGCGCGCCGTCGGGCGACAGGTGCGGATCGATGGCGGCGCCCTCGCCGGTCGCCAGCTCGCGGGGCTGGCCCGTCGCCCGGTCGACCAGGAACACGCGGCCGGACAGGGTCACCATCGCCCTCTTGCCGTCGGTGCTCAGCTCGAGCGAGGTCAGGCCGGTGGCACGCACGCGCATCCGCTCGCGCCGCACGCGCTCCTCCGGCGACAGCGTCTCGGGGCCGGAGAGGAGCGCGGCGGGAGACACCAGCTCGCGCACGCTCCCGGTCGCCACGTCCATCTCGAAGAGCGACTGCCTGGGATCGCTCGCCGCCGAGCGGAGGAAGAGGACCGAGCGCGCGTCGGGCGTGAGCGCGGCTTGCGCCGGGGAGCCGAGGTGGAAGTTGCGCGTCCGCGCCAGCGCGCGGAGCAGCTCCGTGTCGGGCGCCGCGTCGGCGCGCGCGTCGTAGGGGCTCGGGTGCAGGGGCTGGTCGCCGTCGGGCGGTCGCGGGGGCGTGCTCGCCACGGGGGCGAGCGGAGCCGGAGGAGCACACGCGGCGAGCGCGAGGACGACGGGCAGACGGAGCCAGGCGCGCATGGCGCGGGCGAGCGTAGCGCGGCCTCAGCGCCCGATGCCGAAGGAGAAGGGGAAGGTCGCCTGCGAGACGCCGTCGCTGGAGGGGAAGTGCCAGGTACGCACCTGACGCAGCACGCACCCCTCGACGCGCGGGTTGTGGATGGTCGAGCCGGCCAGGCCCGCGCTGGTGACGCCGCCGCTGGCGTCGATGGTCCACGAGACGGTGACGCCGCCCTTGAGCGTGGGATCCTTCTGCGCCTCGATCTCGTAGCAGGCCTGCAGCGCGCCGCGATGGGCGATGACGACGCGTCGGATCTGCTCGGGGTTGAGGCCACCATGCGCCGCGCCCCCGCCGCCGCCGCCGGCGAGGCCGTGCTCGCCGGGCCCGTTGCCCGCTCCGTTGCCCGGGCCGTTCCCGCCGCCGGTGCCGCCGCCGGTGCCGCCGCTGCCGAAGCCGCCGGTCCCTCGACCTCCCGGGCCGCCCGTGCCGGAGCCGAAGCCGCCGCCGGTGCCGGGGCCCCAGCCGGTGTTCATGGTGCCCGAGCCGAACATCACGCCGGCGCCGGTGCCGCCGCCGCCCGAGCCCGCGCCGTGCAGCCCGGTCCCCGGTCCGCTCCCGAGGACGACGTTGTTGGAGTTGAGCCCGCCCAGGGCCTCGCTCACGGTCTGGATCTCGGCGAGGGTCTTCTTGATGTCGGTGCCGGTGTCGGCGAGCGCCTCGCTCAGGCCGCCGTAGTTGGTGACGGGCTTGATCTCGCCGGGGATCTCGCTGTGGTCTTCCTTGCCGTTGAGACCGGCCTTGCCTTCCTTGCCGACGATCTTCTGTCCGCCGCCTTGCTTCTTGGGGTCCTTGGCGCCCGGGTCCTTGACGCCCTGACCGCCGCCCGCCTTGTCGTCCTTCGCCGCCGACGCCGGCTCCATCTCCGGCAGCACGCGCTTCAGGCCGAAGCGCGCGGCGTAGTCCTCCGGGCTCACCAGCTCCGGGGGCAGCTGGTACTCGGGCGGCGTCCAGTTGACGATGAGCAGGCCGATGATGCCGAGGTGCAGCACGCCGCTCGAGAAGAGCGAGAGCGCGACCAGGGGTTCGAGCGAGCTCCGGCTCTGCAGCGGCTGCGCGGCCGCCGTGTACTGGAAGAAGATGGAGAAGAGGCCGTACTGGACGAGGCCGTAGTCGCCGGGCAGGACCGGGACCGGCGCGCCGGTGCGGGCCACCCCGAGCAGGTTCTCCTCGCGGCCACGCAGGATGAGCACGCCGCTGACGGCGCCGCGCGCGTCGAGCTCCCAGCCGCCGGCGATGGCGCGAAGCGGAGCGGCCGGAGCGCCGAGCCCGTCGGGCATGGGGGCGAGCGCACCGGGCACCTCGCCGAGGATGCAGTCCTGCCCGCGCTCGAGCATGCGGACGCCGACGATGGTCGTGCCCCAGGCCGCGGCGACGCGCAGCAGCGGAGCGGTGGGTGCGGCGAGCGCGGGAGCGGCGGTGGCCATCAGAAGCTCGACTCCTTCCGGGTCTCGGACATCTCGCGCATGAAGGTGCGGTGACCGAGATCCCCCGCGGCGAACTCCGCCCGCACCCGGCGGAGGAAGTAGACGAGCTGCGGGCTCTTCAGGCGCCCTTCGATGTCGAGCTCGCTGAACTTGAAGACATGCGTGCCGCCGTCGAGCGTCTTGCTCTCGACCACCCCCGCGTCGACGGGCGTGGCCGACCCGGGCGGCACGTAGGCCGTTCCGGCGGCCATGGGCGCCGCCACGCTCGACGCCGGCGCGCCCGCGTCGGAGGCCGCGGCCGGCTTCCTGGGGCCGGGGGGAGCGGGCCGGGCGGGCGCGTGCGCTCTCGGAGGTGCGGCGGGCGGCCTGCGCGGCTGCGCGTCGGCCACCTGCGCGACGAGCGCGACGATCGCGGGAGCTGCCAGCACCAGGGTGACGACACGCGCGCGTCGCGCCGCCTTGGGCGGCCGGGCCTCGGGGCACAACGCCATCGCCTTCAGTGTAGCGCGGCTCGCCCCCGCCTGGCGCGCGATCACGGGGCGAGCGCCCGCGCACGGGCGATGGCGCCGGCACAGGGTGCGAGGCCCGCCGCCAGGACCGACATCCCGTCGTCGTCGTCGCCCGTGGCACGTTCCTGCTTCTCGGAGAGGACGCCCACCACGTCTCCGTCCTCGAGCGAGAGGACGGCGCCGCCCGAGTCCCCGTGCTGGGCCCGCGCGCTCAGGTAGAAGCGATCGCCCAGCACGAGCGTGGTCTCACCGTCCCGGGCGCTTCGCGCGCTCTGGAGCGCCCAGCCGCCCGTGCCGGGCAGCTCCCACACGTCGCTGCCGGTGCCGAAACCCACCACCCGGACGCGCTCCCCGTCGCGCACCGGCGCGCCGAGGCGCGGCTCGTAGCGGGGCACGTCGGCCGGTACGCGTCGTTCGAGCACGAGCACCGCGACGTCCCGCCCCGCGTCCGAGTCCCAGCCCGGGCAGCCGACCACGGCGACCACCCCCGCCCGCCCCCACGGCAGGTAGTCGCCGCCGAGCTCCACCCGGACCGCGCCCGGCTCGCTCGCCGTGACGCAGTGCTGCGCCGTCAGCACCAGCGCGTCGCCGATGAGCACCCCGGAGCAGAGCCCGTCGCGCGAGAGGACGCGTACGTTGGCGTCTCCCGGCCGTGCGCGGCCCGCGCGAACGTCCCAGAGCGTCGTCTCGTCCTCGATGCGCAGCTTGGCGGCGAGCGACAGGTGCGGGGGCGTCATGGCGCATCCCATCGCACACGACGCCAGCGCGGCCGCGAAGAGGAGCTTCATGCCGAGTCCTACGCGAGACGGTGCATCTCGCGTTCCTCGACCGGCGGAGCCTCGTCACCTCTTCGGCGGCGGCGTGGGCGCAGGTGGTGCAGGTGCGGGCGAGGGTGCGGGAGGCGGGGCGTTGGCGGAGGCCGCGGACACGTAGCGCTCGGCCTCGGCGCGGAGCGGGTGGTCGCCCGGTGCGTCCGAGAGGAAGCGCTTGAAGAGGGGCGCCGCGTCGGCTGGTCTCTTCAGGAAGTCGGCGTAGAGCACGCCGAGGTTGAAGAGCGCGCTGGTGTCGTGGGGATCCGCCGCGAGCGCCTTGTCGAGCAGCGCGCGCGCCTCTTCGAGCTTCTGCGGGTGCTGCGCGTCCGCCTCGCCGCGAAGCGCGGCGGCGAGCCCCACCTGCGCTTCGACGTCGTCCGGCGAGACCTTGAGGATCTCGCGGTACTGCTCCTCGGCCTTGGCGTAGGCGCCCGCGCGCAGGAGCACGACGCCCATGTTCACGCGCGACGTCGTGTCGTGCGGATCGGCCTGCGCCGCCCGTCGGAACTCGGCGAACGCCTCGGCGTCGTCGCCGTTGGCGAGGTCGAGCAGCCCCGTCGCCCGGTGCGCCACCGCACTGTTGGGGCTGGCGTCGAGCGCCTGCTTGGCCAGGAGCGCGGCCGCCTCCTTCTCGCCCTTGGCCAGGTGCGACAGCGCCAGCTCCGCCAGCGCCGTGGCGTCGGCAGGCTTGCGCACCAGGACCTCGCGCGCCTCGGCGATGGCCTTGTCGATCTGACCGCTCTCGCGGAGCGCCGCCACGAAGAGGGTCCGGGCGTCGACGGCGTTGGGATGGTCGTGCACGAAGTCGGCGAGACCCTCGGCCGCGAGCTTGTGCTCGCCCCGGCGGCGTCGCACCTCCGCCAGCGCGACCGCCACCTCCTGCGAATCGGGCGCGAGCTTCGCCGCCGACGCGAGCTGCTCCTCGGCGCCCGCCAGATCCCCGGCGCCGGCCAGGACCACCCCCAGATCGTAGCGTGCCTCCCAGAGGTTGGCGTCGATCCCGATCGCCTCGCGCAGCAGGGACACGGCGCGATCGCGCTGACCATCCTTGGCGGCCTGGACCCCCTGCACCATCTTGCCCACGGCGATCGGATTGGCGGGCGGAAGCTGCACCGTCGTCGCGGTCCGGGGGGCGGCGCCCTTGCCCCCGCCACACGCCGCGAGCGCGAGCAGGCACGCGAGCCCGACCCGCCTCACTTCTTCCCCGCGGGCGGTACGGCGGCGGCGACGGCCCGGTTCGGCGCGTCGATGAGCGCCGGCAGCGGCAGCGGCCCCTGCGAGCGCACCTCGAAGCCGGTCTCCTTGAACGGCGGATAGAGCTCGCTGTTGAGGCGACCGAGCGCCTCGCGCATCTTCGCCGTCCACTGGTTGTAGATGCCGAGGTCGGTCGCCTTCTTCCAGCCGTTCTCGTAGGCGTCGAGGCTGCGCTCCTCCATGGGGACGGCGAACTCCTCGATCTGCGACTGGTACTCGGCCTTCTGATCGTCGGTCTTCACCTCGGCCGGAGGAGGCGAGTCGCGCAGCGACTTGGCGAACGCCTCGTACACGTGCCCGATCTGGAAGAGCGCCGCCGTGGTCCACTCGGCGACCCCCATCGACACGCAATCGAGGAACACCTTGGCCGCGTCCTTGAGCAGATCGGTCTTCTGCTTCAGGCGTGCCTTGAGCTGCTTCACGTCCCCCTGGATCTGGATCTGCTCGAACCTGGCGAGCACCCGCTCGCCCTGCATGTAGCGAGCGTGCGCCGCGGCGAACTTTCCTTCGGCCCCGAGCTCGCGCGCCCGACGCTTGCCGAGGTTCACCGCCTCGTCGAGCGAGGCTTCGGCGCCGCGCTCGTCGCCCGTCTTGATCTGGGCCTGCGCCAGGAGCACCAGCCCCTGCGCCCTGTGATCGAGGTTCTTCGCGCGGGTGATGTAGCGCTT
>DATBQU010000336.1:0-7230 GCA_036560665.1 Polyangiaceae bacterium
TCGAGGCTCTCGGCGGCGGCGTAGTCGCCAACGTGGTCGACGGCGCCACCGACGTGAAGGGCTGGATCCAGGAGCTGTCGGACGTCCAGAGCACCATCAACCAGGGCTCCGAGCTCCAGATGATCAAGCTGCAGTCGCTGATGTCCCAGAGGCAGACGGCGATCCAGCTCACCACCAACCTCGTCCAGTCGCTCGGCGATCAGCTCAACAAGATCGCCGAGAACATCGGGCACTGACCGGAGGCACGCCATGCCGCTCGCCCACGCCATCCCGCAGCCGTCGCCCGGCGCCATCGAGGCCCTGTACGCCACCGGGCACTGGCTGTACTCGCAGCAGCGCATCGTGCACGCCCTGACCGTCTTCCGCGCCATGATCCACATCGCGCCGGATGACGAGCGAGGCTGGCTCGCGCTCGGGGCCTGCCACGAGGCCCAGGACCAGAACGACATCGCGCTCGAGCTCTACGTCGCCGGGGCGACGCTCACGGGGAGCGCGCCGCGGTGCGAGCTCGCCCGGGCCCGGCTGCTCCGAGCGCGCGGGATGCTGGAGGAAGCCCGGAACGCGCTCGCCGAGGCCGCGCGCATCGCCGAGCGGCTCCACGACGACGACCTGCGCATCCTCGTCGCCGCCGAGCGGGGGCGACCGTGAGCGGGCGGGTCGCGGGGGCGGCGACCGGAGCGGCGGCGGCGGTGGTCGTGACCTCACCGCCGCCGGCCGACGCGGTGCAGCCGGGCCTCTTGCCGGAGGCGCAGGCGCTGAGCGGGGCGACGCTGAACGACGCCATGTCCGCGCTCTACGCCGAGCTCTCGCGGCAGCGGCAGCTCGGCATGAAGGCGGGCGAGAGCCGGGTGGTCGAGCAGCAGAACCTCCACGAGAAGGCGGTCGCCGACCAGAAGGCCGCGATCGAGGAGCAGCGCAGGAACGAGGCCGACCAGGGCGACGGGTTCTTCTCGTGCGTCGGCCGCCTGGTCGGCGACGTGGCGAAGGACGTCGCCACCGGTCGGCTCGCGAGCGCCGTCGACGACGGTGTGCGCGACGCGAAGAACGCGGTGGACAGCCCCGCGTTCTGGAGCGACCTCGAGAAGGGCGCGACCGCGGTCGCCAAGGTCGCGGCGGTCGTCGGCTCGGTGGCGCTCACCGTCGCCACCGCAGGCGCGGGCAGCGCGGCCATCGTGGGCGTGGCGCTCCTCCTGTCGGCCGGCGGCGCCGCGGTCTCCGCGACCCGGTGCCTCGACGGCGTGCTGGGCAAGGGCGCGTCGCAGTACGTGGGCGCAGGAATGGAGCTGGCCGGCGCGGCGACCGGGTGCACCGCCGGCCTGGCCTCCGCGGGAGGGGCTGTGGGCGCCGCGGCGTCCGGGGTCGCCGGCGGCGCGCAGATCACGGCCGGGGCAGCCCACGTGCGGAACGCCGAGTTCGCGGCCCGCGTCCAGGACGCCGGCGCGAGCGCCGAGCACGCCCGGCAGCAGGGCGAGCGCATCAATCGGGTGGTCGGCTGGATGCTCGACGAGCTCGCGGACGGCGACAAGACGCAGCAGCGGACGATGCAGGCGGCGCAGACCGCAATGCAGACCAACGACCAGACGACCGTCTCCGCGGCGTCCATTTCACTGCGAGGTTGAGTCATGGGCATCGGTCAGGTTCACGCGGCGACCATCCCTCTCGTGCCCCCGACGCCGGCGAGCACCTCCACCACGGTGCCGGACGCCGGCCCGCCTCCCCTGCCCGACCCGCTCGACGCGCTGGCGCTCTCGGGCGATCCGGGCGCCGAGCTGGCGGCGCTGGCGGTCGAGTCCGGCCAGGCGCAGCGTCGGAGCGCCCGGGCGGCGCGCGACGCCTGCGAGGCCGCGGAGGTCCACGAGCAGGACGCGGAGATCGCCGCCATGCGGCAGAAGGCCGACGACCTGCGCGTCGAGGGACTGATCGAGGGCGCCGGAATGGCGGCGCAGGGCGTGGGCGCGGTGGGAGGCGACGCCACCAAGGGCGTCGGCCTGATGGCCGGCGGCGCGGCCAAGGTCGTCGCTACCGGCAGGGGTGCCGACGCGGCGAACGACGACGCCGACGCCACCCTCCACAAGAACGCGGCGGCTCACGCCAAGGACGCCGCCGACGCCATGCACGACACCTGGAAGGAGGGCGCCGACTACGTCAAGGCGGCGCTCGACTTCTACCGGGAGTACACCTCGACGCAGGCGCAGTCCCGGTCGGCCGCGCTGCACCGCGCCTGACGCTCCGCCCCGGCCGACGCGCCCTTGCACCGCCCGTCCGCGCGCGCGACAGTTCGCGCGCGATGAAGCTCTACACCAAGACGGGAGACGACGGCACCACGGGGCTCTTCGGCGGCGGTCGCGTCCCCAAGGCGAGCAAGCGCGTCGAGGCGTACGGCACGGTCGACGAGACCAACGCCGCCATCGGCGTCGCGCGCGCCACACGGCTCGACCCGGCCATCGACGCCGTGCTCGAGCACGTGCAGGTCGACCTCTTCACGCTCGGCGCCGAGCTCGCGTGCGTCCCCGGCAAGGAGGCAAAGCTCGGGATGACGCTCCTCGGCCCCCCCGACATCGCGCGCCTCGAGCAGGCCATCGACGAGACGGACGCGGCCTGTCCGCCCCTCAAGAGCTTCGTGCTGCCCGGCGGCTCTCCCCAGGCGGCGGCGCTTCACGTGGCCCGCACCGTGTGCCGGCGAGCGGAGCGCGCGGTGCTCGTCGTGGACGAGGCCCCGCGGAACGACGTCCTCGTGTACCTGAACCGCCTGAGCGATCTCCTCTTCGCCATGGCGCGCCGCGCCAACGTCGTGGCCGGCGTCGAGGACATCCCGTGGAGGCCGAGGGGCTGACGCCCCGTCACGCCGCCTCGCGCTCCTCGGCCATCTGCGCCGCCAGCAGCTTGCGCGCTCGGTGCAGACGGCTCATCACGGTCCCCACGGGAACGCCGAGCTCCCGCGCTGCATCGCGGTACGAGCGCTGCTCGAGATCCACCATCACCACCACCGCTCGGAACCCCTCCGGCAGCGCGTCGAGCTTGAGGCGGGTCGAGCGCGTCAAGGCGCCCGGCCCCGCGTCGGGCGGCGTGAAGCCGGCCGGCACCGTCCAGGCGCAGGGATCGCTGCCGAGGTTCTCGAGCGCGTTGCGCTCGCGGCGGCGCCGGCGCCAACGGGTGACGAAGACGCTGAAGAGGATCTGGAACGCCCAGGCGCGCAGGTTGGTCCCCCGCTCGTACTGATCGGCGAAGCGCAGCGCCCGCTCGATGGAGTCCTGAACGACGTCGTCGGCACCGGCGCGGTCGCCGCCGCAGAGGCGCACGGCGCGAGCGCGCAGCTCCGGCATCAGCTCCACCAGGCCGGCGTGCAGCTCGCGGGCGTCGCGCGCGACGACGGCCGCGCGCTTGGGATGAGGCGGAGCGCAAGGAATGGGGTGGCGGGCGGAAGCGGGGGCGGGGGCGGGCATCGGGTCCTCCGTGGCGATTGCGACACCTCTTCCGCAAGGCGGATGCCAGCGGCGACCCCCCCGGAAGCGCTGGGGAAAGTGCGCCTCGCCCGGCGGGCGCGTGTCCCGACGTCCAAACGCTGTGTTCCGCGGCCTACGCCCCCGCGCGGGCGGCGAGGACCTGGGGGAGGATGTCGGCGATCTCCGAGGCGAGCATGCCCCGATCGGCGCCGCCGTGGGCACGCGACCACGCCTCCCCCGCCAGCGCGTGCAGCAGGACTCCGGCGCACGCGGCCTCGAAGGGTGCGAGCGAGCACGCCATCGCCGCGACGATCCCTCCCAGCACGTCGCCGGAGCCGGCCGTGGCCAGCGCCGGGCACGCGACCGGGCTCACCGCCAGTCGAGCGTCGGGCGAGGCGATGATGGTGTGCGCCCCCTTGAGGACGACGACCGCCCCGGTGGCGGCGACGAGCTCGCGCGCCGCATGGAAGCGGTCGGCCTCGACCTCGGCCGACGTCTTGCCGAGCAGCCGCGCCAGCTCGCCCGGGTGCGGGGTCAGGATGGCGTGGGCCGCAGCCATGAACACGCTGGGACGGCCGGCGAACATGGTCAGCGCGTCGGCGTCGACGACGACAGGCCCGTGCCAGGAGGCGAGCACGTACTCCACCGCCGTGCGCGCGTCGTCCCCCAGCCCGAGGCCGGGGCCGATCGCCACCGCCTGCTTGTTCGCCAGGATGGCGTCGAGGCTCTCGCCCGGCCTGGCCGCGTCGATGCGGGCGGTCATCGCCTCGAGCGCGTGCCCCTCGATGGCCGTCGCCGCCTCCGGCCAGGTGGCGATGGTGGCCAGACCGGCCCCCGCGCGCATCGCCCCGCGAGCGACGAGCTGGGGCGCGCCGATCTTCCCGGGCGAGCCCGCCACCACGACCACGTGACCCGCGCTGTTCTTGTGGGCACCGGGCGCGCGAGGGGCGAGCCACGGCTTCGCGTCCGCCGCCTCGAGGAGCTGCGCCGAACCGCCCACGTGGGCGACCAGAGCGCCGGGGACTCCGATGTCGACCACGTGGATGCGACCAGCGAGACGCGCGCCGCCCGGCGTGAGGAGCCCGAGCTTGTGGTGCGCGAAGGTCACGGTGGCCCGGGCCTCGACGGCCACGCCGAGGACGCCGCCGGTGTCCGCGTCGAGCCCGGAGGGGAGATCGACGGCGAATCGCGGGGCGCCGGCGGCGTTCATGGCGCGCACGACGTCGGCGAAGAACCCCTCGATGGGGCGATCGAGGCCGGTGCCGAAGAGGGCGTCGACCACGACCTCGGCCTCCTCCATCGCCTCCGCGAACCGGGGTGCGTCCTGGCCGCCGGAGACCTCGTGCACCTGCCCGCCGAGCCCGCGCCACGCGGCGAGGTTCGCGCCGGCGTCGGGCGACACCTTCTTCGCGTCGCCCACGAGGAAGACCGCCGGCGCCGCGCCCCGGACCAGCAGGTGCCGCGCCACGACCAGCCCGTCGCCGCCGTTGTTCCCGGTGCCGCACACCACCACGACGGGCGCCCCCCCCGCGTCACCCTCGAGCAGCTCGCGCACCAGCACGTCCGTCGCGCCGCGCCCCGCGTTCTCCATCAGGACCAGGCTCGGTGTGGAGCAGACCTCGATGGCGTGCTTGTCGAAGGCGCGCATCTGCGCGCGGGAGAGGACGGGCGTCACGGCGCCATCCTAGCCCGTCTTGACCCTCGCGATGACGCCGCGCGCGATGGCGATCTGGTAGGCGCGGACGGCCTCCCCCATCCCGACGAACACGGCATCGGCGACCACCGCGTGCCCGATGTTGAGCTCGGCGACCTCGGGGATGGCGACCAGCGGAGGGACGTTGCCCTGCGTGAGGCCGTGCCCCGCCGCGACCTCCAGGCCGAGCCCGCTGGCCCGCCTCGATCCCTCCGCGAGCCTCTCGAGCTCCCCCGCCTTACCGTGCGCGTATTCCCCGGTGTGAAGCTCGATCTGCGACGCGCCCGCCGCGAGCGAGCGCTCGATCTGCGCGTCGTCCGCGGCGATGAACAGGCTGACCTTGATCCCGGCGCCGACCAGCGTGTCCACTCGGCGCGCCAGCTCGGCCCCTCCCCCGATCACGTCGAGCCCCCCTTCGGTCGTCCGCTCTTCCCGGCGCTCCGGAACCAGGGTGCACACGTCGGGCCTCACCCGCGTGGCGATCGCGACCATCTCGTCGGTCGCCGCCATCTCCAGGTTGAACGTCTTCCTGGCCGCCGTCAGAGCAGCCCGCAGCCGCTCGACGTCGGCGTCGAGGATGTGCCGCCGATCCTCGCGAAGGTGCGCGGTGATCCCGTCGGCGCCCGCCGCCAGGCACTCCTCCGCCGCGCGAACGGGATCGGGGTACGAAGTCCCCCGCGCGTTACGCAGCGTGGCGACGTGGTCGACGTTGACGTGCAGGCGAACAGTCATCGTCGGGGCAGGGTAGCCCCGATCCCCGTCAGTCGTCCTCGCCGCCCGTCGTCTCGCTCAGCTCGTCGTCCGTCTTCGGGGTGGGCAGGAGCTCACCGTTCGCGCCGTCGCGGCGGACGATGAACGTCCGGTGGGTCGTCGTGTCGGGGTTCTCCCGGGCCACGACGGTCACCACGTTCACCCCGGGCCGAAGCGGAAGATCCGCGTCGAAGGTCATGCGCTTCGGGTCGGTGCCGTTCCTGTTCGAGCGGTAGAACACCTTGCGCGAGCCGACGAAGATGTACGCGTCGAGCAGACGCGCGTCGTCGTTGGCGGCCCCGTGCACCAGGGTGTGCGGGTCGCGCGTCGACAGCTGCGGCTGCGGGATCTCCAGGGCCGGCGGCGCATGAGCCATCGCGTCCTCCAGCGCCACCTGCGCCTGCGGCGAACCGCCGGACTCCATGTCCGTGGCCCTCGCAAACGCGAACCGACCCTCGCCGAGCGACAGCTTGACGTACCCGCTCGCCGTGCCCACCACCGCCGCCGCCGTGCCCGCCGGCAGCCGCGCGAACACCCGGCCCGCCGCGTCCGGCTCGTTCATCAGGTCGGCCCCCGTGGCCTTCGCGCGCTGGACGCCGCCCGAGGCCGCCACGGGCGTCGGCTCCTGGATGGGGATCCGCACCTTCTCGTCGACCTCTTCGCGCAGGTCCTCGTCCCGGATCTGGAGGTTCACCTTCGCCTCCGGATCCTGGAGCGCCGACTCCACGTCGAAGGTGAACGCCACGCGCCTGGTGTCACCCGGCATCATGTTCGACAGGTCGAAGCGACCGTCGTGCAGGAGCAGGCCCTCGCCGGACAGGTTCCGCAGGTTGGCCTGCGTCTCGTAGCTCTTGCCCTTGCCGACGTTCTTCACCGTCAGGTACATCGACACGCCTTCGCCCTTCTGGACGCGGCCGTCGCCGTTGCCGCGGCGGTTGTCGATGATCTCGTAGGAGTAGGCGAACACCGGACGGTCGAGCGACCTCACCGTCGCGCGCAGCTCCGCGTCCGCCGGCGCGTGCCCGCGCGCCTCCTCGAAGTGCACCTTCACTCCGTCCGCTCGCATCAGCGCGTCCTTCGGCACCAGGCATTCCCGCGGCGTGTCCTTCGAGGGCTGCACGGTGGACCCCACCTTGTGCCCCTTGAAGTCGCACCAGCCAGCCGGCGCGATGGCCGTGCGCGACTTGCCCGGCTCGAGCCTGCCGAAGATGAACTCCTTGTTGTCGAGCAGCGGATCTTCGCTCTTCGTCGTGCCGAACAGGCGGTAGAGGGTCGTCGGCCCCTTGTTGGTCACCGTGACCTTGAGGGTCATCCCCTCGCCCGCGGTGACCTCGTTGTTCGGGC
>DATBQU010000337.1:0-10569 GCA_036560665.1 Polyangiaceae bacterium
CAGAAGCTCTTCTCGTTCAAGTGACCGGAGCGCTCGCCGGCATCAAGGTCCTCGACCTGAGCCGGCTGCTGCCCGGGCCGTTCGCGTCCCTGGTGCTCGCCGATCTCGGCGCGCGTGTCGACAAGCTCGAGGACACCGGTGGAGGCGACTACCTTCGCTTGACGCCGCCGCTGGTCGGCGACACCTCCGGCCTCTTCCTGGCGCTCAACCGCAACAAGCGCAGCGCGTGCCTCGACCTGAAGAAGGAGAGCGCGCGGGCGGCGCTGCTTCGCCTGATCGAGCACTACGACGTGCTCTTCGAGCAGTTCCGCCCCGGAGTGCTCGATCGGCTGGGGCTGGGTCACGCCACGCTGCTGGCCAAGAACCCCCGGCTGGTCGTCTGCGCCCTGACCGGGTACGGCCAGGACGGACCGCTGTCGGGTCGCGCCGGGCACGACATCAACTACCTCGCGCGCGCGGGCGTGCTCGGAATGCAGGGCCCCCCCGGGGCGCCGCCGCAGGTTCCGGGGTTCCAGCTCGCCGACGTGGGCGGTGGGCTCTGGAGCGTCATCGGGATCCTCGCGGCGCTGCAGGAGCGCGGACGGACGGGCAAGGGCTCCGTCATCGACGTGGCGATGGTCGAGGCCTCGATGGGCTTTGCCGTCGCGACCATCGGCCAGCTCCTCGCCGGCCAGACGCCCAGACGCGGCGACGAGGCGTTGACCGGTGCGCTGGCGCTCTACGGGACCTACGCCACCAAGGACGGCAAGTACGTCACCCTCGGCGCGCTCGAGCCCAAGTTCTGGCTGGCGTTCTGCGCCGGGGTGGGGCTGGAGAGCGACTTCTCCGCGCTCGTGCCGGGCCCCCACCAGGACGCGCTCGAGGAGAAGCTCCGGGCCATCTTTGCCGCGCGCACCCGCGCCGAGTGGGAAGCGTTCGCCCGTCGACACGACTGCTGTCTCGAGCCCGTGCTCGAGCCCGACGAGCTGCGCGCCGACGAGCACCTTCGAGCGCGCGGGGTCTTCTTCGAGATGGACTCCCCCTGGGGGCGCATCGGGCAGCTGCGCACGCCGCTGACGCCGCGCGAGTCGACGCACGAGCCGCCGCCACGCCAGGGCGAGCACACCGACGCCATCCTGCGCGAAGCCGGGATCGACGAGGCGACGATCGCCGCGATGCGGGCCGAAGGCGCCGCCAGGTAGGCGGCTCTAGACCTTCCGGAACTCCTCGACGAACTCCCAGTCGGCGATGAGCCCCTTCTTGAGGAGGATCGACAGCAGCGCCGAGAACATCGCCTCCCAGCGCGGCTCCGCTCCCAGGATCTCGCTCGCGTCCGCCCCGTGCGCAACGGCGCGCAGGGCGCTCACGAGATCGCGCGCCGTGAGCTGATCGCTGAACTCCTCGCCGGGGGTGGGAGGCGTGGAGGGCGTCTGCGCCGACTCCTGGAGGTCCGGGCGGGAGGGACCCTTCTTGGGGGGCGCCGGCAGCGAGATGGTCGTGCCATCGAGGAGCGTCAGCGAGATCATGCGCGGCCGGCTGCGCCGCGGAGCGACGATCACCTTCTCTTCCGCGCGGATTTCCGGCGCATCGCCGGGGCTCTCTTCGCCGGCGGCGGGACGACTTGCGGCGGCGGCGGCCACCTCGGAGGGCGGGATGTCCGGGCGGCTACGCCCTCGGTCCGGAAGGGGAGGCGGCGCCGGAGGGACCCCAGCCGTCCTGGCGCCGAGCTGCGTCGCCGAGGACGCCGCTGCGGGCGGCGAGGGGAGCGCCTCTCCGAGGTAGTACACGCGAATGGCCGCGCGGATGTCGCTCGGGCACGCGATCATCGGCTTCACGGGGAGCGAGGACGCCCTCGCCACCTCCTCGATGGCCGCCTCGTTGGTCGGGTCGTCCATCGCCACGTACAGCGTTTCCCCCTGCTTTCGCACCCGCCGCACGAAGATGGGCACGAGGCAGTACTTCTCCGCCAGGTCGCGCGGGACCAGGTTCAGGAGCGAGCGCGAGAAATCCACGTGGTACAGCGAGACCCACGCCACGCTCAGCTGTCGAGACAGGGTCTGGGTCAGCTGCACTTCGCTGACCAGCCCGAGCTCGATCAGGAGCTGCCCGAGCTTGCGCCCGTCCTTGCGCTGCGCGAAGAGCGCCTGCTCGAGCTGCGACTGCGAAAGGACGCCTCCATCGACCAGCAGCTCGCCGATCCGCTTGGCCACGTGAGCATCGTACGCCAGCGAGCCGTTGCGACGCGAAATCTCGGCCGTGATACCCTTTGAGAGGCCCCTCCAGGGCGATGTTGCGGAAGCTCTCCATGCGGTCGTGTCCCCAGTGCGGCAGCTCTTGCGACGACGCGCACAAGTTCTGCCCGTCGTGCGGGTTTCCCGTTGGGAAGGTGGCTTCCAACCCCGACGATCCGCTCATCGGCCGGAGCCTGCCCGGCGGCTACCTCATCCTCGAGCTGGTCGGCATCGGAGGCATGGGGCGCGTCTACCGCGCCGAGCAGACCACTCTGGGTCGCACCGTCGCCGTCAAGATCATCCACCCCCACCTGGTAGGCGAGGAGAACGCGGCTGCGCGATTCATCACCGAAGCGCGCGCCGCCAGCCGGCTGAATCACCCGCACTCGGTCGGCATCATCGACTTCGGCAAGTCGCCGGACGGACAGCTCTATCTGGTCATGGAGTTCCTGCGCGGCCGCGATCTGGCGCGCGTGACCTACGAGGACGGGCCCTTGCCCTTCCGGCGCATCGTCGACGTGCTGCGGCAGACCCTCGCCGCCCTCGCCGAGGCGCACAACGAGAGCATCATCCACCGCGACCTGAAGCCGGAGAACGTCATCCTCGAGCCGGTCCGGTCGGGCGGCGACTTCGTCAAGGTGGTCGACTTCGGCCTGGCGAAGATCCGCGCGGACACGACGCAGCCGAGCATCACCAGCCCCGGCATCGTCTGCGGCACGCCCGAGTACATGAGCCCCGAGCAGGCGCGCGGCGACACGCTCGACGCCCGCAGCGACCTCTACGCGGTGGGTGTCATCCTGTTTCAGCTCCTGACGGGGCGTCTGCCCTTCGAGGCCGAGTCGCCGACGCAGGTCGTGCTCGCGCACCTCACGCAGCCGCCGCCCGATCCCCGCGTCGTCGCGCCCGACCGCCAGATCCCCGAGCCGCTCGTGCAGGTCGTGCTCAAGGCACTCGCGAAGGACCCGAAAGATCGCTTCCAGGACGCCGACGAGCTCTCGGCCGCCCTCGGCGCGGCGCTCACCGCGATCGAGGATGGCCTGAGCCGGCGCGCGGCAACGGCGCTCGCCGCCCGCTGCTCGGTGTGCGGCGCGCTCAACCCGGCGTCGCAGAAGTTCTGCGGCGAATGCGGGGCCGCCACGACCTCGACCCACCTCACCACCGTGCCCGCTCGCGTGTCGATGGGGCCGGCGACGCAGCCCGATCCGGCGGTGGCCTCGCGCGCGACGGATCGCCCCGGAGGCGGGCGCAGCGACAGGAGCCAGGCGCCGCTGGCGTTCATCGGCCGTCAGGACGACCTGTCCTGGCTGGAGGCCCGCCGCGCCGAGGCGCGCTCGCTCACCGGTGCGCGGGTCGTCGGGGACGTCGGGGTCGGCAAGACGCGCCTGGTGAAGGAGTTCCTGGACGTGGCTGCCGCCGCCGGCGACGTCGTCGTCCAGACCGGCCCCGACCCGGCCTGGGCGGAGGTCGGCTACTGGGCGCTCAAGCGAGCCATCGTCCAGCTCGCGGCGCTGCCCGAGAGCGGCGGGGGCCCGCGCGAATGGATCGCCGCCACGCCGGAGGCCAGGCGCGGCCTGGCCGACGTCTTCGGGCACGAGCCCTCCGAGCGCTCCGCGGCGCTGTCGCCCGACGAGCGCCGCTTCGCGGCAGCGGAGGCGCTGCGCTGGTCGTTCGTCCGCGCCAGCGAGCGCGCGCGCGAGCACCGGGTCGTGCTGGTCGTCGACGACCTGCACTGCGTCGACGGCGCCAGCCGCAACGCCTTCGCGGACACGCTCACCGATCCACCCCTCGTTCCGGCGTTGCTCATCGGCACCTACGCGCCGGGCTTCGATCCCGGCTGGGCGGCTGACGTCGCCGCGGCCCGGGTGCTGACCGGCCTGCCCACCAGCGAGGTGGCCAGGGTGCTCGCCCAGGCGGTGCGCCCGAGCTCCCCGGCGCTCATCGGCACCCGCACCATCGTTCCCCTCTACCTCGAGCAGCTGCTGCGATACCTGCGCGAGGAGTCCGGGGTGGCACCCCCCGGGCTCGCCGACGTGATCGCCGTGCGCGTCGAGCGGCTCCCCGCCGACGCCCGTCGCGTCCTCCAGGCGGCGGCCGTCTGGGGCGACGACGGCGACGACGCCGTGCTCACGCGCATGCTGGGCGAAGACGTCGATCTGGTGGAGGCCCTCGGGTTCCTCAGGCGGGCAGGAATGATCTTCGTGGGCGACGGCCGGGTGAGGACGTCGCACCCGCTGGTGCGCGAGGTGACGCTCGCCACCATCCCGGCGGCGGTCCGGCGCGAGCTGCACGCCGCCGCGGCGGTCGTCTGCGACGAGCGCGACCTGCCCATCGAGGTGCGCGCCATGCACGAGTACTGGGGCGGCACGGCGTTCCAGGCGCTGCTCCTGCTCGAGCGCGTGAGCGTGCTGGCCAGCGCGCGGGGCGATCATCAGGGCGCGATCATGGCGCTCCGTCGCGGCCTCGAGCTCGCCCGCCGCGAGCTGTTCCGGGGCGAGCTCGACGATCCCATGCGCGCGGTCCTCATCTTCAGCCGCAAGCTCGGCGAGGCGCTCGTGCGCGGAGGGCAGCTCAACGACGCGGAGGGCGTGCTCCGCGAGGCGCTCGACGTGGCCGGCCCCAGCGGCAAGGACCGCGCGGCCGTCCTCGGAGCTCTGGCGCACGTGGCGCACGACCGCGACCGCCGTCAGGAGGCGCGCGATTACCTGCGCGAGGCGCTGGAGCTCGCGTCGCGCTCCGGCGCCCACGAGCTGGTCTCGTCGCTCGAGACGCTGCGCCGCGCCATCGCGGTGTGAGCGTGCCCCCCATGCACATCGCGCGCTGGGATCTCGACAAGACGTACCTGCGCACCGAGTTCGACTCGCTGCGCGACATCGTGAAGACCGCCCTCGAACGGCCCGACCAGAAGCGCACCAACCCCGGCGCCTCGACCCTCTTGCGCGAGATGGTGCGTGCGGGCGTGCGCGTGCACATCCTGTCCGGCTCGCCCGAGCAGATGCGCCGGCGCCTGGAGGACAAGCTCCGCCTCGACGGGATCACCTGGGACAGCTTCACGCTCAAGCCCAACCTCCAGAACGTGCTCCGCCTGCGGTTTCGCGCCGTGCGCGACCAGCTCGGGTACAAGCTGCCGGCCCTGCTGCGCGCCCGCGCCAGGCTCGCGGAGACCGGCGAGCCCGCCAGCGCCGGCACCGAGACCCTCTTCGGCGACGACGCCGAGGCCGACGCCTACGTCTACTCGCTCTACGCCGACTTCGTGGCCGGGCGCGTGGGGGAGGACGTGCTCCTCCACGTGCTGGAGCTGGGGCGCGTCTACGAGGACGTCGTCGCCGAGGCGATGCAGACGGCGCGCGCCATCGAGCACGCCGACGTGGTCGAGCGCATCCTCATCCACCTCGAGCAGCAGACGCCGCCGGACGACTTCCGGACCTACGGCCCGCGCGTCGTTCCTTTCTACAACTACCTCCAGGCGGCCTTCGTCCTCCACGAGGACGAGCGCCTCGGCCCCGACGGCGTGCTCCGCGTGGCCGTCGAGCTCGTCACCGAGCACCGCTTCGACGGCGACGCCCTGGCGCGGAGCTACCTCGATCTCGCGCGGCGCGGGCACCTGCGCGGCGTGCGGGAGGAGGCGCTCGGCGCGGCGCTCGATGCCTGGCTCACGCAGGGTCAGGTGCCGGCGTCCGACGAGCTACGCGCCATGGTGGCGCGGCTTCCGGCGATGGCGGAGGGGGCACGGGCGAGCTGGCACGAGCGCGAGCAACCGATGCCGGACTACGAGGCCCTGGTCGAGGGCCACAATCTGCGCCGGAGGAAGTGACGGTCCGGCGCGCGCAGCATCATACCCAGGCGTTGTTGAGGATCTCTCCCACGCCGCCCGCCCCCGGCACGATGTACTGGTGGTCGTCGAGCCCTCGCTCCTCGTTCCAGCGCGTGCCCGGGACGGTGGCCAGGACCTCCTCGGCGCTCAGCCCGCGATCGAGGCGCAGCGCGTAGATGAGGGTGTCCGGGTGCGCGGCCAGCACGTTCCGCACGTACTCCGGCGTCACGATGAGGTGCAGGGTGATGCAGCGCCCCGGCGTCCCCTCGAGCTTCGTCTTGTAGTGGTCGAGCGCGCTCACCAGGGACGACCCCGTCGCCCCCATGGGGTCCGGGAACAGCAGGATGCGGCCCTCGACGTCGCGTCCGATCTTCGCGTCGTGCCACGTCGCGCCGGTGACGCGTCCCTGCGCATCGGTCGCGCGCGACATGAAGAGGTGGTCCTGGCGGACGAACGACGGGTCGAGCAGCTCGTTGAGCAGGTCGTAGACCACCTGCGACGGCACGGTCCCCGCCCGCGCGATGCCCACGGTGACGACGCGCGTCTGCGCCGCCATCCCCACGCTCCGCACCACCGCCTGGGGCGACGAGGTCACCATCCGCGTCGGCACGTCGAGCCGAGCCCGCGGGAGCTCGGCCGCGAGGACGGCGTGCGCCAGCTTCTCGTACAGGAAGCGCACCAGCCGCCCCACCTCGGGCTGCTGGGTGTCGCGCGCGCACAGCCGCGCGAGCAGGGTCCACGCCAGCGGATCGTCCAGCAGGTGGACGTTGGGTCCGTAGCGGTGCTCGATCTCGGGGGGGCGGAAGCGGCTCCTGGCGTAGGCGGTCTCGGTCATCGCCGCCGCAGTCTACGTCCAGTGCCCGGCGCGCAGCGCCGCCGCGTCGATGATCTTCACCTTGGGGCCCAGCGCCTCCCTGAAGGCGTCCTCGTCCTCGTCGTCCATGATGGCGTCGCCGAAGCCGGCGGCGATCTCCATGGCCGTCGACAGGATGCGCAGGAACTGGGCGAAGCTCGACGCCGCCAGCGTCGGGACCCACCGGTCCTGGCCGCTCATGGCCGTGTAGACGGGGCAGTCCCCTTCCGGGTCCGGCTTGCTCACGTCGAGGAAGTAGGGGTCGCCCAGCAGCGAGCTCTCGCCGATGACGACCCAGGCCGCCTTCCAGTCCGCCGGCGGCGTCCCGCCCTCGCCGGCGGTCTGGACGAGCTGTTGCGCCTTCACCAGCTCCTCGGCCGGGATGAGCCGTATGCGCTCGACCGGCGTCACCGTCTCCACCTTCTCCGGGTTGGCCGCCACGAGGAAGCTCCGGAACCTCGAAGGGACGCGTAGCTGCTTGCGCAGCTCGTCCACCAGCGCCTGCGGCGCCTTGCCGAACGTGCAAGGCAGCTTGCGCTTGGCAAAGACCGCCTTCAGAGCCTCCACCGCGTCCGCGAGATCGCTATCCACCTGGTCGCCTCGCACCTATGGTCGGGCATGGCTCGCCCGCGGCAAAAGACCCTCGCGCGCGAACAGTGAGCCTGCAACGAAGCCCGTACAACCTAGCATCCTTGTCTCGAATTCGAACGCTGTTTCGCACATCTCGGACGAAACAAGCCTCACTCGCTCACGCTCACGAGGCATCGCACCTCTACCTCCACGCTCGAGGCGGAGGTCTGGCCGCCCAGGCCCCTCAGCGGCTCGAGCAGGGTGGCGACGGCGCGCTCGACGAGGGCCTCGGCGGACGCCGGCAGAGCCCGCCCGGACTCTGCGCGAGCGCGAACGCGCGCCTCGACCCGGGTCACGTCCTGGTCGGGCGCCACCAGCCCGATACGGATTCGCACGGGCAGCGACTCGCCGCGCGCCACGCCGAAGGCGCCGGGGCGCTGGGCGAGCGGGCGGCAGAGCTCCCCGGACCCCAGGGCACCGTCTGCCCCGAGGGCCAGCAGCGCCCACGATCCCAGATCGACGACGCTCGAGTCGCCGCCGACGACGATGGGCCGGCACCCTCGCCCGCCGTTCGCGCCGTTCGCGCCGTTCGCGCCGCGCGCCCCGAACGTCGCGAGCGTCCCCGCCGGACAGCCGTGCGGGCGGGCACAGGCCGCCCCCAGCCACTGGGTCCCTCGCGGGCACGCCGCATCGGCCGGCACGCACGCCGTCCGTGAGTCCTCGACGAGCGGGGCTGCCGCCGGGGGGCAGGCCGCCCCTCCCCGCCCCTGCGTCGCGCTGGCGATGGGGATGCAACCCGCCGTCACGTCCAGCGCTTCGTCGGCGGTGCACTCGCGGAACACGCACCCTTCCGGCGCGATGTGCGCGCCCGGACCGCAGTAGGCGTCGCCGACCGAGGGGGCGACGCACGCGCCGAGGACCAGCGTCGTGCCGGGCGCGCAACGGCAACGGCCCGAGGCGTCGCGGGCGGCGTCGCGCGGGCAGGCAGCGAGCGCCGAGCAGGGCGCCAGGCCGTCGCACGCCGGACGGGCGTAGCAGCCGTCGGCGGCGATGCCCGCGAGCAAGACCCACGCCCCGCAGGCGGGCACGCGGACCGCCCGGAGGGCACACCAGACGGAGACGGCCCGGGAGCCGTACGGGGTCGCGGCCCGTCGCATCGGCGGCCGACGTTACGCGTGCTACAGACTGCGCGCCATGCTCGCCACGTTCCTCGACGGCGCCCCGGGCTTCGACGCGGCCCTGTCGCGACTCGAGTCGCGCGGCGAGAGCGACTTCGCGCGCGTCGAGCCGGCGGTGCGCGAGATCCTGGCCGCCGTGCGCGCCGAAGGGGACGCGGCCGTCCAGCGGTACAACGAGCGCTTCGGGCGGCGCGCCGCGCAGCTGGTGATCCGCGACTTTCCCGGCGCGGCCGCGCTCGCGCGTCTTCCGGGTGACGCCCGCGCCGCCCTCGAGCTCGCGGCGACCCGCATCCGGTCCTTCCACGAGCGCCAGCGCGACGAGGGGTACCGCTACGAGGAGGAGGGCGTGACGCTGGGGCTGCGGGTGCTCCCGGTGGGGCGGGCAGGG
The DNA here is from genome assembly GCA_036560665.1 of Polyangiaceae bacterium. Taxonomy (GTDB): domain Bacteria; phylum Myxococcota_A; class Polyangia; order Polyangiales; family Polyangiaceae; genus Palsa-1150. The sequence continues at coordinate 9,011 of DATBQU010000337.1, forward strand.
GTGTACGCGCCCGGCGGCAAGGCCCGGTATCCGTCGAGCATCCTCATGGCTGCCGTCCCGGCGCACGTCGCCGGCGTGGGCGAGATCGTCCTCGCCACTCCACTGTCCGGCCTGTCCGGCGACGAGGGCGACGACGCCATCTACGCCGCGGCGCACCTGGCCGGTGTGAGCGCCATCGTCGACGCCGGCGGCGCCCAGGCCATCGCGGCGCTGGCCTACGGAACGCAGAGCGTTCCGCGCGTGGACAAGATCGTGGGGCCGGGGAACCTGTACGTGGCATGCGCGAAGCGGCTCGTCTTCGGCGCCGTCGACATCGACGGCATCGCCGGACCGAGCGAGATCCTGGTCGTCGCCGACGACGAGGCCGATCCGCGCCTGGTGGCGGCGGACCTCCTTTCCCAGGCCGAGCACGACGAGGCGGCCTATCCGCTCCTGGTGTGCGCATCGGAGCTGATGGCGCAGGCCGTGACCCGCGAGATCGAGCTCCAGCTGGGGACCCTGCCCCGCGCCGGGATTGCCCGCGCCGCCCTGGCCAACGGCGCGGCCTTCGTCGTGCAGACGCGCGACCGCATGGCCGCGGTGGCCGATCGCCTGGCCCCGGAGCACCTGGCGCTCCACGTGGTCGACCCGCCGGCCCTCCTGGGACGCATCCGGCGCGCGGGCGCCGCCTTCCTCGGCCCCTTGACGCCCGAGGCCGTCGGCGACTATGTGGCCGGCCCGTCCCACGTGCTGCCCACGGGCGGCGCCGTGCGGTTCGGCTCACCTCTCGGTGTCTACGACTTCGTGACCCGCACCTCGATCATCCAGTACTCGGCGGAGGCGCTGGCACGGCACGAACGTGCAGTATGCGCCTTGGCTCGACTCGAGGGGCTGGAGGGGCACGCCCGGGCCGTCGAAGCGCGGTTGCCACGCCCCGCCCGCGGTTGACGGGGGCACGGCGACTGCCGTCGCGCTTCTAACGACGCCCGGGTGGCCTCGACCCAAGTGCCTGTCTTTTCGTAACTTTCGCACCGGATGAAAACTTGCAAGGGCGCGCGGCGACGGGCGAAGCGCGCCCTGCGTCGGCGTGGGGATGTTTGAGGAGGACGGGATGCACTCGAGGTTTTTCCGCTGCTTGGGTCTCATCGGGCTGACCTGGGCCATCTTCGGATCGTCCGCCGGCTGCGCGCAGTCGCGGGACCCCATCAACCGCGTCCAGGCCGACGCGCTCGACAAGCACTTCTTCGTCGGGCCGAGCCTGAGCGACACCTCGGACGATCCCGAGTTCTACAAGGGCAACCGGATCGTCGATCAGCCCTACGGCGTCGGCCAGGGCTTCTACATGTTCCAGTCCCTGGGCTCCCTCTCCCGCATCAAGTGGGAGATCCAGGAGACGAAGCTCATCGCCCGGCTGACCTACGACCGCATCCAGAACAGCGACCACTACGGGGCGCGCACGACGGACACCGGTCAGGTCGTCGCCGAGTTCGCCATCTCGAGCCACTTCGACATCATCCGCGACTACAACCCGCAGACGGGCGAGCAGCTCAACGTCATCGTCGAGAACACGACCGACCGCC
>DATBQU010000338.1:0-14872 GCA_036560665.1 Polyangiaceae bacterium
GAGGGCGGTCTTCACCCCCGCCGCGCGCCCCGCCTCCACGTCGCCCGCGCCGTCCCCGATCATCCACGATCGCGACGCGTCCGCGCCGAGGCGAGCCAACAGAGCCGTCAGCATGCCGGGCCGGGGCTTGCGGCAGTCGCAGGCGCGCACCAGCGTGGGATCTCCGCCCTGACCGCCCTCGTCTTCCCGCGCAACCGGTGCGAGCTGTGCCCCCTGCGCGGCGGTCCGGCCGGGCTGACGCCCGACGTCCACGGTCCGACGCTGGTCGAGCTGGCGCGAGGGATCCTGCGCCACATCTGAGCCTCGCGTGCTATGGGAAACGGCACCGAAGGAGTGCTTCGCCATGGCGATTTTCATCGACAGCTCGGACCCCAAAGAGATCAAGGACCTGTTCGCCTGGGGCGTGCTGTCCGGCGTGACGACCAACCCGCTCATCATCGCCAAGGAGGCGCCCGACGCCGACCTGCAGGAGCGCATCCGTGAGGTCATCGCCGTCAGCTGGGGCGACGTCTCGGTCGAGCTGACCACGGAGACCGAGAAGGAGATGCTCGAGGAGGCGCTGGGGTACCACTCGTGGGATCCGCAGCGCATCTGCGTCAAGGTCCCCTTCAGCGAGATCGGCCTGCGCGTGCTGCACCAGCTCACCAAGCGCGGGATCAAGACCAACGTGACCTGCCTGATGGCGATGAACCAGGCCTACCTCGCGGCGCTCGCCGGCGCGACGTACGTCAGCATCTTCAGCGGCCGCGTTCGCGACATGGGCTACGACGTGACGCCGGTCATCGCCTCGACGCGCGAGGTGCTCGAGCGCGAGGGGCTGCCCTCGAAGATCATCGTGGGCTCGATGCGGCACATGATGGACGTGAACGAGGCGCTCGAGGCCGGCGCGCACATCCCCACCATCACGCCGCCCATCCTGCGCAAGATGGTGTGGAACCCGCGGACCATCGAGACCATCAACGAGTTCAACAGCGCGTGGCGCAACCGTCCCAAGAAGAAGTGATGGACTGGACCGGCAAGCACGTCCTCGTCACCGGGGGCGCGGGCTTCATCGGCAGCCACGTGGCCGACGCGGTGCTGGCGCGGGGCGCCCGGGTCACCCTCTACGACGACTTCTCCACCGGCCTGCGTGAGTTCGTGCCGCGGCACGAGCGGGCGCGCCTGGTCGAGGCCGATCTGCTCGATCGCAAGCAGGTCGACGAGGCCATGCGGGGGGTCGACTTCGTCTTTCACCTCGCGGCGAACGCCGACATCAAGGACAACTTCAAGGAGCCCCGCAAGTGCGTCGACCAGAATGTGGTCGTCACGCAGAACGTGCTCGAGTCGATGCGCGTTGCCGGCGTACGCGACATCGCCTTCTCGTCGACCGGCTCGGTGTACGGCGAGCCCCCCGTCCCGCCGGCCACGCCGGAGGACGCGCCCTTCCCCGTCCAGACGTCGATCTACGCCACGTCGAAGGTGGCCGCGGAGGGGCTGCTCACCTCGTACGCCCAGCCCGCCCCGGCGCCGGCCTTCCGGGTGTGGATCTTCCGCTTCGTCTCGCTGCTCGGCCCCCGCTACACGCACGGCCACGTGGTCGACTTCTACCGGAAGCTGAAGGCGGATCCGACGCGGCTGCCGGTGCTCGGCAACGGCAAGCAGAAGAAGAGCTACCTCCACGTGGCCGACTGCGTGGCGGCGATGCTGGTGGCGGTCGATCGCGCGCGCGAGCCGATCAACGTCTTCAACCTGGGGCACACCGAGTGGCTCGAGGTCGACGAGAGCATCCGCATCATCTCGCGCACCATGGGCGTCTCGCCGCGCATCGAGTACGCCGGCGGCGAGCGCGGCTGGCCCGGCGACTCGCCGAAGATCCTGCTCGACACCGCGCGCATCCGCGCCCTCGGCTGGGCCCCCACCAAGACCATCGAGGAGAGCGTCGTCGAGACGCTGCGCTTCCTGATGGACAACCGGTTCGCCCTTCGAGAGAACCGCCAGGACGCCAAGTAGAGAGCTTCTTGCTTTCCCCCTGGCGTCCTCTGGCGCCCTGGCCGTGATCTCTCTCTCTTTCTAGCGGCCGTAGATGCGGTCGACGATGCGGAGCGCCTCGAGCGCGTCCTGCACGTCGCCGCAGGCGCGCGTCCTGGTCGCGACGGCGCGGGCGAAGTCGGCCCACTCGAGGGACCACGAGCGATCGGCGGGCGGGTACTCGTAGATGACGGCGTCGGGCGGCCCCATCTCGGGGCGCATCTGGTAGTGGTAGAGGCGCTCGGGGCCGTAGCTGCCGCCCAGGCCCTCCCAGTGGAGCTTCGCGTGACGCGCGTAGATCTCGAGGGAGAACATGTTCTTCCACTCGGTGCAGGACACCTGCAGGTGCGCGACCTGACGGGCGGCCGTGCCCAGGGTGAGGAAGGCGTTGTCGTCGACGGGCATCTTCCAGAAGTACGTCTCGGCGCGCCCCTGGACGTCGGGGAACTCGGTGCCGACGAACCAGCGCGCGAGATCGACGAGATGGACGCCCTGGTCGATCAGCTCACCCCCGCCGCTCTTCTCCGGATCGGCCCGCCACTCCTTGTCGTAGCCGATGCGCCCGCCGTGCCCGTAGCGCCCGCGCAGGAACATCACGTCGCCACAGCCGCCCGCGTCGAGGATGGCTCGCGCCTTCTGCGCCGCCGGGTGGAAGCGGTGGTTGAAGCCCACCTTGAAGACCAGGCCCTGGTCGTGCGCCATCTTCGCCAGCGGCTCGAGCTCGGAGGCGCGGCGCGCCGCGGGCTTCTCGACGACGACGTGCTTGCCGGCGCGCAAGGCGACGGCGGTGAGCGGGGCGAGCTGGTCGTTGGTGGTCGCGACCACGACCGCGTCCGATTTCGCGACGAGCTCCTGCGCGCTGGCGCACGCCTCGGCGCCGTGCTTGCCCGCCAGGGCCCGTGCCCGCTCCGGCACGAGGTCGAACGTGGCGACGAGGCGGTGCTCGCCGCCGAGCGAGTCGGCGCGCTTCCCGCCGATGAGCCCGCAGCCGATGATGCCGACCTTCATGCCTTGCGCACCTCTTCGAAGAGGACGCCGTCGATGCGCCGCAGGGCGAAGAGCGACGAGCGGTTGGCCGCTTCGACGTCGATGGCGTCGACCTTGTCCCACTTGGCGCTGAGCATCTTGCCGGTGAGGGCGCCGCTCGCGTCCGAGGCGAGCCAGGCCACGAGCTTCGCCGCCAGCTCGGGGGGCTCGCCGCCGCTCTGGCGCTGCTCGAGCGTCCGCTCGTAGAGCTCCTTGCCCGCCTTGCCGGGACCGGCGGCGACGACGGCCGCGGTCATCTCGGTCACCACGGCGCCCGGCGCGATGGCGTTCACCTGGATGCCGTCGCCGGCGAGCTCGCGCGCCAGCGCCTCGGTGAGCTGGACCACCGCGGCCTTCGACGACGCGTAGGCGCTCACGCGAGGGGCGACGCCGGGGCCGCCCACGCCGCCGCCGGCGAGGTTCACGATCTTGCCGCGCCGCTGCGCCCGCATGCCGGGCAGAACGGCGCGGCACGCGTGCATCGTCCCGAACAGGTTGACCTCGAACGCCGCCTTCCACTCGACGGGATCGCACTCGTCGAGGCGGCCGATGGCGCCGTTCACGCCGGCGTTGTTCACCAGGACGTCGACGTGACCCCACCGGCGCTCGACCTCGGCCACCAGGTCCTGCACCTGCGCGAGCTGCGCGACGTCGGTGGGCCGCGCCAGCGCCTCGATGCCCGACTGCGCGAGGGTGGCGCGGGCCTCCTCGAGCTCGCGCGCGGTGCGGGACGCGATGGCGACCCGGGCCCCGCCCATGCCCAGGGCGCGTGCGATGGCCAGGCCGATGCCGCGCGAGCCGCCGGTCACCACGGCGACCTTGCCCGCCAGGCTCATCGATCGTCCTCGCCGAGCGGCTCGAAGCGGCTGGCGACGATGGTCTCGAGCCAGGTGAGCGGGTCGCGGAAGAAGCGCACCTTCTTGCCCTCCGCGTACGACCGCGACCGGTAGTTCACCGGCACCTCGATGGGCACGTGCCCGCGCCGCACCAGCTTGCACACGAGCTCCCAGTCGAAGTCGAAGCGGTCGCGCGTGAAGCGGATGCCCTCGTAGGCGTCGCGACGGAACACCTTGTACATCGTGGTCGGGTCGCGCATCTCGGTGCCGTAGAGGCCGTTGGCGATGGCGGTGAACGACTCGTGCGCCAGGTTCATCACGTAGGCCAGCAGCCGCTGGTTGGCGAACTGCCGGATCTTCCAGGTGCGCCCGCCCATGTGCCGGGAGCCGAGGACGAACGTGGCCGAGAGGGTGAGCAGCGGCTCGAGGACGATGTCGTAGTCGCCGACGTCGTACTCGCTGTCCGCGTCCTGGATGAGGACGAAGTCGCCGGTCGACGCGGCGATGGCGGCGCGCACCGCGTGGCCCTTGCCCTGGGGCCGCTCCTCGTAGATCACGGTGACGCCGGGGCGGTGCTCGACCTTCTGCACCAGCTCGCGCGAGCCGTCGGTGGAGTTGCTCTCGACGATGACGATCTCGCGCTCGACCCCGGCGACGTGGGCGCCGTAGACGCGCTCGAAGGTGTCCTCGAAGGTCCGACCCTCGTTGAACACCGGCATGATGATGGAGAGCTTGGGCCGGGCGGGCGCGGCCTCGGCGCGGGCGTGCATCGCCAGCAGACCGCTCGGCACCTCGACGCGCTTGCCGACCGTCTCCGCCAGGCGGGCGGCGCGCTCGAAGGGGACCACCTCGTTGGCCAGGCGCTCGTCGCGCACCGGGGTGTCGACCGAGCGAGAGAGGATCCCGCAGGAGCGGGGGCGGAACCCCGCGGCGAGGGTGGCGCGGGTGAGGGCCACCGCGGAGAACGCGTAGCGCGGCAGCCGCGCGCCGCGGATGGCCGCGTCGTCGCCCACCACGATGACCAGATCGCCTCCGGGCCGGAGCGCGGCGCGGACGCGGCGCAGGAGCGCGAGAGGGTCGGCGTGCTCGATGGCGCCGTTGACGAAGGCGGCGTCGAAGGTCGCGTGCTGCACCGAGGAGAGCACCTCCTGCCCGGTGACGACCGTCACGTCGAGGCGCGGGTCTTCGTGGAGCAGCGCGCCGGGGCCGCCCTTGTCGGCGATGCACAGCACCTTGCGACGTGCCGACGTCGCGGCGGGCGCGAGCATGGAGCGGATGGCGCGCCCGCTGTCGTCGTCGAGCGCGTACGACTCCGCCTCGACGGGGCGTCCGTCGTCGCTGCGGAAGACGAGCTGGCACTCGTCGCAGCGGGTCATCCGCGACGGGCCGACGACGAACAGGTAGGTGCGCCGCGTGCCCCGGCACAGCGCGCACGGCTCGCCGGCGGCGTAGGTGCGCGTGGCGGCGGAGACGGCGGGCGCGCCTTCCACCTCGCGATCGGGGCGCGATCCGGGCTGCATGCGGGCTGCGAACGGGTAGCTCAATCGGTGTGACAAATCAACGCGAAGGCCGTTTGCGTCACTCGTCCTTCTTCGGGCCCTCGTTGTAGCCGCGCGGGCGGTACTTGGGGTTGACCCCCTTGTACTCCTCGCCGTTGCCCAGGGTGTCGTCGACCAGGTACTTGAGCCACGAGCCGGGGTACTGGTCGGCCAGCTGCTGGAGCTCGATGCGCGCCGTCGAGTCCTCGCCGAGCTGCTGCTCGTCCCACAGGCACTGCAGCCCGAGCGCGATGAGGTTCATGTCGTTCGGCCCTAGCTGGAAGCCGCGCAGGTAGTGCGGCAGGGCCTCGGGCGCGCGGTGCAGGCGGCAGAGCGTGTCCCCCTGGTAGACGCTGGCCATCGGCCAGGCCGGCGCCAGGCGCAGCGCCACCTCGTTCGACGCCAGGCGGCCCTCCAGATCGCCGCGCGCGCCGAGCATCACCGAGTAGTTGAGGTGGGCCTTGGCGCTGTTGGGCACCGCCTTGCGGGTCGCGTCCCAGAAGACCAGATCGTTGGTGTAGTCGAGCGCGTGCCGGCGGGCCGCGATGCACTGGAAGAGGAAGAAGATGACGAACACGCCCACGGCCGCCGGGAGCGCGCGCACCCTGCGGCCCATCGCCAGCAGCCTGGCGAAGAGGATGGCGAGCACGATGGCCGTGCCGATGGCGGGGAAGTACCAGAAGCGCTCGGCGCGGACGGTCGGCAGGATGACCGGGATGTTCGACACCGGGAAATAGGAGATGACGATCCACACCAGCGCGAAGGCGACGACCGGCATGAGCACGATGGGCGGGTCGTAGGCGAAGAGGGCCCCGTCGGCCGTGGCCTCCGCGGCCTTTCGCGCGCGGCGCCATCGCCACCAGGCCACCAGGGCGACGACCGGCGCGGCCAGGAGCGGGAGCACCATGGCCAGGCCGCCGAAGACGCTCTCCGGGAAGACGAGGCGATCGGGGATGGGCTCCTGCGGGGCGGAGTAGTCCCCCGAGAGCGCGCGGGGGAGCAGCACCTGCCCGAGACCGCGGGCGTACACGCGCAGCGCGCCGGCGACCCGGTAGGGAGGGGAGGCCTCGATGAGCGGGTTGTTCAGGGGATCGTGAGGGAGCATCGGCTGCGCGTACCAGCGCAGCGCCCCGACGAAGGCGCGGTGCAGGAGCGGCTTGCCCGCGTTGGCCTCGGCGGTGAGGTCGTGCGGCGTGGCCACCGGGAACCAGCGGCGGCGCATCTCGACGTAGAAGACGAACGCCGCGCCCGCGGTGACGGCGGCGACGAGCGCCCGCGCCCAGCGCAGCGGCCGCTGGGGGTGCGAGATCTGCGCGGTGAGGATGGCGGCGACCGGCACCAGCGGCACGATGCAGAGGGCGCTCTCCTTCGAGTACAGGCCGAGCATCGTGGCCCCGAAGAGCGCGATGGGCATGGTGGTGATCCGCAAGTTGAGCGCGAGCAGGGCGAGGAGGGCGCCCGTACCGCCGAGCACGTCCGCCAGGCCCACCACGCCGCTGACGGCCTCGGTGACCACCGCCGTGGCGACGAAGAGGCCGCCGGCCAGCCACGCCGTCATCCGGTCCTTCGTCCACTTGAGCACGAGGAGCACCATGAGCGCGCCGTTGAGACCGTGGAGCAGGACGTTGACGTAGTCGTGGGGGAAGGCGCTCTGGTCGCGCAGGCCGATCTTCCACAGGGCCCGCCAGACGATGTCGGGCACCGGCCGGTAGGAGCCGATGGTGCGGTCGGGCGTCAGCCCCCAGAAGTCGCGCTTGAACGCCTCCATCCAGCCGATCTTCGAGGTCGGGTCGGCCGCGGCGCGCACGTAGGGGTTGGCGAGGAGCGCCTCCTGCTCGTCGAAGATGAAGTTCGTGGCCGGGTGCCGCGTGTAGAGCACCATCGACAGGAAGCAGGTGGGCACGAGCGCCGTCAGGAGCGTGGGGTCCTCGCCCAGGAAGTACTCGCGCGCGCGCGTCAGCAGCGACCGCTTCGGCAGCGGGGGCAGCGTCTCGACCGCCTCGGCGGCGGGGACGGGCGGCGGCGTCTCGGGCTGGTTCACGTCTCCGTCGTCGTGTCTTCAGCGGGAGAGGGTCTGCACGACCTCGGGCAAGGCAGGCTCGGGGCAGTCCGGGATGATCCAGTTGTCGCCCCAGAGGTGCCCGCCGCCGTCGATGTACCACGTCTCGCCGGTCACGAACGAGGCCGCGTCGCAGGCGAGGTAGGCGCAGAGCTCGGCCACCTCTTCCGGGGTGCCCAGTCGCTTCATGGGGGTGCGCTGCCGGCTCAGCTCGATGAGCTCCGGCGGGTAGCGATCGGTCCCCGTGGTGCGGATGGTGCCGGGGGCCACGGCGTTGACCGCGATCCCGTGCTGCGCCCACTCCACCGCCAGCGTCTTGGTCATGTTCTCGACGCCGGCGCGCGCCGCGCCGGTGTGGACCATTCCCGGAAAACCCCGGGCGATGTTGGCGATGACGTTGACGATGCGCCCGCGCTTGCGGGGGATCATCGAGGACACCGCCACCTCGCGCGTCACGTAGAACGTGCCGTTCAGGTTGTTGCGGACGACCGCGTCCCAGCCCTTGGGGGACAGCGTCTCCGCCGCCGTGGGGAACTGCCCGCCGGCGTTGTTCACGAGCACGGTGACCTCGCCCAGCGCGCCGCGCACGCCCTGGACGAACGACGCCACCTGCTCGACCTCGCGGATGTCGCACGTGGCCACGTGCACGCTCCAGCCGCGCTCCGCGAGCTCGCCGCGCGCGCGGTCGAGCTTGGCCGCGTCGCGGCCGCAGAGGGCGACGCGGGCGCCGAGCTGGCAGAGCGTCCGCGCGATGGCGAAGCCGATGCCGCTGCCGCCGCCGGTGACGATGGCGACGTGTCCGTCGAACAACCCCGGCCGAAAAATGCTGGGCATGGCGGTCACGTTAGCGCCGGTCGCCGGACTTGCGCAGCCCCATCGCGAGCGCGAAGGCGACGAGCATCCCGACCGTGGCGGCGGCGTAGGGGGCGCGCGCGCCCAGGCTGCCGTAGAGCCACCCGCCGAGGGCCGGGCCGAAGGTGCGCGCCAGGCTGGCGAAGGACTGGTTGGTGCCCAGGGTGCCACCCTGGCGGTCCGGCGGCGCGCGGCGCGAGATGAACGCGGCGGTGGTGGGCTGGGTCAGGCCGTTGCCCAGCGCGAGCATGGCGCCCGAGCCGAACAGCAGGGGGCGCGACCCGAGCGTCGCCGCGGCCACCAGCCCCGCGAACGCCGCCGCCTGGGCGAGCGCCCCGGCGCGCATGAGCGTCGCCTCGTCGAGGCGCTTCGAGAGCGGCCGCATCAGCCCTCCCTGCACGAGCGCCGCCACCACGCCGATGAACGCGAGCAGGTATCCCGTTCCTTGCTCGTCGATGGCGAAGACGTCCCCGCAGAAGAAGGTGAAGGTCTGATCGAGGTTGGTGAAGCTGAGGACCACCAGGAAGTTGACGCCGACGGCGAGCGCGACGCCGGGGAGCGAGAAGGCGCCGCGCATCGCCTCGAGGTTCAGCGGCGCGAGCCTGCGGCGGGGCGTGACCGCGCGCCTGTCCGGGGGAAGCGACTCGGCGACCCCGAAGGCGACCCAGGCCAGGTTGACCACGCTCAGGCACGCGGCGGCGAAGCAGGGTACGGGGCCGTGGTGGCCCCCCACGGGGATCTTGGCGAGGGCCCCGCCGATGCCGGGTCCCAGGATGAAGCCGAGGCCGAAGGCCATGCCGATGAGGCCCATGCCCTTGGAGCGGTCCTCGGGCTTCGTGATGTCGGCGATGTAGGCGCTGGCGGTGCCGAGGTTGGCGGTGGCGATGCCGCCGAAGATGCGCGCCGCGAAGAGCCACCACACGCTGCCTCCCCACGCCAGCGAGACGCCGAGGCCCGCCATGGTCAGCGCCGTACCCGCGACCGACCAGAGCAGGACCGGCCGGCGACCGACGCGGTCGGACACGCGCCCCCAGACGGGGACGAAGAGAAACTGCATGAGCGAGTAGACCGAGCCGAGCAGCGTGGCCACGAAGGCGCTGACGCCGAAGGTGTCGCGCGCCTCCTTGGCCAGGAAGGGGAGCACCAGCCCGAAGCCGAGCAGATCGACGAAGACGGTGAGGAAGATGGCGCCGAGCCGCGGGGCCGCTTTCATGGGCGCGGCGCCACTATAGCGGCGCCGCCGGTGGGCGCTGCCTGCTCGTGCGGCGGGCGTACACGAACGCCTCGCGATTGCCCCTGGGGCCGTGGAGCGCGCTGTCGCTCTCGGCGACGACCTCGAAGCCCGCGGCGCGGACCGCGGCGATGGCGCCGGCGATCGCCTCCGCGCGAGCGGCCTCGTCGCGCACCACGCCCTTGCCGCGCGAGGCCTGCTCGCGCCCCACCTCGAACTGCGGCTTGACCAGCGCCACCAGCGCGCCGCCCTCGCGCGTGCAGCGCGCGACGGCCGGCATCAGCTTGGCCAGGCCGATGAACGAGGCGTCGACCACGGTGAGGTCGGCCGCGCCGCCGATGGCCGCCTCGGTGAGCGCGCGCGCGTTGGTGCGCTCCATCACCACCACCCGCGGGTCGACGCGGAGCTTGTGAGCCAGCTGCCCGTAGCCGACGTCGACGGCGACGACGCGGGTCGCCCCCCGCTGCAGGAGGCAGTCGGTGAAGCCGCCGGTCGACGCCCCGAGATCGAGGCAGCCGAGGTCGCGGACGTCGAGCCCGAAGGCGTCGAGCGCCCCGGCGAGCTTCACCCCGCCGCGGGACACGTAGGGGTGGTCGGCGCCGCGCACCTCGACGACGGCGTCGGCCGGCACGAGCGCCCCCGCCTTGTCGACGCGCGCGCCGCCGACGAAGACGTCGCCGGCCAGGACGATGGCCTGCGCGCGCGCGCGCGACGGGGCCAGGCCCCGCGTCACGAGGAGCTGATCGAGGCGCGCCTTGGCCATCAGAGCAGGACCGCCTGCGGGTGCAGCGCGTGGGCCAGCACGCCCAGGCCCTCGGCGATGCGCGGCCCGGGTCGCAGGATCCGCTCGTCGCCGAGCGGGACGACGCGGCCTTCTCGCACGGCGCGCACGCCGCTCCACCCCTGGGCGCCCGGGGTGATGAGCGTCCGGTCGCCCGTCTCGGCGACGGACACGTCGAGGACGACGTCCGGATCGAGCTCGACGATGCGCTCGAAGCCGAGGGTGGGCCACGCCGCCCCTTCGGTCACGACGTTGGCGCCGCCGGCGCGCCGGATGGTCTCGTCGGCGAAAGTGGCCGGGCCGGCCGCGACCACGGGCGCGAGCCCCGCCACCATCAGGACGCGCGGCCTCGGCTCGCCGGCGACCGCGCGCTCGATCGACCGCTCGGCGGCGTCCAGGCGGTCGATCAGCGCTCTCGCCTCCGTCGCGTGCCCGGTGCGCGCGCCCAGGCCCGCGATCAACGCGTCCACGGACGCGAGCGAATCGGTCGGAGGAAACCATGTGGCGATGCCGCGCGCGCCGAGGGTCTCCGTCACGTGGGCCGACCAGAGACCGGGAGGCCCCACCACGAGATCCGGGGCGAGCTGGAGGACGGCCTCGAGGTCGGGCTCGATCCCGCCCACCGCGGGCAGCCTCCCCGCCTCGGGAGGCCAGTCGCAGTAGCGGGAGCGGCCCACGGCGAGGTCCCCCGCGCCGATGGCGAAGACCGCCTCGGTCATCGCCGGGCCGAGCGACACGATCCGCCTGGCCGGCCCCGCGACCGGGGGCGCCGTCTTGCGCGAGCACGCTGCCAGCGCGGCCAGTGCGAGCATCGCGCGGGCGAGCTCGCGGCGGGTCATCGCCCGATGAGCCCGTACTTGTGCAGCTTCTCGATGAGCGCCGGACGGGACACCCCCAGGCGCCGGGCGGTCTCGCTCTGGTTGTGGGCCGCGGTCTCGAAGGCCTCGGCGATGAGCGACCGCTCGAAGGCCTCGACGCGCGCGCGCAGCGGGTGGCCGGGGCCGGGATCGCCCGACGCAGACGGCAACGAAGAGGACGTGGCCGGGCCCTCGGAGAGCGACCGCCACAGCGCCAGCGTGATGCGCTCGTCGGGCGCGAGCGCGAGCAGGCGCGCCACCGTGTTCTCGAGCTCGCGCACGTTGCCGGGCCAGGCGTGGGCCCGCAGCGCCTCGACCAGCGCCGGCTCGACCTCGACCCCCCCCATTCCGTAGCGGTCGGCGTACTGACGGACGAAGGTGCGCACCAGCGGCTCGATGTCCTCCGGGCGCTCGCGCAGCGAGGGCACGCGCACCGGGACCACGTTGAGCCGGTAGAAGAGGTCCTCGCGGAAGCGACCGGACTTCACGTCGGCCGCGAGGTCGCGGTTGGTCGCCGCGACCAGACGCACGTCGACGTTCTCGGCCCGGCCGCCGACCTGCTGCACCTCGCCCGACTGGAGCGCGCGCAGCACCTTGGCCTGGATGGCCGGCGGCAGCTCGCCGATCTCGTCGATGAAGAGCGTGCCCTTGTTGGCCTGCTGGAAGTAGCCCTGCCGCGCCGACTGCGCGCCGGTGAAGGCCCCCTTGGTGTGCCCGAAGAGCTCGGCCTCGGCGAGCTCGCCCGGGATGGCGGCCGCGTTGAACCGCACCAGCGGTTTGTCCGCCCTCCGCGAGTGGGCGTGGAGCACCGACGCCACGACGTCCTTGCCGGCGCCGCTCTCGCCGGTCAGGAGCACGGTCACGTCCTTGGGCGCCACGCGGGCGATGACGTCCATCACGCGCTTCATCGCCGGGCTCTCGGCCACGATGGTGCGGCCGAGCGCGGCCTCGGTCCGCAGCCGGGCGTTCTGCAGCCGCAGGTCGCGCCAGTCGGCGGCGCGGCGGACGGCGAGGACGAGCTCGTCGGGGTCGAACGGCTTGGGGATGTAGTCGAAGGCGCCCGCCTTCATGGCCGCCACCGCCACGCGCTCCGAGCCGTGCGCGGTCAGCATGAGCACCGGCACGCTGGGATCGGCGGCGCGCATCCGCTCGAGCACCTGCATCCCGTCCATGTCCGGCATGGCCAGGTCCGTCAGCACCACGTCCGCGCCGCGCGCCTCGAACGCCGCCAGCCCCGACGTCCCGCCGTCGCAAGCCTCCACCACCAGCCCGGCGTCGCTCAGCACCGCCTCGAGCGTGAAGCGCAGCGACGCGTCGTCGTCCAGGACGAGCACGCGGCTCACGGCGGCCTCAACGCGCGCCGGCGGTGGCCGGTTCGGGCTTGTCGGCGCGCAGCGGGTTGGGCAGACGTGCGCACGGCTTGGCCTTCATCGGCAGCGTGATGGTGACGGTCGTCCCCGTCCCGGCGGTGCTCTTGATCTCGAGCCGCCCCCCGTGCTGCTCGACCAGGCCGCGCGCGACGGCGACGCCGAGGCCGGTGCCGCCCTCCTTGGTCGTGAAGTACGGCTTGCGGATGCGGTCGAGCACCTCCGGCGTCATCCCCACGCCGTCGTCGTGCACGGTGAGCCGGGCCCCCTCGCACGCACGCGCCACGCCGATGCGGACCGTGGCCCCGCGCGGCGAGGCCTGGATGGCGTTGAGCACCAGGTTGAGCAAGGCCTGACGCAGCTTGCGGGCGTCGGCGTCGAGGACGAGATCGCGGTCGCCGGTGACGTCCAGGGCGACCCCCGCCTCCTCCGCCCGCGTCTCGAGCAGGACGCCGAGCTCGCGGGCGACCTCGTGCGGCTTGATGGGCGCGAGGTTCAGATCGTCGAGGCCGCGGGAGAAGCTGAGGAAGCCCTCGACGATCGCCTGGAGGCGGTCGGCCTCGGCGGCCACGATGGCGAGTCGCTCGGCGGTCTTGGGGTCGGTCGCGTTGCGGGCCATGTGCGTGGAGAGGCCCTTGATGGCCGCCAGGGGGTTCTTCACCTCGTGCGCCAGGCGCGCCGCCATGCCCTCCAGAGCCCGCGAGCGATCCTCGTTCTCGCTGCACAGCTCTTCCCGCCGCTCGGCGAGCTCGAGCGCCGCGCGCTCGTAGCCGTGGGTCATGGTGCAGCCGATGCGGTGGACGCCCATCATGCCGAAGACCGAGGCGAGGAGCGCCAGGCACACGTACTCGGGGCTGGCCCACGACCCCGTGGCCACGAGCGGGGCCGAGAGCTGCCCCAGCGCCGTGCGCGAGAGCAGCGCCAGCCCGACGAAGCCGACCAGGAAGGTCATGAAGATCGCCCCGCGCAGCCAGCGCGGCTCGAGCACGGTGATGGCCGCCGCCGCCATCATCAACCCGCCCGTCATGAGGAGCGGGCTCGCCAGGCCGCCCGTCGTCCCCAGCAGCACGAAGTAGCAGGCGACGCCGAGGAGGAACGACGCCACCTTGAGCGCCCAGTGGCTCCAGAAGATGCGCGCCACGAACAGCGCGGCGATGGTCGCCACGGACACCGACTGCACCACGGCCCGCTCGCGGGACTCGCCCTGGGCGACGAGGAGCGCGACCACGAAGACGTTGAAGGGCAGGATCCAGGTGAGCCGCCACCGCGCGGCGGCGCGCCCCATCTCGTCGAATACCCGGTTGCGGACGGCGTCGAACCGCGCGCGCTGCTGGAGCTCGCGCGTGGTCGCGACCGCTTCTGCGCCGGGGTGCATCACGCCCTATTTCAGCAAATCCCGTGCGCGCGCGCCAGGTCCGCGCCAGGTCCATGCCTGGAGGGCGTTTCCTGCACGTTTCAGGCTCCCCTGCTCGACCCCTCGCGCCGGCGGGTGCTGTCTGCCTTCCGACAGGTGGCGTCCTGGGTCCTACGATCGGCGCCGGCTGGACCGTCTACGCACCACGGCAAAGCCCGCCAGGCCGGCGAGCAGGACGCCGGTCCTCCAGGGGATGGGGTCCGACGGGCTGTCGACGACGGACACGGCGCAGCCGGTCTTGGTGGTGGTCGAGCTCGCGCCGTTGGCGAAGCAGAAGCCGCTCTGCCCCGCGTCGGCGTCCCGGCCCTTGCATGTCGTGCCGGACGCGCAGGAGCCCGTCGTGTCGCAGGGGCTGGCGCAGACCAGGGGGCTGTTGCCGATGGACACGCAGTTGTTCGAGGAGCAGTCGGCGTCGGCCTTGCACGTGCTGCCGTCGCTCTTGCCCGTGGACGCGCCGCCGTCGCCGCCGCTCGACGACCCGCCGTCCGCCGAGGAGCCGGTCGCCCACGCCGGAGGCGCGTAGCCGCCGGCCTGCGCGGCCTGGTTGGCCGCGTCGACGATGAGCGTGGCCCACGAGTCGAGGCGCGTGTAGACCGAGCCCGTGCACGTCGTGCCCTGCACGCCGCCGCGCGACAGGACGCCGAAGCTGAACCACTTGCCGTTGCTGAAGTCCGTCTGGTCGTAGGCGCTCGAGCCGGAGTCGCCCTCGCACGTGCCGTCGCCGGACTGGAACTCGTTGGCCGACATCACGCTCTTGGCCGCCGGGTCGCTGAAGCAGTCGACGAAGGTCTTGTCGTTGGGGATGCAGAGCAGGCCGATGTTCTGCTTGATGCGCCGCGTGCCCGCGGTGGCGCCGTTGGTGTCGGTCGGCGTGGAGATGCCGTAGCCGATGGCGGCCACGCTC
>DATBQU010000339.1:0-6381 GCA_036560665.1 Polyangiaceae bacterium
CGTGGCGGTGGTCACCCACTCCACGGCGATCACGTTGCCCTTCGCCCACGAGCGGGTGTTCACGCTCTGCATGTTCGACATCATCGCCAGCCAGTCCTGGTAGCCCTTCTGGATCGCCTCGCGCCCCTTGGACTCGGGGAAGCCCGGCATCCACATGACGGCGTCCGGCGCGTAGAGCGCGGCCACCTTCGCCGCGTCGTTCATGTTCGCCGTCATCGTCTTCAGGGCCGCCATCTGCATCTCGGCCATCGACGGCTTCGGCGCCGGCGGCGCGACCGTCGCCGTGGGCGCGGGCGTCGTGTCCACCACGGGCGCCGGGGGCGCCGGGGCGGGAGGGGCCTGCACCGGTGGCTGGTCGGACGCTCCGCCGCACCCCATCACGAGCCCGAGAACCATCACGCCGACGATCGATCGCATGTGCCCCACCCTTTCGGTCTCCCCCGGGCTCCGGCCTGGAGGGCCCGGCATCCTACTGCCAAGCCGGGCCGGCTGTCTCGCGCCTCACTCGTAGTGGCGCATGTCGGGCCAGCGCTCGCGCAGCGTCGGACGCATCCCGCGGCCCACGTAGATGGGCTTGTGGTTCTCGTAGGGCATGCACCAGCGGCACTCGAACGTGGCCACCTGCTCGAGGGACGCGAAGAGCGGCGCGAAGCGCTCGCGCGCGCCGCCGACGATGACCACCACGCTCCCGTCGCCGTCGCCGGGGCCCCACAGCCAGTAGTTGTTGTGGCTGCAGCGCGCCGGGGGCAGGCCGTAGGCGCGGCCGAAGAAATCGAGCGCGGCGGCGGACCCGTAGCCGCCGCTCGCCGACCACAGCGTCGCCCGCGCGCGGTCGTCCGCAGGGAGACCCGTGAAGACCGCGCCCACGGCGTCGACGAGCTCGGGCCAGCCGTGCATGTCGGCGTAGTGCTGCGGGAGCTCGGCCAGCTCCTTCCGCTCCGACGTCGTCGGCTTCTGCCCGAGCGCGGCCTGGTAGCGCACGAAGCGCTCCTCGCTCAGTACCGGAAGCACGAAGGGAGCCATGACCGCGGCCAGCCCCACCAGCGGCGCCGCGTACGCGGCCGTCAGCAGCGCCACGCTCCGCCGCCGCCAGGCCGCGACCGCCGTCTCCACCCCGACGCCGCCGCACGCGAAGAGCATCGGGTACGCGGCGACGATGTACTCCGGCTTCGCCCCCTTCGACACCAGCAGGATGGCGAGCGTGGTGGCGAAGATCAGCACCACCAGGAGCGCCCCGTCGTCGGCCTTGCGACGGCGGGCGGCGTGGACGAAGGCCGCGACCGACAGCGGCACGGTGACGGGATTGACGATGAGGGCCTGCTGCACGGCGAACTCGCCCGCCGACAGCGGCACGTACTTGTCCCCCAGGGCGTTGTGCATGAACTCGAGCGTCGGCCACCCGTGGCGCACCTCCCACAGCACGTGCGGCGCGAAGAGCAGCAGCGCGATCGCCCCCGCCGCGTACGGCCCCGGGGTGCGCAGGACGCGCCGCGCCGGCGTGGCGACGAGCGCGACGAGCAGCCCCGCGCCGAACCAGAGGATGCTCCACTTGTCGAGCAGGCCCAGGCCGAGCACCACGCCGAGCGCGACCCAGGGCCGCGCCGATCGTTGCCATGGCAACGATCCGGCCGTCCCGCGCTTCACCGCGCGCACGGCCAGGAGCGCGGCGGCGATCCAGAAGACCTGATCGAAGGCGTTCATCGACCACAGGTGGTGGAAGATGAGGAAGGCCGGCGCCGCGACGACCGAGAGGCAGGCCAGGATGACCGCCAGCGTGCCCCCGCCGAGCTCGATGGCGGTCATCCCGGTGAGCGCGACGACGGCCGCCCCGGCCAGCGCCGGCCCGAGCCGCAGCGCCGTCAGGCTGTCGCCGAACGCGAGGCGCCACCCCTTGAGGATCGCGACCGACAGCGGCGGGTGGTCGACGTAGCCCCAGGCCAGATGCTCGCTGCACGCGACGTAGTAGAGCTCGTCGCGGAAGAAGCCGTAGGGACGCAGCACGCACGCCTGCACCACGAGCTTCAGCAGCGCGAAGCCGACGACGACCCGGATGGGGGTTACAGCGACGTGTCCGCCAGCCACAGGTTGCCCTGGAACCGCACGCGGATGAACACCAACCCCGACGGCGTGTACGCCGGGAACGCGAGCTGATCGCCGGTGGGGGTCGCCAGCGTCCGGAGGATGGCGCCGCTCGCGGCGTCCACCTCGAGCAGATCCGTGTCGCCGCGCACGAGCGCCACCCGGCGCCCGTCGGGGGAGAAGCGCGGGTATCCGTAGCGGCCTACCGGCAGGAGCGCGGAGAGCGGACGCGAGGAGTGACCGTCCCAGACCCTGGGGACGACCTCGGCCGAGCTCGGGCCGAGGAGATAGACGATCCGCGCGTCGACCGGGGAGGGCGCCGCTCCGTCGCTGTCGTCGTCCAGGACGGGCGTCGGGGCTCCGCCCTCGACCGGGACCGACATGACGCGGGCGTGGGCGCCGGACGGGTGGCGCGTGAACACGACCTGCGCGTCGCCCGCCACGAAGGCAGGGGTCGCGTCGGAGGCGTCGGAGGTCAGCCTGCGCAGGCCGGGCGGTCCGCGCAGCGGCCCCAGGTACAGCCCGTCGCCGGGGACGCTGACGACGAAGCTCGCGCCGTCGTGGGAGACGGTGATGTCCCGGACGGTGAGCGTGCCCACCGGGATCGCCTGCGGTAGCGCGTCGGTCGACAGGCCGACCAGCCACGGCTCCGGCCTTCCCCCGCGGGTCGACACGACGGCCACCTGCTTCGTGCCCGGGACGCTCACCAGCCACGACGGCTCCAGCAGATCGTTCTCGACGACCCGGCGCAGGCGCCCGGCGCCGTCGAAGCCCATGATCTGCGGGACCTCGGCGCACGCCGACCAGACCACCTGCCTGTCGCCCGGCGAGAAGCGGAGCCCCTTGCGCGCGCTCACGCCCGTGGACACGAGCGACGTCGACGGCGAGCCGTCGATGGGGACGTCGAGCAGCTCGGCGTTCGCCGCCGCGCGCGTCCGCGACACCAGCGCGTGCCGCCGGTCGGTGGTGACGCCGAGCACCTCGTCGAGGTCGCCCTTGAGCAGCCAGCGCATCGCCCCGTCGGGCGGGAAGTAGGCGAGCCCGCCCAGGTTGCTGCCGAGCGAGTCGTCCATCGCCAGCACGGCGATGACCGAGCCGTCGGCCAGCTCCTCGGTCTGCGCCGTGTGCACCGGCGGCCCCCCGCTGAGCGTGCGCACCAGGGCCCCGGTCTGCGCGTCGTAGGCGGCCAGCGGCGTGCCGCTCCCGGCCCAGACCGCCTTGCCGTCGCGCGTCCAGCTCGGTCGCACGGCGCCCTTGACCAGCAGGCGCGGCGGGGTCGAGCCGTCGAAGGGCGCCACGTGCGCTCCGACGCGCTCGCCCTCGAAGCGGACGAAGGCGATGCGATCGCCGCCGGGGGACACGCTGGGAGCGATGTCCCAGCCCTGCACCTGCGTGAGCTGCCGGGGCGTCGAGCCGGGCGCCACGTCGAGGAGGTAGACGTACGCGTTTCTCCCCACCGTCCCGTCGTAGACGACGCTCCGGCCGTCCGGCGTGAAGCTCGGGAACTCCTCGCAGCCGTCGCCGGTGGTGATGCGCCGCGGGTTGGTCAGGTGCAGCGACAGGGGAGGCGTGCCGGGCGGCGCGGGCACGACGGCGGGGGGCGCCGGCGCGGCGGCGGGGGGCGCGCGACGCACGAAGACCGCGGCCCCGACGCCGGCCACCGCCAGCGCGCCGAGCGCGATCCACAGGGGCGCGCCGAGCGGTGAGGCGACCGGCTGGAGCGCCGCCAGCAGCTCGACCCCGCCCGGGTAACGCCCGCCGGGCTCGCGCGCGAGGGAGCGGTCGACCACGTCGCACAGGCGGCGCGGCAGGTCCGGCCGCATCTCGCGCAGCGGAGGCGGCGCCTCGTTCATGCGATTGCGCCGCAGCTCGTCGAACGTCTCCGCGGCGTGCAGGGGCTTGCCGGTGGCCGCCTCGACCATCAGCAGCCCGAAGGCGTAGACGTCGGCGGCGGGGCCGACGTTGGCGCTCATGTCGAGCTGCTCCGGCGCCATGTACTGCGGCGTGCCGATGAGCACCCCCTCGCGCGTCAGCTGGAGCGGCGTCAGGTCCCGGGTGAGGGGCACCACCGTCTCCTTGGCGCCGTGCGCGCGCGAGACGCCGAAGTCGGTCACCACCGCGTGCCCGTCGCGCGCCCGCAGCAGGACGTTGGCCGGCTTGAGGTCGCGGTGGGTGACCCCCGCCTCGTGCGCCGCGGCGAGCGCGCGCGCCAGATCCACGGCCAGCGTCACCAGCTCGTCCCGCCCGAGCGGCCCGCGCGCGATGCGCGCGTCGAGCGACTCGCCCTCGACGAGCTCCATCGACAGGCCGAAGCGGCCGGGCAGCTCGATGAGATCGTGGATGCGCACCACGTTGGGGTGCGTCACCTTGCGCGCCATCTGCAGCTCGCGGCGGAAGCGCTGCAGGCGCGCCTTCGACCCCTCGTCGTGCTGCAGGAGCTTGAGCGCGACGATGGCGTCGGCCTTCAGATCGCGCGCGCGGTAGACCACGCCTTCGCCGCCCCGGCCGAGCTCGCCGAGGATCTCGTAGCGGTTGCCAAGCACCTCGCCGCCGCTCTGCGGCAGGCGTGGGGTGGAGGTCGACGGGACTGGCCCGGCGAGGACGGTGTCCGCGCTGGCGAGCGGATCGGGCGTGGCGCCGGGCACGGTGCGGGCGCTCGCGATGGCGTCGAGCGTGTCCGAGCCGCGCTTGTCCTTCCGCCCCATCGCACGTCCAGCGTACCCGAGGGACAGGTGGAGCCGAAACCGGCCGCGACCATGCCCGGCGATGGCCCACGGAATGCAACGCCGGAGGGGCATGGACTTCCGGAACCAGCGTATCGGGGAGGTGGCGCAGGCGCTTCGCACCGTCGACGCCGCCGTCGCGCTCGTGCTCGCCGACTCCGAGCTCGCCTGCGCGGGCGCGCTCGATCGCCTCGCGCCACTGTCGCGCATGCTTCGCTTCGCCCTCGCCGACGCGCTCATCGCCGGGTCGATCGCAGCGGGCGGCGCCGAGGGAGACGGGCCTCAACTGCACGAACGATGAGCACAGCGCGGCCAGCGCGCCTCGTGGCGGGATTGAAGGCGATGTGGGCCGGCCTGGAGCGCGCCCGCACGCCGGGGCTGGCCGCCGAGATGAGCTTCTGGCTGTTCCTCTCGCTGCTCCCGCTCGCCGCGGTGGGCGGCTTCGTGACGGCCCGGCTCGCCACGACGAGCTCGTCGATCACGGGGACGGTCCTCGCGGCCGTGCCCCCCGAGGTGCGCGGCCTCTTCTCGACGCAGCTCGAACGCGTCGCGGCGTGGCACGGCGGGACCGTCGCGCCCATCGCCGCCGTGACCTTCGTGTGGCTGGCGTCGACGGGAGTGCAGTCGACCTTCGACGCCCTGGAGGTGCAGGCGGGCCGCTCGCGCCCCTGGTGGAAGAAGCGCCTGCTCGCCATCGGCACGTGCATCGCGCTGTCGATCGGCCTGGCCGTGCTCGCGCTGCTCGGGGCCGGGCTCGACTGGATGCAGGCCTTCGCCGGGCGCGAGGTCCCGGCGTACGTGCTCCACCTCGAGCACGGGTTGCCGGGACAGGCGCTGCGGTGGTCGGCCGCGGCGCTGGTCGCTGTGGGCATGACCGCGGGCCTGTACCGCGCCGCGATCCCCCGCGACGTGCGCGCGCGCTTCCCCATCCTGCCCGGGGCCCTCCTCGCCGTCGGCATGCAGGCGACGCTCGGCTGGGGCTACGGCCTCTACGTGACCAGCCTGGGCGGCGGCGGGGACGCGTACCAGGCCGGCCTCGCCGTGGTGGCGGTCACGCTGATGACGCTGTGGCTGTTCTCGCTGGCGCTGCTCCTCGGCGCGCAGCTCAATCGCGCGCTGGCCGAGCGCGCGCAGAACCGGCCTGCACCGCAGGCGGTCCGGAAGGTATCCTCGGTCCATGGCGACGACCCGCCTGGCCGGATCCGTGCGCTCGGCGTTGCTCGGGGCGCTCGCCGCGGGCTTCGCCGCGTGCGGAGGCAGCGGCAACAGCGGCTCCCCGTCGAGCCCGGGGCCCGGCGACGACAGCGGGACCGACGGCGACGATGCGGGTGGAGGCGACGACTCGGCGTCGTTCTGTGAGGGCCCGTGCGCGTGCCTGCCGGGGAGCACGAAGTGCAGCGGCCAGGACGTACAAGCCTGCGGCACCGACGGCCAGTACCACCCGTCGCAGACCTGCCCCGCGGGCACCGTCTGCCTCGACGGCCACTGCGACGACGCGCGCTGTCCCGACGAGAACGATCCCTCCCCCAGCGAGAACGCGCTGCCGGTCCACGCCTGGCCGCGCTACCGGCACGACAAC
>DATBQU010000340.1:0-8883 GCA_036560665.1 Polyangiaceae bacterium
GGCGGTTGGACTCGATGAGGTTGAGGTAGCTCGGGGAAATGCCGAGCCTCTCGGCCATCTGCACCTGGGTGAGGTTCTCGCGGCGTCGAAGCGAGCGCACCTTGGCGCCCAGGCGTGGAAGCTCTCGATTTGTTTGGGTCATGACGCTTTGCAACGATGACACGTTTACAGCGTGTCATTGACAATTCTCAACGTGGCACACTTGCCACGTCTTTTCGATAGCTTGACGGAATTGACGCGGTGCCCAATTGTAAACCCCGAGATGCCGAGTCAGCACCTGCCGGACGGGGTGGTGGTCACGGGGCCCTCGGGGCCCGGATTCGAGCGGGTGCTGACGCCCGACGCCCTGGCCTTCGTGGCCGATCTGGCCCGCACCTTCGGCCCCCGGGTGTCGGAGCTGCTCGCCCGGCGCAGGGAGCGGCAGGCGCGGCTCGACGCGGGGCAGGAGCGGTTCGAATTCCTGGCGGAGACGGCGGCGGTGCGCGCGGGCGACTGGAAGGTGGCGCCGCTTCCGGCCGATCTGCTCGACCGTCGCGTCGAGATCACCGGCCCCACGGACCGGAAGATGGTCATCAACGCGCTCAACTCGGGCGCCAGCGTCTTCATGGCCGACTTCGAGGACGCCAACAGCCCCACCTGGGGCAACCTGGTCGAGGGGCAGATCAACCTGGGCGACGCCGTGCGCCGGGCGATCACCTTCGTCGCCCCCGAGACGGGCAAGAGCTACGCGCTGAAGGAGAGGGTGGCCGTCCTCTTCGTGCGGCCGCGCGGCTGGCACCTCGTCGAGCGGCACCTGACCGTCGACGGCAGGCCCGTGCCGGGCGGCCTCTTCGACTTCGGCCTCTTCTTCTTCCACAACGCGAAGGAGCAGCTCGCGCGCGGCACCGGCCCCTACTTCTACCTGCCGAAGATGGAGAGCCACCTCGAGGCGCGCCTGTGGAACGACGTGTTCGTGCGCGCGCAGGAGAAGCTCGGCGTGCCGAGGGGGAGCATCAAGGCCACCTGCCTCGTCGAGACGCTGCCGGCGGCCTTCGAGATGGACGAGTTCCTCTCCGAGCTGCGCGAGCACTCGGCCGGGCTCAACTGCGGCCGCTGGGACTACATCTTCTCGTTCATCAAGAAGCGCGCGAACGACCCGGCGGCGGTCCTGCCGGACCGCTCGCAGATCACGATGGACAAGGGCTTCCTCGCCGCGTACGTCGCCCTGCTCATCGAGACGTGCCACCGGCGTGGCGTGCACGCCATGGGCGGCATGGCCGCGCAGATCCCCATCAAGGAGGACCCGGCGGCCAACGAGGCGGCGCTGGAGAAGGTGCGCGCTGACAAGCTGCGCGAGGTGAAGGCGGGCCACGACGGCACGTGGGTTGCTCACCCGGGGCTGGTGCCGGTCGCGAAGAGCATCTTCGACACGCACATGGCCGGGCCCAACCAGCTCGGCGTGACGCACGACGGCGTGAAGATCACGCGCGACGACCTGCTGCGCGTGCCGGAGGGGACGAGGACCGACGCGGGGCTGCGCCACAACGTGCGCGTCGGCATCCAGTACATCGAGTCGTGGCTGCGCGGCAGCGGGTGCGTGCCGCTCTACCACCTGATGGAAGACGCGGCGACCGCGGAGATCTCGCGGGCCCAGGTGTGGCAGTGGCTGCACCACAAGGCGGCGGTCGACGGGGCGCCGCTCACGCCGCAGCGCTTCGCGTCGGTGGTCGAGGACGAGATGGCGCGCATCCGGCGCGAGGTGGGAGACGCGCGGTTCGACGGCGGTCGCTTCCCCGAGGCGCGCGAGCTCTTCGTCCGGCTCTCGACCGCCGGCGCGTTCGAGGACTTCCTGACGCTTCCTGCCTACGACCTGCTCGAGAAATAAGGAGACGAGTCCGCCATGTCCACCGCCGCCGCCATCAAGCTCGAGACGCACGCCGAGGACCGCCTGCACGCCAAGCGATTCGAGGGCATCGTCCGACCGTACGCCAAGGCCGACGTCGAGCGGCTGCGCGGGTCGATCCAGGTGGAGCACACGCTGGCGCGCTTGGGCGCGAGGCGGCTGTGGGAGCTCTTGCACACCGAGGCCTTCGTGCCGGCGCTGGGGGCCCTCACCGGCAACCAGGCCGTGCAGATGGTGCGCGCCGGGCTGAAGGCCATCTACCTGTCGGGGTGGCAGGTGGCGGCCGACGCCAACACGGCCGGGCAGATGTACCCCGACCAGTCGCTCTACCCCGTGAACAGCGTCCCCGCGGTGGTGAAGAAGGTCAACGCGGCGCTCCAGCGCGCCGACCAGATCGAGCACGCCGAGGGCGGGGCGACCACCCACTGGTTCGCGCCCATCCTGGCCGACGCGGAGGCGGGCTTCGGCGGCCCCCTCAACGCGTACGAGCTGATGAAGTCGATGATCGAGGCCGGCGCGGCGGGCGTGCACTTCGAGGATCAGCTGGCCAGCGAGAAGAAGTGCGGGCACATGGGCGGCAAGGTGCTGGTGCCGACCAGCCAGTTCGTGCGCACCCTGGTCGCCGCGCGCCTGGCGGCCGACGTCTGCAACGTCCCCACGCTGCTCGTGGCGCGCACCGACGCCGACAGCGCCAAGCTCATCACCAGCGACGTCGACGAGCGCGACCGGCCGTTCATCGTGGACGACAGCCGGACGCCCGAGGGCTTCTTCCGCCTGAAGAGCGGCGTCGAGACCGCCATCGCGCGCGGCCTGGCGTACGCGCCGTACGCGGACATGGTCTGGTGCGAGACGAGCACGCCGGATCTGGAGCAGGCGCGGAGGTTCGCGGAGGGGCTGCACGCGAAGTTCCCCGGCAAGATCCTCGCCTACAACTGCTCGCCGAGCTTCAACTGGAAGAAGAACCTCGACGACGCGACCATCGCCCGCTTCCAGCGCGAGCTCGCCGCGATGGGGTACAAGTTCCAGTTCGTCACCCTGGCCGGCTTCCACTCGCTCAACTTCGCGATGTTCGAGCTGGCGCGGAAGTACCGGGACCGCGGGATGGCCGCCTACAGCGAGATGCAGCAGGCCGAGTTCGCGGCCGAGGCCAGCGGCTACTCGGCGACGCGCCACCAGCGCGAGGTGGGCACCGGGTACTTCGATCAGGTGGCCGAGGTCATCTCCGGCGGCCGTTCGACTACCCTGGCGCTCGAGGAGTCGACCGAGGCGGCCCAGTTCTGAGTCGTCTAGAGCGCGTCCCAGCGCGCGCCGCCGGGGCAGCGGATGCGCAGGATGCGCGACCGGTCGATGCCGGCGAGGAACGCCATCGGGGCGCCGCCGGTCGCACGGCAGACGCTCTCGGCCATCGAGCGCAGCTCCGAGGGTGAGGCGCCCGGCGAGACGGCGCCGTGCCAGCCGGCGAGCGTGACCACCGGGTAGGTGCCGCGCCCGTACGTCTGCACGCGTATGGGCACGAGGAGCAGCGCGGTGAGCTGGTCCTTGACGGGGCCGCGCCAGGCCTGGACGTTCACCATCTCGCTCAGCTTCTCGGAGGGGCCCTCGGGATCGCTCCCGTCGGGCCAGCGTGCGAGCGGATCGCGCGTGGACCTGTCGTCCACCGTCATCCGGTCGCCGGCGACGTCGACCAGGAACACGTCGCGCACGGTGCCCGCGCCCGGGCACCCCGCCGCGGTCTTCACCGCGACGCTGCGCCGGTCGCCCGCAGGACTCGAGGCGGCCACCTCCACGCAGTCGAGCGCCGTGCCGTAGCGCTTCGTGCCCAGGGCGTAGCGCCGGACGTAGTCGCGCGCGGCGTCGTCGGAGTCGAGGTCCCAGTCGGGATCGCGCGAGGGCTTCGGCGGCTGGGCGGACGGATCGTCGGGTGGGGGCGAGGAGCGGGGAATCAGGTGACCGCCGTCGTCGCGGGGGTGGCGGGCGAGCCACGCGGAGGCACCGGCCGTGTCGGCCGCTGCCGCGCCGCCCTCGTCCTGCACCAGGGGCTCGGGCGCCGTCTTGCCGCAACCGCCGCAGCCGGCGACCGGCAGCGCGAGCGCGATCAGGGCCGCGACGAGAGCTCGGGGAAAGTGCGTCATCGCCGTCCTCGTGTAACCTCGAACCGTGTCCGCGCGGAAGATCCTCGTGGTCGACGACGATCCGGACATCCGCCGCATGGCCGGTCTAGCACTCGAACGCATCGGGGGATTCCGCGTCGTGCTGGCGGCCGGAGGCGACGAGGCGCTGGCCGCGGCCGGCCGCGAGGCTCCCGACCTCGTGCTGCTCGACGTGTCGATGCCGGGGATGGATGGGCCGGCCACTCTGGTCGCGCTCCGGGCCCTGCAGGGGACCGCCCGCGTGCCGGTGGTCTTCTTCACCGCCGCTTCGACGGAAGCGGAGGTCGCGCGCCTCCGGGCGCTCGGAGCCGTGGGGGTCATCCCCAAGCCGTTCGACGTGGCGGATCTCCCGCGTCGCATCCGCGGCATCCTCGCCGAGGCCGGGCTAGACTGACCGGCTGATGACCGGAGCGCGCGACCCCGCGATCGACGCGTTGCTGGCGGCCGCACGCATGCAGTTCGCCGGAAGCCTGCCGGCGAAGACGGCGGACGTCGAGGCGCTGGTGGCGGGGGGCGCGTGGGCCGAGGCGCGCCGCGCGGCGCACAAGCTGCGAGGGTCTGCCGGCACCTACGGCTTCGCGGCGCTGGGCGCGGCGGCAGGTGCAATCGAGGACACGATCCTGGAAGGGAACGACGGGCCCGACGCCGAGGCGCGCTCGCGCATCGCGCGGCGGTTGGAGGAGATGCGTGTCGAGGCCGATCGGGCTGCTCGAGAGGCTCGATGAGCAAGGCGACGACCAAGCCCAACCAGGAGACCGCCACGCCCGAGCCTCGCCCCGTGTTCGAGCCCGGCGAGCTCGTGGCGGACACCTACGAGATCCGCGCGATGCTCGGCGCCGGTGGGATGGGCGAGGTCTACGAGGCGCACGACCGCGTCCTCAACCGTCGCGTAGCGCTGAAGGTCGTCCGGCCCAGCATCGCAGCGGACTACCTGCTTCGAGAAGGGCGCGCGCTCGCCGCCATTCACCACCCGGGCGTCGTCGCGGTCCACACCATGGGCGCACACCGCGGCGTCTCCTTCCTGGTGCTCGAACGCGTGCACGGGCTGAGCCTCGACCGGATGATCGACGACCGGCGAGCGCGTGGAGAGCGCTTCGCCGCCGCCGAGGCGGTCGAGCTGCTGATCGACATCGCCGACGCGCTCGCCGTCGTCCACCGGGCGGGCCTGTCTCACCGTGACGTGAAGCCCGGCAACGTCATGCTCGCGCCCGGCCGGCGCGTGGTCCTGATGGACTTCGGGCTCGTTCTGCCGCACGCAGACCGCGCGGGGCACCGGAGCGTCGCCGGATCGCTGCAGTACATGGCCCCCGAGGCGCTCACGGGCGACATGGCGGAGGGTGCCGCCCATCTGGGCGACGTGTACGCGCTCGGCGTTCTCGGCTTCGAGCTCCTCACGGCCATCACGCCCTTCGACGGGGAGGAGCCGGTCGAGATCTATCGTGGTAAGATCCGGGCGCCGCTCCCCCGCGTGAAGACGCACCGCCCGGACGTCCCGGGCCCGCTCGACGATCTCATCGCCCAGATGATGGCACCCGATGCGCACGACAGGCCCCAGGGCGCGGAGGCCGCGGTCTGGCAGCTGCGCGCGCTGCGCGCGCGTGTGGGGTCCGGGGGTGAGGCTCGATCGTTCTCCGTGCTGGTGGTGGACGACGACGCCGACATGCGCGAGGCCCTGACGCTGTACGTCCGCGCCGCCGCGCCGGACGCGGAGATAGAGATGACGTCCGACGGCCGCCAGGCCGTTCGCTCGGTGAGGCGCCGGGTGCCCGATCTGCTCCTTCTGGATCTCGACCTGCCGGACATCAACGGGATCGAGGTGTGCATGCTGCTTCGCGGGATGCAGCTCGGCGACGCTTGCATGATCGTGTCCGTCAGCGGACGCGCGACGCGGGCGGACGTGGAGCTGCTGCAACAGCTCGGCGTTCGATCGCTCGAGAAGGGCCCGGGGCTCATGACCGAGCTGGTGGACCTCGTGCAGCGGATGCGGCCGACGCGCTCGTGAGGAAGAACTTCGTGCACCCCTGGCGCGTCGGAGGCAGCGTCGCTAAGGGTTAGTAGGGAAGCCGGGTGGGGGAAGAAACGTTCTCCCTCGAAGGTAGAGGTGGAAGATGGAGACCGCGTTCGCGCCGCCCGTGGGTTTCACCGTCACCGCGGCTGTCCTGGGCTTCCTGCTCGCCGCCATCATCCCGACGTGTCTGTATCTGTACGTAGAACCACGCGGCCGCATGCACTGGGCGGCGGCGGGCGACACGCCGGGCAACCGACGCGCCCCCATCCTGGTGCGGTTCACGGCATGGCTGAGCTTCGCCGTCGGGCAGCTCGCCCTCCCCTGGCTGATCGTCCCGGTGGCCTGTGCTGCCTTGCTCTACCTCCAGACCAAGCTCGGCGTCGGACGGCCGACCAGCCTGGCCGCCACCGTGGCCGTCGGGGTGGCGGCGCTGGTTCAGTCGGTGACGGCGTTCCGCCTGTTGCCCCTCGGCGTGAAGCTGCTCGCGCGGGATGCTCGCGTCTGCGCCCGGGCGAGCGGTCGTGCCCGCTGGAACGCGCTGGCCAGCGTGGTCGTGCTCGCCGGCTGCGCACTGCTCAGCTGGGCCATGGCGACCATCCCGAGCTTCGCGCACCCCTGGCTGCGCGCCGCCCTGGTGTGGACGGCGCTGCGCCCGGTCATGGCCTACGCTGGCGTGTGCCTGCTCCACGCGCTGCTCCTCGGCCGGTGCGCCCGCGCGCTCGCCGAAACGGAGAGCGAAACGGAGAAGAAGTGAGGTGAAAGCCATGCGAGTCCGTCTCTTCGCTCCGCTCGGCGCGGCCTTGCTGGCGTCGCTGATGCTGCTCACCGCGCGCGACGCTCCCGCGCAGACGCTCGACGCCGTCTCCGGCGACGGCCCCACCTTCGGCGACGAGTCCACCGGCGCCGACGAGATCGCCGGCGAGATCGTCGTCGACCTCCGCGACGACGTGACCGCCGCGGACGAGGCGGACATCGACACGAAGTACGGCGTGACCCTGCGCCCCAGCAGCGCGTGGAGCACCACGCACGACAGGCTCGACGTGGCCGACGTCGATCCGTCCGCCGAGCGCGCCATCCTCGACGCGCTGTCGCACGACGCCCGCGTCGAGCACGCCGAGCCGATGGCTCTCTACCGGGCCACGTTCGTCCCGAACGATCCGCTCTACGGGTCCAAGCAGTGGCACCTCAAGCGCGTCGGCGCCGAGAACGCGTGGAGCTACACGTGCGGCCAGGGCATCACCGTCGCCGTGATCGACACCGGCGTGGCGTGCTTCGACAAGGGACCGTTCTCTCGCGGGAGTGACCTCTCCGGGACCCGCTGCGAGGGGGGCTGGAACTTCGTCGACGACTCGGCCGAGGCGGCCGACGACCACGGGCATGGCACGCACGTGGCGGGGACCATCGCGCAGACCACCCACAACGGCATGGGTGCGGCGGGCCTGGCCTATTGCGCCACCCTGATGCCCATCAAGGTGCTCAGCAAGCAGGGCTTCGGCAGCACGGCCAACGTCGCCGAGGGCATCCGTTACGCCGCCGACGAGGGGGCGCAGATCATCAATCTGTCACTCGGCGGGCCGATCAAGAGCCAGATCCTCGAAGATGCGGTCGAGCATGCGCTCTCGAAGGGCGTCGTCATCGTCGCCGCGGCAGGCAACAGCGGCCGGAGCGTGGGCTACCCGGCGGCGTACCCGGGCGTCATCGCCGTGAGCGCGACCGACGACAAGGACAAGATCGCTTACTTCTCGTCGCGCGGGCCGGAGGTCACTCTCGCCGCGCCCGGTGTCGCCGTGACCCAGCAGACGGTGTGCAACGGCGGCAAGGACAAGTGCGAGATTTTCGGCACGTTCAACGGCACCAGCATGGCGTCGCCGCACGTCGCCGGCGTCGCGGCGATGATCGAGTCGCTCGGGGTGACCGATCCCGGGGCGCTGCGCGACGCCCTCACCTCCAGCGCACGTCCGAAGGACGACGCCAAGCTCTACGGCGCTGGCATCGTCGACGCCGGGGCCGCGGCCTCCCGCGTCTTCTGGACGCACCTGGCGCTTCGCCTGTCCGCCCTCGTGGGCCTGGCGTGGGCGCTAGGGCGCCGCATCCGCAAGCACGGCGGCAAAGTCGCGCGGACGCCCGGGGCGCTCCTCGGCGCGCTCGTCGCGAGCGTCGGGTTGCTCCCCATGGCACCTCTGCTCGGCCTCGCTTCGTACGGGGGACCGCTCCGCACCGCGATTGCCCTGGCGATGCGCCCG
Source organism: Polyangiaceae bacterium (assembly GCA_036560665.1). GTDB lineage: Bacteria > Myxococcota_A > Polyangia > Polyangiales > Polyangiaceae > Palsa-1150. The sequence goes on from DATBQU010000340.1 coordinate 8,284, forward strand.
CTCGGCGAGTGGGACCTCGTGCTGGCGGGCGCCGGCGTACACAGGTGGCTGTTGCTCGCGAGCGCGCTCCCCGCCATCGCTCTCACGATGCTGGGCTTCGCCAGCAAGCGCGTGCGCCCCGTCATCGGCGGCATTGCGCTGGGCACTGCGGCGCTCCTCGCGCAGCTTGCGTGGTCGGGGGACGCCGCGTTCGTCGGCGGCCCGCTGCTGGCTCGCGCGTGGGCTGTGGGCAACGCGCTGGTTTGCCTCTGGCTCGCCCGCGCGGCGCTCGAGGTCAAGCCGGGCTGATCCGCGGTCCGGGGTAGCCCCGCCCGAGCTTGCTCGCGTCACCGCCGGCGAGCTGACGAACGAGCTCGTCGTGCACGTAGTCGAAGCTGGCCCGCACCTCGGCGGGGACGCGTCGATCGAAGAGCGCGATGGCCTGGTCGATGGGATCGGTCAATCGCGCATAGAGGTCGCCCGCCGCGAGGCCCTCCGCGACGAGCTTCTCGTTGTAGAGCTTGATCTCGGAGACGATCAGCCGGGCCAGCTTCCGGGCGCTCCGCTGCTGCGGGTCGCTCGACTCGATCGCGGTGCGGTCGATGGGCGCGGGCGCGGGCG
>DATBQU010000341.1:0-1580 GCA_036560665.1 Polyangiaceae bacterium
AGCGCCGCGACGGTCCCGATCACCGCTGCAGCGGCCACCCACACCGCGGACGAGACGTGCCGGCGCGGCAGCACGACCACGCTCTCGATGCTCCTGCTGTCCGGCGGCGGATCGACCGCCTCGTGCACGTCGATCTCGTCCCACCCCGGCGGAGGCTGCGTGCGGTGCAGGCTGGCCTCCAGCACGCCCTCCGTCTCGCCCACAGCCGCCCGGAGCGCGGCCCCCAGCTCGTGTGCGGTGGCGTGCCGCTCGTAAGGGCGCTTGGACATCGCGCGCTGCATCTCGACCCACAGCCGGGGCTCGATGCGCGGGTCGGGATCGATGTGCCGCTCGAGCACGGCCGCCAGCGACGCCCCGGGGCTGCTCGCCGCGAACGGCGAGAGGCCGGTCATCGTCTCGTAGAGCACCACCGCGACGGCGAAGAGGTCGGCCCGGCCGTCGATCTCGCTCGCCTCGCGGATGCGCTCCGGCGCCATGTAGCGCGGCGTGCCCAGCACGCGCCCGTCGAGCGTCTGCACCGGCTGCGGGTGGGCGGCGGACTTGGCCGCTCCCGACGCGAGCTTGGCGATCCCGAAATCGACGAGCTTGGGGGTGACGTGCCCGTCCGGATCGACGGCGAGGAAGATGTTCGCCGGGGTCACGTCGCGGTGGACGATCCCGCGCTCGTGGGCGTGCGCCAGGGCGCTGAGGATGGGCGAGACGATGGCCACCGCCTCGCGCGACGTGCGCGGCCCCTTGCGGTCGACGTACCGTTGCAGCGTCTCGCCACGGAGCAGCTCCATCACCAGGACCAGGGTCCCGTCCGGCTCCTCGAGCAGGTCGAACACCCGCACGATGCTGCGGTGCGAGAGCATCGCCGACAGGCGGGCCTCGTGTCGGAAGCGCTCCTCGGTCTGCATCTCCTGCTCGCGGTCGGCGTCCCCGCGCCGGAGCACCTTCAGCGCGACGTCGGCCCCCGTCGACTCGTTGCGCGCCACCCACACCTCGCCCATGCCGCCGGTCGCGAGCCGCTTGCGCAGGCGGAACCTGCCCGCGACGCGGTTGTGCGGCTCGAAGCGAGGAGCGGGGGCTGCCATCTCAGAACTCGGCAGGGTCGGTGTACGTCCCCAGTACCTCGCGCAGCACGTCGCAGATCTCCTGCTGCGTGCAGTAGGCCTTGGCCGCGTCGATGATGGGGACCATGAGGTTGGCGCCGGGCGCGCCGGGCCTGGCCTGGGCGGCGGCGCGCACCGCGTCGAGCGAGGTCTTCACCCGCGCAGCGTCGCGCGTCTCCTTCACGCGCTTCAGGTTGGCCACCTGCGTCCGGTGTGCCTGCTCGTCGATGCGCAGCAGGGGGATGTTCGCTTCCCGGTCTCCGCTCTCGTACTTGTTGACGCCCACCATGACGCGCTCGCCCGCCTCGAGCTGCCGCTGGAAACGGTACGCGCTCGCGGCGATCTCGCGCTGCGGGTAGCCCTTCTCGATGGCGCTCACCATCCCGCCCATCTCGTCGATGCGGCGGATGGTCTGGGTGGCCTCGCTCTCCAGGCGGTTGGTCAGATCCTCCACGAACCAGGCGCCGCCCAGCGGGTCGATGGTGC
>DATBQU010000342.1:0-12206 GCA_036560665.1 Polyangiaceae bacterium
GCCAGATGTGGTCCGACCGCGGGACGACGGCGGCGGTGGCGCTGTCCATCGAGAACGGCGACGCGCCCATCAAGAACTGGAAGGGCGTGGGCTCGCGCGACTTCCCGCTGGCGCAGAAGGGCTGGAAGATCGACGGGCCGCAGGTCGACAAGCTCATCACCAAGAAGCTGTCGTGCGGCGACTGCCCGGCGCCGTGCAAGGGCATCGTGGCGGTGAAGAAGCGCAAGCTCACCGACGTGCGGCGCCCGGACTACGAGACCATCGTCGGCTTCGGCGCCAACCTGCTCAACGACGACCTCGACCTGGTGACGGCCTGCCACGACGCGTGCAACCGCTACGGGGTCGACGCGGTGAGCTCGAGCTCGACGCTGGCGTGGGTGTGCGAGGCCGTGGAGGAGGGCATCCTCACCAGCAAGGACCTCGACGGCGTCGACATGCGCTGGGGCAACGGCGAGGCCGCGCTGGCGCTCACCGTGAAGATGGGGACCGGCGAGGGCTGCGGCGCCTGGCTGCGCAACGGGGTCAAGGCCGCGGCGGAGCACGTCGGCAAGGGCAGCGAGAAGTTCGCCATCCACGTGCACGGGCAGGAGCCGGCCTACCACGACCCGCGCTTCACCTCGCTGATGGGCGTGACCTACACCACCGATCCCACGCCGGGGCGCCACACGGCGGGCTCGGCGTCGTGGAACGAGACCTTCGGGATGAAGTTCGCGCTGCCCAAGGCGGTGGACGATCCCGAGGAGCTCGCGGTGTCGTGGCACGGCACCGATCACAAGGGCGTGACCCAGGCGCACTTCTCCAACTCGCATCAGGTGATGAACGGCCTGGGCCTGTGCATGTTCACGTCGCTGACGGGCGGCCTGCCGTGGCTGGAGATGGTGAACGCGCTGACGGGCTGGACGCTGACGGACAAGGATCTGCTGGCCTGCGGCGAGCGCATCCAGGACCTGCGCCACGCCTTCAACGTGCGCGAGGGGCTCAAGCCGGCGGACTTCGAGCCGCCGCCGCGGATGATGGGCGGGGGCGACGGCCTGCTCGAGGCCGGGCCCAACCGGGGAGTGGTGGTGCCCATCGCGCGGCTGCGCCGCGACTACCACGACGCCATGGGCTGGAACGCGGAGACGGGGAAGCTGGCGCGGTCGCGCGCCGAGCGGCTCGGCATCGCGCCGCTGCTCGAGGGGTGGCTCGACGCATGAAGCTGCGCGAGCTCTTCTCGCGCGGCACGTCGCCCCGGATCCGCGTGCACGTGCTGGTGAAGGGGCGCATCGGCGAGGGCTGGCAGGACGTGGATCGCACCTTCGCGCTGCCGCCGGGGAGCACGCTGCGCGCGCTGCTCGACGCGGCGGACAGGGACGGCGTGGGGCTGCGCGAGGCCATCGCCAGCAGCCCGCACCTGGCGCACACGCTGATGCTCAACGGCGAGCGCTGCCCGGTGAACGACAACCTCGATCGCGCGCTGGCCGACGGAGACCAGGTGTATCTGCTGGCGCCGCTGGCGGGCGGGTAGGGCCTATCGCGAGCGGGCCGCCACGAGGAGCGTGCACGCGGCGCGCACGCGGACGCCCGCGTCGGCGTCGGCGAGGAGGGGGGCGGCGCGGGCGGCGACGCCGAGGGAGGCGAGGGCGGTGGCGGCCGCGAGCCTGGCGTGGGCGTCGGGGGAGGCCAGGTCCTGCTCGAGCCACTGCTGCACGGGCCGGTAGCCCACGCCGGCGAGGGCGAAGCGCGCCTGCATGGCGACGGAGGAGCCGGGCTGACCGAGCGCCACGAGCTTGTCGACGGCGCCGGGCTGCCTGGCCTCCGCCAGGCGGGCCAGCGCGGCGACGCGCACCTGGAAGTCGTCGTCCTCGGCCGACCTCTGCACCACGCCGAGCAGCTCGCTGCGGTCGAGCGGCGCCTGCGCGATGGCCTGGATGCGCGTGGCGCGCGCGCCTTGCTCCACGGCGCGCACCAGCTGGGCGACGGCGGACTGCGCCACGTCGCCGTCGGCGTCCTTGTGGCGCAGCGTGGCCGCCGCGGCCTCCACCACGCCCGGGCCGTGCCCGGAGGCGACCACGACGCGCAGCGCTTCGCGGCCGCCGGCGCCCCACACGGCCGGGCTGGCCCAGGCCAGCGCGATGTCCTCGCGAAGGCCGTCGTCGCCCGCCGCCCACAGGTCTCGCAGGACGTCCGCCACCTCGCCGTTCGGGAGCGGGGAGAGAGCAGCGATGGCGCGGACGGCCTCGGTACGGACGATGGGCTCGGGGTCGACCCGCGCGGCCTCGGCCAGGGCCCGCAGGTCCCGCCCATCGTTCGCGTCGCGGGCGGCGCGGGCAGCCTCGCGGCGCACGTGCGGCTCGGGATCGATCAGCGCCAGCGCGCGGGCCTCGTGGTCCTCGGGACGGACCAGCCCGCGGGCCCCGACCGCCCGCCAGCGCGGAGCGCCGTCGGCGAAGTAGACGCGGGCGTCGCCCAGGTCGAGCCCGCGGCCGTCGATGCGCGCGAGGGCCGCCTCCGCGCCGACGTCGTCGTGGGTGCTCATGCGCGTCGCGAGCGCTTCGTCGAGCTCGTGCGCGCAGGGGCGGGCGTCGCGGATGCGGTCGAGCGCGTCCTTGCCCTGGGCCTCGCGCAGCTCGCGATCGGCCACGGCGCGGGCCAGGCCTGCCGCCTGCGCGTTCGAGAGATCGCCCACCTTCTCGTGCGCGGCCACGGCGCTGGCGAGGCCGGCCCGGTCCCCGCTCTCCGCCGCGTGCATCGCGGGCGAGCCGGCGCAGCCCGCCGCCCCGAGAAACCCCAGCGTGAAGAGGACGGGCGCGCGCTTCATCGTCTCCGAGAGTTATAACGGCGGGCCGTGACCGTCGACCTCATCCTGAACCGCAACGCGAGCCGGCTCGGGGAGCGGAGCGCCCTGCGCCGGGTGCTCCTCGGCGCCGCGGCGCGCGGCGGCGCGCGGGTGCACGAGACGTGGAGCCTCGAGGCGCTCGACGAGGTGGCGGCCGGGCTGGCGGCGCAGGGGACGGACGCGGTCGTGCTGGCAGGGGGCGACGGCTCGCACATGGAGGGCGTGAGCGCGCTCGCCCGCGCCTTCCCGGGCGCGATGCCCGCCGTGGCCTTCGCGCCCGGCGGGACGGCCTGCACCGTGGCGCGCAACTTCGGGCTCCGGGACGGGGCGAGCGCGTGGGCAGAGCGCATGATGCGCGCCGCGTGCGACGGCTCGGCGCGGGTCGAGCGCAAGGCGACGCTGCGGGTGCGCGACGACGCCGCGGGCGATCGCGTGGGATTCATCTTCGGCACCGGGCTCGTCGCGCGCTTCTTCGACGTCTACTACGAGTCGCCGGAGCCGGGGCTCGCGCAGGCGGCGGGCATCGCGGCGCGCGTGTTCGCCGGGTCGCTGGTGGGCTCTCCGCTCGCGCGGCGCGTGCTCGAGCCGGTTCCGTGCACGCTCGAGGTCGACGGCGTGCTCCAGCCCGCGCGCGCGTGGAGCCTGGTGCTGGCCAGCGTGGTGCGGGACGTCGGGCTGCACATCCTGGTCAACTACCGCGCCGGCGAGGAGCTCGATCGCTTCCACCTGGTCGGCAGCGGCCTGTCCCCGCGCGCGCTCGGCATGCAGTTCCAGCGCGTGCTGCGCGGTCGACCCATGCGCGGCGAGCCCCGCGTCGACGCCCTCGTCCGCTCGCTGCGCGTCTCCTTCGAGCAGCAGGACGCCTACGTCCTCGACGGGGACCTCATGCGCGCCCGGACGGTCGACGTCGAGCCGGGACCCGCCATCTCGCTGCTCCTGCCGTGACCGCGGCGGTCAGCGCCCGGCGTGAATCGGCTGCCCGAGGACGTAGCGCGCGCGGCCCGCGGACTTGGCGCGGTCGACGGCGAGCACCACGTCGAACACCGGCCCCCAGGGCGCGGCGTCGGACTCCGCGCCGAAGGCCACGTAGCGGATGGGGCACCGGGCGCCCTCGTCGCCGAGCGAGCGCGCCAGGCTGTCGGCCGGGTGGTCCCCCGCGACCTCGCGTGGCCCGCCCGGCGCCGCCACCCGCAGCGAGCCGTCCGGCCGCAAGAACACCGCCAGGTGGCAGCCCGCGACCGGCGCCCCGGAGTCTCGCCTGGCGCGGAACTCCACCGCGTGCATGACCCCCGTGGCGTCCGGCGTCTGCACGTGCACGTCCGCCGCGCGCGCCGCCCACCCGGTGCGGTAGAGGTCCGCCACGGGGATGGTCCGCGCGACCTGGATGGTCAGCACGTCGCCCGCCTTGTGCGGTCCGAGCGCCTTCTCGAGCGCCGGCCAGGTGAGCCCCTCCTCGATGCCGTCGAACGGCACGCTCTGGCCGTGCACGACGGCCACGTGGGGGTCGCGAAGCTCGACGTCCGGCTGTGCGGCGACGGGGAGCGACGCCGCGGGAGGCGGTGGGGCCGCAGGCGGAGGGGCCGACTGCGCGACGACGCCGGCCTGCTCGCCGCCTCCGCCGCAAGCGGCGAGCGCGACGCACCCCACGCCGAGCGCCGACCACCGGTTCCTCACGGGGGCGACGTTACCGCAGTTCCTGCCGGCTGCGCGAGACGCTTGCTGCAGCACCGGAAGCCCGCCTCGTAGGTCCGGAACGTCCCCGGGTGCACGCCGTTGGTGAAGGCGCAGCTGGCGTGCGGCTCCTTGAAGCAGCCCGCCCAGTAGCAGCCCTTGAGGACGTGGTCGTAGCCGGTGCGCGGCGAGGGGGTCGAGCGGCGCACCCACTCGGCGACGTTCCCGGTCAGGTCGTAGACCCCCTCCTCGGAGACGCACTCGGCGCGCGCGCCGCTCATGTCGGCCTGGAACAGGCGCGTCGCCTCGTCGAGCGCGACGTCGCGCGGCCACCTGGCCAGCGCCTTCCAGCGCACCGGGATCCAGTCGTGGTCGTCGTTGCACGCGTCCTCCCGGTACGCGTCACCGTACGGGTAGCGCCGGGCGCGCGGCCCCTGGCAGGCACGCACCCACTCGTCCTCCGAGCAGAGACGCTTTCCGCGCTCGCTGCACCACGCCTCGCCGTCGTAGGCGGTCTGGAGCGCGAAGGGCAGCTCGCCGCGCTCGTTGGGCGCCTCGTAGCGATCGATGCAGAACGCGCCCACGGCCGCCATGTCCCGGGGACAGCCGTCCGTTCCCATCGGCGCCACCGGCGGCTCGGTCTCCCGCGGGGCGGCGGGCTCGCGCGCATCGACCGCCTCGGCCGGGACGCGAAGCGGCTCGACCGGGATGTCCGCGTGCGGCGGCACCGTCGCCGGCAGCGACCCTCCACACGCGGTGAGCGCCAGGAGCGGCCAGGCGCGCCTCACGCCGCCCGCTCCAGGCTCCCCGCCTCCAGCCGGAGCACCACGTCGGCCACCGCGAGGGGCTCCGGGCGGTGGGTGACGATGAGCACCGTGCGCTGCCCGCGCAGGCGCGCGATCGCCTCGAGCACCCGGCGCTGCGCGTCGGCGTCGAGGCCGCTGGTGGGCTCGTCGAGCAGCAGCACCGGCTGACGCGTGGCGATGGCGCGCGCGAGCGCGATCCACTGCCGTTCTCCGCCCGACACGACCCGGCCGCCGGCGCCGAGACGTGCGCCGTCGAGCGCCTCCCGCAGGTGCGATGCGCCGAGGGGCTCGAGGGCGCCGCCGCCCTCCGCCTCGGAGGCGCCGAGGGCCACGTTGGCGGCCAGCGTGTCGGCCAGCAGCGGGGCATCCTGGGGGACCCAGGCGAAGGGACGCGCCGCCGGGCCGGCGGGGGCGTCGTCGAGCGACGCGCCGTCGAAGAGGACCGAGCCCGCGGCCGCCCGCTCGAGGCCGAGCAGCGTGCGCAGGAGCGTCGTCTTGCCGATGCCGGTGGGGCCGACGATGGCGACGATGGAGCCGGCCTCGACGCGCAGGGTGAGGGGGCCGCAGGAGCCGCGGGGAAGGAGCAGGCCACGGAGCTCGAGCGCCCCGGGCAGCCAGGGGGTCGCGCGCGGCGCGTCCACCTGCGCCGATCGTGAGCATGGCAACGATCCGTCCTCGTCGCCCGGCTCGCGTGCGCCTCGCCCCTCCCCGGCAGGCCCCTCGATCGCCTGTCTCAGCTCCCCGTAGGCGACCTGCGCCCGCGCCAGCGCGACCCGCCCGTCCGTGAGCTCGCGCAGCGGCCGGTACGCGAGGAAGAACGCCACCGTGAACGCCAGCAGCGTGTCCCCGGGAGCCACGGCGCCGAGCCACCCCGCGCGCGAGGCCGCGATCGCCGCGACCAGCGCCGCGGCCCCGAGCGCCTCGTTCGCGCCGCTCATCGCCGCCGCGCGCGCCTCGAGGCCCGCCGCGCCCCGCGCGAGCGCCTCTCCCAGCGCGCGCACGCGGAGCCGCGCCTTGCTCTCCGCGCCGTAGGTGACCCAGAGATCCGCGTGACGGACGGACTCGTCCGCGGCCTCGAGGAGCGCCTCGCGCTCGCCGGCCGCACGCGCCATCGCCCGCCGGTGCCCGCCGCGGAGCCGCCCGAGGAGCGCGCCGAACGTGACGAGCACGACCAGCGCGACCGCGGCCATGCGCGGCGCCAGCGCGACGAGCACGACCCCCAGCGGCACGAGCTGGGCGACGGCCCGGGCCCCCCCGAGGAGCCCCTGCTTGAGCCCGAGCTCGACGTCGTGCACCCGCTCGGTCAGCGCCGCCACTCCCCGAGCGGTGGCCGAGGCCCCCGCCAGCCCCTGATCCGGATGTCGCGGTCGGCGCAAGCGGTGAACAGCCAGCAGCGCATCGAGCAGCTCCAGCCGCAGCGCGCTCCCCACCTCTCCCGCCACCCGCGCCTGAACGAACGTCGCGTAGACCCCCGCGGCGCTCTTGGCGACGATCACGGCGAGGCCGATGAGCGACAGCAGAAAAGCCGTGTCTGGCAGCGTCCCCCCGTCGCCCAGGGGGCTGGATCGGAGGTCCCGCAGCCCCCACGCGCGCGCGAGCGCCACCGCGACGCCGCCGGCGACCAGCGCGACCATGGCGTGGCCGACCGCGTGCATCGAGGAGGCGAGGGCGAAGCTCAGCAGCCTCCCCGGCCGGCCCAATACCCGGCCGAGCTTCTGCACGTAGTAGCCGATGACTGAAGTCTTTGGCATCGCGGTACAGGACAACGACGAAGGGCGACGCATCTTCTCACGTAGAAGACGACAACGATCGACGGCTGCACGCACCCAAGACCATCAGCCACTGGAGAAAGCCAAGGACGCTCACCGAACCCTCTCGATGCCGAAAACGGAACCCCGGCCCTTTCGAAGTCGCAACCGTACCCCCGGCGGCAAAGCCGTGAGTGCGCGGAAGTCCATCGACCGCTCCAAGGGTACGGAAACTGCATACCGCACCACGCGATCGAGCCCGTCCGCGAAGTCCCCGGCGAGCTCTGCTGCAACCACCCGCTCTCAACCTGGGGTGCCTCACAACCTGCCGCGTTCCTCCTCGAAAGCAAGCAAGAAGAACGTCCCGCCCACCCAGTCTGCCCACCCGCCGAGCGAGGGAGCACCGGTCATGAGCAAGAGCAAGAGCAGCGCGGCCGCGGTGGCCACCAAGGGACCTTCGGGCATGGACCAGCCGCAGCAGGCCGACACGCCCGTGGACGAGGACTTCGACGGCGAGGTGCCGCCCATCGGGCAGCCCGGCCCGGCGCCGGACATCGAGCTGGTGGTCGAGGACGAGTTCGACATCGACGCGGCGCCGGTCGAGAAAGAGGCGGCCGACCCCGACGAGCCGAAGGCGGCCAAGCCCCCGAGCGACAAGGAGATCGAGGAGGGCGGCGGCGACTCCATGCTCGCGCGCTACTTCCGCGAGATGGCGACCCATCCGGTGATGGGCCCCGACGAGGAGCTGCGCACGGCGATCGAGGTGGAGAAGGCGGAGGTCGACCACTGGGTGGCCATCCTCGCCTTCTTCCCGGCGTCGGAGTACGCGCTCGAGTCGCTCGAGAAGGATCTGCCGACGGGCGAGGAGGCGATCGAGCTTCCCCAGCTCGCCGAGATCCGCAAGCTGCTCAAGGCCTTCCGCAAGCAGCGCAACAAGCTGACGCGCCCGCAGGAGAAGAAGTACCGCGACTGGTGCGTGTCGCTGGCCAAGGCCATCCGCCTGGCGGACAGCGACCGGCTGTGGATCGCCCACGCCGAGGACGTGGTGCGCAAGCTCGGCGAGGAGCCGGACGACGAGGAGCGTGACCACATCCTCGACCAGGAAGAGGGCGCGGTCGTCGAACCGGGCAAGCCTCACCTGCCCCCGACGGCGACGTACAAGAAGTGCGTCGACAAGATCACCGAGGCCTCGGCGCGCTCGCGCTTCGTGAAGAACAAGTTCGTGAAGGCGAACCTGCGCCTGGTGGTGTCGATCGCGCGCCGTTACAACCGCGGGCGCCTGCCGCTGATCGACCTCATCCAGGAGGGCAACATCGGCCTGATGAAGGCCGTCGAGCGCTTCGATCACACGCGCGGGTACCGCTTCTCGACGTACGCGTCGTGGTGGATCCGCCACGCCATCAGCCGGGCCCTCGCCGACAAGGGGCGCGCGGTGCGCATCCCGGTGCACATGCTCGACACGCACAACCGCATCCAGCGGGCGACGCAGGCCGTCCTGGCCCGGACCGGGCGCGAGCCGACGCTCGGGGAGCTCGAGCGCGAGACGGGCATCCCGCAGGAGAAGCTCGACAAGGTGAAGGGCTCCTGGGCGGAGACGCCGTTCTCGCTCGATCGTCCGGTGGGCGACGAGGACGGCCGGAAGTTCATCGACTTCCTGCAGGACGACAACGGCCTGTCCCCCTACGACGCGCTGGCCAACCAGAAGTGGAACGCCGAGGTCCGCCGTCTGCTGACGACGCTGACCCCCATCGAGTCGCGCATCATCCGGTGGCGCTTCGGCCTGGACGACGAGGACGAGCTGACCCTCAAGGAGATCGGCGACAAGTACAACCTGTCGCGCGAGCGGATCCGCCAGCTGCAGGAGCAGGCGCTCGGCAAGATCCGCAAGCACATGCGCGAGTAGCGCCCGACTAAAAAGTTGCACTTGTAAGATATGACGCTACATCACGGCCCTCTTCGAGGGAGGTGACCGTGATCAATCGAGCAATCGCGCTGGGTCTCGTGGGGTTGGCGGTGGCTGCCGGGGGATGCGGGAGCGGCTCGACCGGCCCGCAGGGTCCCCAGGGCGACCCGGGCGAGGCAGGCGCGCCGGGGGCGACCGGGCCCGCGGGCTCGAGCGCCACATCCTCGCCGAGCGTCAGCGGCATCTCTCCCGAGCACGCGTTCCTGGCCCGCAAGGGGCAGGTGACGGTGAGCGGCTTCGGCACCAGCTGGTCCGCGTCGACCACGGTGGACTTCGGCGCCGGCGTCAAGGTCGACAAGATCACCGTCGCCAGCCCGACCGCGCTGGTCGTCGACTTCACCACCGACAAGGCGGCCGCCGTGGGCCCGCGCGACGTCAACGTGAAGGACGGGACCACCACCGAGACGTACAAGGGCGCGTTCGCGGTGCTCTCGCCGATCTCCGTCGCCTACGACGGCACGCTGGCGCAGGGGTCGATCGTGATCGCGCACGTCAAGGTGCTCGATCTCTCGACGCCGCTCGACCTCACCGGGCAGACCGATCCGCTGACCGGGCAGGTGACGTACACCAACCTGGCGCCCTCCTTCGCGGCCGGGCTCTCCGGCGCCGTCCTCAACGCGACCGCGTTCTCCGCGGACGTCGAGGTGAACATCGACGTCAACGCCACCGGCAACCAGGATCTGGACCTGGTGAGCGGCCCGGCCGCCGATCCGACGGACGTGGAGTTCCCGCTCCCCGCCGGCATCAAGATCGCCGCGCGCACCGCCACCCCGCTGGTGTCCGGCACGCCGGCGAACGGCACGGTGGCCAAGACCCTCGACTCGACGCTCTACTCCTTCACGCCGGCGTCGGCCGCGATGAACATCCTCGACTTCACCGCGTCGTCCACCGTCGCCGCCGCGTCGCCCAACCTCTTCCTGTTGCCCAAGAGCGGGGCGTGGCCCGACCAGCTCAACCGGGGCGCGGCCTTCACCTGGCTGACCAGCTCGACCGACCCGCTCTACGCGATCTACCTCGACACCACCGGGACGACCGGTGCCTTCACCGCCGCCCTCACGGCGACGGCCGCCGCGGCGAACGCACCGACCACGGCCAGCGACGGCACCAAGGCCACAGCCGTCGTGGCCTCCGCGCTGCCCTTCGTCCTCACCGGGGGCGCGTTCACCGCGGCCACGTCCCAGGACTGGGTCAAGATCACCTCCCCCGCGAACAAGACGCTCCACGCGCAGAGCCTCGGCGACGGCTTCAACGACGTCGCCGTCAGCGTCTTCGCCAGCGACGGCACGACCGCGGTCGGCACCCCTTCGGACTCGGGCGGCCAGGCCGACGCGACGTTCTCGCTCACGACGGCGGGCACGTACTACGTCGTCTTCGCCGCCGGGACGGTGTTCACCTTCGACCCGGCCCACGCCACCTACCAGGGCATCCTCCGCCTCCAGTAGGGCGCGCGGGGCACCCCTCACCGGTGCGCGGCGTACCGCGCGACGAGCTCGACCAGCTTGTCCGCGGCGTGCCGCGCGCCGTCCTGCTTTCCGCCCACGTGGTTGAAGAGGACGGAGAAGGCGACGGGGCCCTTGCCGCCGTCGCGCAGGTAGTACCCGCTGAGCGCGATGACGTCGTCGAGCGTCCCCGTCTTGGCGCGGACGTGGCGGCGCGTCAGCTCCTGCCGGAAGCGCTTGTGGAGCGTCCCGTCGACGCCCCCCACCGAGAGCTGCGCCAGGTACTCGGGCTGCACGGTGGGATCGCGCCAGGCCCATCGCAGCAGCATGGCCGTGCTGTAGGCGGTGACGCGGTTGGCGTCGAAGAGACCCGAGCCGTTCTTGATGACGACGCCGGTGTCGCTGGCGCCGATGCGCCCGAGGAAGCTCGTGACCACCTCCCCCGCGTCGCCCGCCTTCGCCGGGCGCGCCTTTCCCTCGCCGCCCAGGGTCTTGAAGATCATCTCGGCGTAGAAGTTGTCGCTCTGCTTTCCCAGCGCGTAGAGCAGCGACGAAAGCGGCTCCGAGAAGTGCTTGGCCAGCGTGTGGCCGCGCGCCGTGCCGAGCTTCACGTCGCCCGACACCTTCACGTCGGCCTTCTCGAGCAGCGCCTTGAGGGCATAGCCGGCGAGCAGCCGCGGGTCCTCCGCGCGGCGCGTGAAGCGGACGATGCGCGAGTCGCCCCCCACCGCGCCGGCCAGGTGCGCGGTCATCCGCGAGCCGCTGCCGGCCAGCGCCAGCTCCACCGTGTCCGCCCCGCCGGCCTCGGCCGTCTTGATGCTCCCGTCGACGTCGACGAAGCCCGGCGGCTCGAACTCGACCCGCGCCGCCGCGCCCGGCGACGACGGGCGCACCGTCAGCGTGATGCAGTTCTCGTCGAGCGCCACCGCGCTCACCGGCGCCCGGAAGCTCGCCCACTCGTTGGGCTGCTGGTCGAAGGCGGGGGGCGTCGTCTGCTCGTCGAAGTAACGCTGGTCGACGACGATGTCCCCCTCCACGCGCTTGACGCCGAAGCCCTTGAGCTCCTGCACCATCTGCCAGAGATCGGCCGTGGTGAGCGACGGGTCGCCGTATCCCCGGATGGCGAGCGGCCCGCCCACCGCGTCGCCGTCGAGCCGGCCCGTCAGCGTCGTCTCGTAGCGGTGCTCGCCGCGAAGCGTCGCGAGCGCGGCCCCGGCCGTGTATAGCTTCGCGTTGGACGCAGGGTTCAGCGCGAGGTGCTCGTTGACCGACGCCAGCAGCCGACCGGAGTCGACGTCGAGGACGGCGATGCCCACCGCCGACCCCTCCAGGGCGCGGTCGGAGGCGATGGCGTGCACCGCCGCGTCGAGCTCGGGGACCTTGTCCATGGACGGCCCGGCCGACACGGCGGCCGCGGGCACCGGGTCGGGCAGGACGTCGGGCGAGGCCAGCAGCAGCGCGGCGAGGACGGCGAGGGCGACGCGCTTCATGGACCCTCGCTTTAGATCGCTCCGCGCCGCCTGCCTAGCGCTCACGCTCGCCGGCCCGGCGGGGGGCTGCGACCGCCACGCGCCGCAGGGGGCGGATCGCCCCATCGAGATGCTGGTCGCCAGCGACCCCGAGACCCTCGATCCCCGCTACGCGACCGATCCGGTGGGGATGCGGGCGACGCGGCTCATCCACGCCGGGCTGGTGCGGCTGGACCCCGACACGCTGGCGCCCCGTCCCTACCTGGCCCGGGGCTGGCGCTGGCTCGACCCC
>DATBQU010000343.1:0-50955 GCA_036560665.1 Polyangiaceae bacterium
CCGTCGACGGGCGCGTGGCCAGGCTCCTCGCGACCGAGGGTCAGGTCGTCGCCGTCAAGACGGTCATCGCCCAGATCGAGGAGGGGGCGACCGCGTCCCCCACGCTGTCGGCCGCGCCGGGGGCGCCCGTGTCGCTCCCCCCCGCGTCGCCCATCTCGCCGCCTCTCGGCCCTCTCGCCACGCCGACGGTGCGCAAGGTAGCCCTCGAGAACGACGTCGATCTGACGCGGATCCAGGGCACGGGCGAGCGCGGTCGCGTGACGCGCGACGACGTCATCCGCGCGGCGAGCACGGCGAGCGCCTCGACCGCCAGCGACCACCCCGCCACGACGTCGCCCGCGGCCGAGGTCGCGGCCCCCTCGCAGCCGCCGCCGCGCGCGCAGCAGCTGGCGCAGCTCGTCAACCAGGGCGGAGGCTTCGTCCCGCCCATCCCGGGCGTCGGCTTCGGCGCCTTCAAGGTGCCGCCCTACCGGCCCGCGGACGGCGACAAGGTCGTCCCCTTCACGCGCCGGCGCCGCATCACCGCCGACCACATGACGTACTCGAAGTTCACCTCGCCGCACGTGGTGACGGTGGCCGAGGTGGACCTGCACCGCGCCGGCAAGCTCCGCGACGCGAACAAGGATCGCTACAAGGCCGAGGGCATGAGCCTCACCATGCTCGCCTTCCTGGTCGTGGCCACGGCGCGCGCCCTGCGCGAGAACCCGGCCGTCAACGCCCGCGTCCTCGACGACGCGTACGTCCTCCTCCACGACATCAACCTCGGCGTCGCCGTGGACTCCCCCGACGGCCTGGTGGTCCCGGTCATCCGGCGCGCCGACGAGCTCGGCGTGCGCGGCATCGTCCGCGGCATCGACGACCTCGCCCGGCGCGCCCGCACCGGCAAGATCACCATCGACGACCTGAGCGGCGCGACGTTCAGCGTCTCCAACCCCGGGCTCAAGGGGAACCTCTTCGGCGGCGCCATCATCAACCAGCCCAACGTCGGCATCCTGCGCATGGGCGAGATCCAGAAGCGGGTGGTGGTGGTCGAGTCCCCGGACGCCGAGGACCACATCGCCATCCACCCGGTGATGTACATGGCGCTCTCCTACGACCACCGCGTGGTCGACGGCGTCGCCGCCAACGCGTTCCTCTGGCGCGTCACCGAGATCCTCGAGAAGGCGGAGCTCGAGGTCTGAAGGTGAGGTGGCGGGAGGCCGCCCTGGTCGGGCTCGCGGCCCTCGCCGTCCACGCCCGGACCCTCGGCTTCGACTTCACCGGCCTGGACGACCGCGACCTGCTGGTCGACGACCAGCCGTTCCTCTCGCACCCGTCGGCCCTCTGGCGCGTCTTCAGCCGCTCGCACATGCACGTGGTCGACGCCGGCCACGCCTACTACCGCCCGCTGGTGACCGCGTCGTACGCGCTCGACGCGCAGTGGAGCGGCGTCCGCCCCCTGGGCTACCACCTCACCAACGTGGCGCTCCACGTGGCGGCCAGCTGCCTGCTGCTCGCGCTCCTCCGGCGCCTGGCGCTCGGACGCGGCGCTGCGCTCGCGGGGGCCATGGTCTTCGCCGTCCACCCCGCCCTCGCGCCGGCGGTGGCGTGGATCCCGGGGCGCAACGACTCGCTGCTCGCCGTCTTCGTCCTCGGGGCGTGGCTGCTCTTCCTGCGCGATCGCGCGCGTCCCTCGTGGGGCGCCCGCGCGGGGCACCTCGCCCTGTTCGCCCTGGCGCTGCTGACCAAGGAGACCGCGGTCGTGCTCCCGCTGGTCTGCCTGGCGCACGTCGCCCTCCTCGAGCCGCAGGCGTGGGCACGCCTGCGCCGTCCCGCGGCCCTGACCGGCTTCGCGGCCGCCTGGGGCGCGCTGGTTTGCGCGCGGTTGCTGGTGCACCCCGGCGGCGGCGCGGCGACGGCCCGCGACCTGGCCGCCAACCTGCCGCTCCTCGAGATGAGCCTGGGCGCGCTCGTGCTCCCGGTGCGCCCCACCGTGCTGGCCGTGGTCGGCGATCTGCCGCTCTGGCCTGGCGTCGTCGCCCTCTTCGGGCTGGCCGCGGCGACGCGCCTCGTCGCGGGCGTGCGGCTCCGCGTCGTCGCCCTGGGCGCCGCGGTGTTCGTCCTCTTCCTCGCCCCCTCGCTGGCGGTGCCGGGGACGCTCGTGCTGGGGCATCGCCTCTATCTGCCGGCCTGCGGCGTGCTGCTCGTCATCGCCGAGATCGTGCGCGCCCTGGCGCTGGAGCCGAGGGTGCTGGCGGCGTGGGCGGGGGTGACGGTGGCGACCCTCGCGCTGCTCACCGTCGCCTTCGAGGGGGCCTACCGCGATCGACGCTCGTTCGCGCGCGAGGCCGTGGCAGGCTCGCCCGGCTCGGCGCTCGCCCACTTCTGCCTGGGGCAGAGCCTGCAGCTCGACGGCGACGACGACGGCGCGCTCGCCGAGTACCGCGCCGCCCTCGCCATCGGCCCCACCGAGGTCGCGCACAACAACATCGCCGTCATCGCCATGCGCCGCGCGCGCTGGGCCGAGGCCGAGCAGGAGCTGCGCCAGGAGCTCGACCTCGACCCCCGCTACGGGCGCGCCTACTACAACCTGGGGATCGTCCTGCGGCGAGAGGACCGGCCGGGCGAGGCCTGCGCCGCCGAGGAGCAGGCCCTCGCGCTGGCCCCCGGCGACGAGGCGGCGCGGCAGGAGCGGGACCGCGACTGCGCGCCCTGAAGCGCTACTCCTCGAGGATCACCTCGTCCAGCTTGCCGGGGTTGGCGCGGACCCGCACCTCGCGCCCCATCAGCATCGCCACCTGGTGCTCGGGCACGAGCTTGCGGAACGACGAGGC
The DNA here is from genome assembly GCA_036560665.1 of Polyangiaceae bacterium. Lineage (GTDB taxonomy): Bacteria > Myxococcota_A > Polyangia > Polyangiales > Polyangiaceae > Palsa-1150. The sequence goes on from DATBQU010000343.1 coordinate 2,814, forward strand.
GTACGGCCCGTGCGGGCCCATCACCTGGAGCACGAACTGGTACACCGGCACGTCGTTGATCATGGTGCCCGTCCGCTGCGCGTCGACCACGCGCGCCTGCAGCGGGATGCCGTTCACCCGCATCCACGCCGCGTGCTTGCCCTTCGCGCGCGAGCGCAGGACCACCACCACGCCGATCACCAGGAGCAGCACGCCGATGACGCCGTTGACCAGGTTGCCGCTCAGCCAGTCGTCGGTCGCCAGCGAGACCGCCACGCCGACGCCGATCTCGACCAGCCCGACCACCGCCAGGATGGCGCCGATGAGGCACCCGATCCCCCCCGCGCTCGCCGCCGCGCGCTGGCTCGCCTCCTGCGTCGTCACCGCGCTGTAGGCGCTGCCGGACTGCGCGCAGACGTTCAGCGCCGGGAAGCGCGCCTTCACCAGCTCGAGCATGCGCGGGTCGGGCAGCTCGCGGAGGATCTGCGCCGCGGCGCCGACGTTGCCGAGCAGCTCGAAGGCGTTGGCGCGGAACACCGAGGCCATGGGGTCGAGCGAGTCGGCGATGGGGACGGCGTCCTTCTGCTGCCCGAGCAGCACGAGGACGCGGTTGGGGTCTCGATCCAGGGTGGCCAGGATGGCCGCCGCGACGCGGTACTCCGAGTCCGCCTCGAGCTCCGGCGCCATGGGGATCATCCAGGACAGCAGCGCCATCGCGCGCGGGCGGTTCCCCTGCCCCGCCGCCAGCCGGACCAGGCGCCCCAGCTGCTCCTGCTTGTGCCGCGGCAGCACCGCCGCGTCGAGCGCGCTCTCCGAGAGCGCCTGCGACAGCTCGGGCTGCGACTGCATCGCGGGCTGCTGCACCATGAGCAGCGTCAGGATGGTCAGGTCCTCGCTGGCGGCCACGTCGCCGGCCGTCGCGCGCGCGCGCAGGCTCTGCCAGATGGCGAGCGCCTCCTGCTCGCGTCCGGCCTGCACGTTGTCTCCCCCCAGCACCGCCTGGAGCGTCGGCGGCACGAGCCGCGGCCGCCCGTCCTGCACGCGCAGCTGCGCCAGGCGCCCCATGTCGTTGTTGGGAGGCTGGAGCGGCGCGCCCGCGCTGGCGAGCATGCCGCTGCGGTCGGGCAGGGTGTAGGGCGTGCGGCAGCGCTGGCAGCTGACGTTGCCCCCCTGGATGGGCGCCGGCGAGGGCGAGCTGCACCCCGGGCACACGTAGAGGCGATCGGCGCTGCTGTCGCGGTACATCATGGCGTGAGGGCTCCTTGCGATCACGCCATCCTATGCGATCGCCGGGGCGCAGACCCGGCCGTCGTCGCCGGCGGTGACGCGACCGTGGCCTCGAGCCGTGACGGCAGTCGACGAGCAGATCGCCGCCACGTCACTCGACCACGTCCGCGTCAACACCGGCGACCACGACCGGGCCGCCGTCGGCGCGCTCCTCAGCCACCTCCCGCGTCGACCGCGCCGTCGACGATCTCGAAGTAGAGCGTGGTGCTCGGGCTCGCCGTCCCTCCGAGGTTGGCGAGCGAGTAGGGCGTCACCACCAGGACGTGCTTGCCCACGGGGAGGGTGCAGGGGGTGATGACCCCGGCGCCGTCGTCGCTGCACAGCGTGTAGGGCACCGCGTTCTCGGTGTGCGTGGTCACCGCCGAGTCGAGCGCGAACCCCACGCTCCCCACCGTCGCCAGGGTGGTGTTCACGCGGATGCTCAGCAGCGCCCCCACCTTGCCCAAGTCGATGACCGCGTTCTCGGCGATGGGGTCGTAGCCGGGCACCGGCGAGCCCAGCACCACGTTGGTGATCGACGTGTCGATGAGCGAGAAGGTGTTTCTCGGATCCCCCGCGTCCACCGGCGCGGCCTCGGCGGCGTCGGCCGCGTCGCTCGCGCCCGCGTCGGCTCCGCCGCCCTCGGGGGTGGGCGCCGGCGCCGAGGCCTCCGCCGGCCCCGGGTTGCCGGGGGGCGGCGTGGTGGACGAGTCGTCGCCCCCGCTGGGGCCGCCGCCGAGCGGACCGCCGCCGCTCGCGGCCAGGGTGACCTGGTCGGCCGCGCCGGAGCTGCAGGCCGCGACGACCGCCGCGCACGACGTCCCCATCGCGAGCGACAGGAGCGCCGCGAACCCCGACCGCGCACCGCTACGCAGGACGATGTTCACGTCACACCGGTGTTGCAAGGCGTGATCCCGCAGCCGATGGGCCCCCATGCGGAGCAAACGAGGGAAATTCCGCGGGTGCCGCCCGACGACGCCCATGGTCGCTGGATGTGGGCCGATTCACCCGCGCGGGTCGCCCGCGGACCAGCCGGACCGGCGGCGGAAAAGTGCACTTCGCCGGCGGCGTGGGTGCGTCACGCGGTCACGCGGCCGACAGCACCGCCTCGAACAGCTTCCTGCCGTCGGCGCCGCCGAGGATGGCCTCGCTCATGCGCTCCGGATGCGGCATCAAGCCGAACACGTTCTTGCGCGCGTCCCCGTAGATCCCGGCGATGGCGTGCAGGCTGCCGTTGGGATTGGCGCGCTCGTCGAGGGCGCCCGCGCTCGTGCAGTAGCGCAGGGCGATGAGGCCGTCGTCCTCCAGGCGGCGCAGCGTGCGCTCGTCCGCCTGGTAGCGCCCCTCGCCGTGCGCGACGGGGAGCTTCCACACGTCGCCGAGCGCCCGCGTGAAGGGGCCCTCGGCCGTCACCTTCACGTGCCAGTCGCCGCACTCGAAGCGCAGCCCCGCGTTGCGCGTGAGAGCGCCGGGCAGCAGGCCCACCTCGGTGAGGATCTGGAAGCCGTTGCACACGCCGAGCACGTACCCGCCGCGCGCGGCGTGGGCGCGGATGGCCCCCACGATGGGGCTGACCTTGGCGATGGCGCCGCAGCGCAGGTAGTCGCCGTAGGCGAACCCGCCGGGGACGGCGACGAGGTCGGTCCCGGCCGGCAGGGCCGTGTCGGTGTGCCACGCCACCGTGGTCGGCGCGCCGCACACGTCGCGCAGGGTGTGGAGCATCTCGGCGTCCGCGTTCGAGCCCGGAAAGACGACGACGCAGGCGCGCATGGCACGGTGAGGTAGCACACCCCTCGCGCGCGGGGAGGCCCGAAGAAGCCGCCAGGCCGCAGAGCCGCCGAGAGAAGGGGCCTGACGCGCGCTCCAACCCCCTTCTTCTTGGCGTCTTGGCGCCTTGGCGGCCCTCTCCTCTTCCCGGCCTCGCAGGAGGCCCGGAGCCCTCCGCTGGAGGATCGCGTCCCTGCGACGGAGGATCGCGATCCTGCGACGGAGGATCGCGCCCCTGCGACGGAGGATCGCGTCCCTGCGCCGGAGGATCGCGATCCTGCGACGGAGGATCGCGATCCCGGGCCCGAGGATCGCGATCCTCCAGCGGAGGGACGCGCCCCTGCCGTCCGGGGACGCCCTCCCGTGCATTGAGGCGCCCGCCTTTTGGCGCTAGGTCACTGTCCTCCGCATGACCGCCGCGACCTTCCCGCACGATCCCCCGGTCACCCCCGAGCTGGCCCGGTCCCACAAGCTGACGGACGCCGAGTACCGGGTCGTGCTCGAGGCCCTGGGGCGGACGCCCACCTACCCGGAGCTCGGGGTCTTCAGCGTCATGTGGAGCGAGCACTGCTCCTACAAGTCGAGCCGCGTCCACCTGCGCAGGCTGCCGACCACGGGGCCGAGGGTCATCCAGGGACCGGGCGAGAACGCGGGCGTGGTCGACATCGGCGACGGGTTCGCCGCCGTCTTCAAGATGGAGTCGCACAACCACCCCAGCTTCATCGAGCCGTACCAGGGCGCCGCGACGGGCGTCGGCGGCATCCTGCGCGACGTCTTCACCATGGGCGCGCGCCCCATCGCCAGCCTCAACTCGCTGCGCTTCGGCCGCCCCGACCACCCCCGCACCCCGGAGCTGCTGCGCGGCGTCGTGGCCGGGATCGGCGGCTACGGCAACTGCATCGGCGTCCCCACCGTCGGCGGCGAGGTGCAGTTCGACGCCCGCTACGACGGCAACGTCCTGGTCAACGCCTTCACCTGCGGCGTGGCGCGGGCCGACCGCATCTTCTACGGGCGCGCATCCGGCGTCGGCAACTCCATCCTCTACATCGGCGCCAAGACCGGGCGCGACGGCATCCACGGCGCCACCATGGCCAGCGACGAGTTCTCGGCGGGCGGCCCCAGCCAGCGGCCGACCATGCAGGTGGGCGACCCCTTCATGGGCAAGCTCCTCATCGAGGCGTGCCTCGAGCTCTTCGCCGCCGGCGTGCTGGAGGGGATCCAGGACATGGGCGCGGCGGGGCTCACCTCGTCGAGCGTGGAGATGGCGGGGCGCGCCGGCAACGGGATCGAGCTCGATCTCGACCTCGTCCCGCGCCGCGCCAAGGCCATGACGCCGTACGAGATCCTGCTGAGCGAGTCGCAGGAGCGGATGCTGCTCGTGGCCAGGCCGGGGCAGGAGGCGCGCGTCCTCGCCATCTGCGACCGGTGGGAGCTCGACTCGGCGGTCATCGGCACGGTGACCGACAGCAAGCGCTGGGTGGTCAAGGCCACGCCGGGCTACGACCCGCTGCGCGACCCGCCCTCGAAGCGCGCCTCCGTCGTCGTGTGCGACATCCCCACCGCCGTGCTGACCGACCAGGCGCCCGTCTACGATCGGCCGTGCGTGGCCCCGAAGGCGGCGCCGCCGGTCGAGGCCTCGGCCATCCCGGTGCCGGACGATCTCGCGCGCGAGCTGCTCGAGCTCGTCGGCTCGCCCAACGTGGGCTCGCGCGCCTGGGTGTGGCGCCAGTACGACCAGATCGTGCGCGGCGGCACGGTGGTGCGCCCCGGCTCGGACGCGGCGGTGGTGCGCGTCCCCTGCGAGAAGGACGGGACCACGGTGGAGAAGCTGCTGGCCTTCGCCGTCGACTGCCACGCGCGCGCGTGCGAGCTCGACCCCTACAGCGGGGGGGCGATGGGGATCGCCGAGGTGTGCCGCAACCTGGTGTGCAGCGGGGCCGAGCCCATCGGCATCACCGACTGCCTGAACTTCGGCAACCCGGAGCGGCCCGAGGTGATGGACCAGTTCGCGCGCGCGATCGACGGGCTGGCGGCGGCGTGCAAGGCGCTGGGCGTGCCCATCGTCAGCGGCAACGTCAGCCTCTACAACGACACCGACGGGCGGAGCATCCTGCCCACCCCTACGGTGGCCGCGGTGGGCCTGGTGGCGTCGCGCGAGGACGTGGTGACGGCGAGCTTCAAGCGGGCGGGCGACGTGGTGCTCCTGCTGGGCCAGGCCGCGTGCTCGGGCGCCCGCGCGCTGGCGGCGAGCGAGTGGCTGGTGCGCACCACGGGCAGGCTCGCGGGCGAGGGGCTGGTGCTCGACCTCGCCTCCGAGGCGAAGCTGCAGCGGCTGGTGCTCGAGCTGGCGCGCGCCCACGTCCTCGAGAGCGCGCACGACGTGGCGGACGGCGGGCTGGCGGTCACGCTGGCGGAGTGCTGCGCGGCGGGGCCGGAGGACGTGGGCGCGAGGGTCAGCCTTCCGGCGGAGGCGACCGCGGTCGACGCCCTGGCCGGCCTCTTCGGCGAGGCCCCGTCGCGCGTCGTGGTGAGCGTGCGGCCGGCGGCGGTCGAGCGCGTGCTGGCCTCGGCCAAGGGCGCGGGCGTGCGCGCGCTGCGCGTGGGCGAGACGGGCGGCGACGCGCTGTCGGTGGATATGGCGCCGCTCGGGGCCCTCTCGGTGCGCGTGAGCGACCTGCGCGCGCGACGCGAGGCCTGCCTGCGCCCCGTCGTCGGTGACTGACGGGCGATCCGGCCTACACCGGCCCATGGCGGAGCCTCTTCGCGTCGCGGGCACTGTGGTAGGGTGAACGCCGAGCCTCGCCAGAGGGCGTGGCGCTCCTTCCATGTCGTCCGCGAAGGTTCCGTCGCCCCTGCTGGGGTACAACAACAACGTCCGCCACAAGGGCAAGGTCTTCCACATCCAGACGGAAGACTCGGGCGTGAAGTACGGGCACATCATCACGCACCTCTTCATGGATGGCGGGCGCATCCTCAAGAGCGTCAAGACGAGCTACGCGGAGTACATCGGCAACGAGCGGATGGGCGACATCGTCCGCGAGATGATGAAGCAGCAGCACAAGGCGATGTTCATCGCCCTGCGCGACGGGAAGTTCGACCCCATGGCCGACGGGGCCGCGGACGCCTCGCAGGCGACGCGCGCGGTGGCGGCGGAGTCACCGCCCACGCCCTCGGCCACCGCGGAGAAGGTGACGCCCCCGCCCGCGCGGCTCGCGCCGCCGAGGCCAGCCGCGCCGACCCCGGGGGCCAGGCCGGCGCCGCCCTCGCGGACGCCGCCTCCCGCCGACCGCACGGACCGCTACGTCTCGCCCGGCGTCGGTTCGATGACGGATGCGGAAGGGCCGCCCACCATCCGCCAGCCGGCCCCGCCGGGCGAGCTCACGCTCGACATCGACGCGCTCGAGCGCGCGGCGGCGGCCAGCTCGGCCGCGCCGGCCATGCGCGCGGCCAGCGACCTGCCCCCGCCTCCCGCGAACCTCTTCCGCGAGAGGACGACGGCGGGCAAGTACCGCATCACGCCGGTGCCGCCCGCCATCGCCGCCGCGCCGGAGGCCCCTGCGGCCGCACGGCCCCCCGCCGGGGCGGGCGCGGCCCCGGTGCGCAAGCCTTCGCAGGCCGCGATCGCCGCGGCCGAGCGCCGCTACGCGCCCACGCGGCCGGCGTCGATCTTCGGGCAAGCTCGACCGCAGCAGGGCAAGTCGATCTTCGGTGAGGACCTCATCAGCGACAAGTCGCTCGACGAGGTCATCCTCAGCTACCTGGCCGAGGATCTCGACGAGAAGAAGTGACGACAAAAAAAACGCGCCCGAACGACTTGCGTCATCCGGGCGCGGTGGGCTGCGCGGTGGGGGAGGGGTTTCGCGCCAGCCCTCAAGGTACGGTCGCCGCGCTCGCCGCTAGGAGGGAGACGGCCACGGCAAACCGCACGCACTCTTACTTGTGTCTGCTGCGCGACGCGGGCAAGTGGTGATTGCCTCTTTTCAGGTTGGGGTTGAGGGGACAACCTGGCGGGTCTGCTCCAGCTTTCCCGCCCTCTTGGAGCAAGACAGCGGGGGCCGCACGTCTATTCCGATGCCCCGCCGGGGCGCTCCGTTTCGCCCTATTCGGGACGGAAGAGCAGCTGCACGTCGGCCCATGCGTCGCCGGTGTCGACGCCGTCGATCTTCACGCGGGAGCCGGTCGCGATGCAGCTCTTGACCCCGGGCATCGCGTCGAACCCGCTGACCCGCGCGCCGACGACGTTCCCGCCCTCGTCGGTGGTGATGCGCAGCGTGCCCCTGCCCTCGATGCGCTCGGCACGGCGCTCGAGACCGGAGCGGTAGCACTGCGTCCACGAGCCGGCCCGGCGCGAGAGCGCGCGCTGCACGGCGCCGACGGTGGCCCCGCCGCCGGCGCCGGTGACGCTCCAGTCGACGTGGGCGTGCGACGCGTCGAATCCTCCGCCGGACGCGGTCGCGGGCGCGGTCCCGGTCGCCGCCTCGGTCGCGGTCGCGCTCGCGGTCGCGGTCGCGGTACCCGTCGGCTTGCCGTGCGGGCTCGGCTCCAGAGGCGGCAGCTCGGCGGTGGGGTCGGTGAGCGGCTCGAGCGTGGTCGGCGCAGGAGGGACGACCAGCCCGGCGGCCTCGGGCGCGGGCGGCGGCGGGGGCGCGCCGGCGCGCATCGTCCACAGGACGACCGCCCCGGCGCCGAGCGTCAGCGCCATGAGCGCCACCGCCAGCGTCCGGCTGCGCGACGGCTCGTCCGGCTCGGCGGCGGCGACCGTCCCGGCCGGCGTCAGCTTGCTGGAGGTCGCCTTCGACGCCGCGGCGGCGATCTGCGCCGAGTCGATGGCGAGCGCGGTCGGCGCGAGCGCCGCCGACGAGGGCGCGAGCTCGACCGTCGCCGCCTGCGCGGGCAGCCCCCCCGTCCCGAGCACCGCGCGCAGCTCGGCGCGCATCTCGCGCGCGCTCTGGTAGCGCTCCTCGCGCTTCTTCTTCATCGCCTTCAGGCAGATGGCCTGCAGGCGCTCGTCGGCGAGGGGGTTCAGCGTCCGCGGCGGCGGCGGGTCCTCGGTCACGTGCTTGAGCACGATCCCCAGCGCCGTCTCCGCGTCGAAGGGCACGCGACCGGTCATCAGCTGGTAGAGGATGACGCCCATGGCGTAGAGATCGCTGCGCGCATCGAGCGACTCGCCCTTGCCCTGCTCGGGCGACATGTACTCGGGCGTCCCCACCACGATCCCCTGCGTCGTCAGCTTCCCGCCGCCGGTGGGGTGCGCGTCGCGCTGGTCGGTGAACTTGGCGATCCCGAAGTCGCAGACCTTGACGATGTCGCGCGGGCGCCCCTCGTCGTCGGTGCCGCGCAGGATCATGATGTTCTCGGGCTTCAGATCGCGGTGCACGATCCCCGTGTCGTGGGCCACGGCGACGGCGGCCAGCGCCTGGGACACGATGTCGGCCACGCGCGCGCCGGAGAGCGGCCACTCCTTGCGGATGAGCGCGAAGAGGTCCCGCCCGTCGAGGTACTCCATGGCGATGTAGAGCAGCCCGTCGGGCTCGACGCCGAAGTCGATGACGCGCATCGAGTTCGGGTGGTCGAGCTTGCTGGCCGCCTTCGCCTCGCGCTGGAAGCGGGCCACGAAGGTCGCGTCCCCGGCGTGCTCCCCGTGCATGAGCTTGACGGCGACGTCCTTGTCGAGCGCGAGCTGGCGGGCCTTGTAGACGGCGCCCATCGCGCCGCCGCCGAGGTACGACTCGATGAGAAACTTGCCGGCGATGGTCCGTCCCAGGACCGCGTTTGCGCGGTCGGCGGACCTCGATGCCGGCTCGTCCATCGCCTCCCGAGTGTATGGCAGGGGGGCCGCCCGTGCCATCGACGGGCCGGCGCGTTCACGGCGCCTTGAAGGCCATCGTCACCTCGGCGGTTCCGCCGCCGCGATCGACCTGCGACTTCGGCACGCCCACCCCCGTCGCGGCTCCCTGGATGCATCGGGACAGGCCGGGCAGGAAGTCGGCCCCGGTCACGATGGCCGAGCGCGTCGTTCCGTTCTCGTCGATGGACAGATTCAGCGTGGCCACGCCGGTCGCGCGCACCCCGCGGACCCTCAGCGCGCCGCGATAGCAGGACGCGAGCCCGACGCCGTGCAGGGCCGCTCGGACGGCGTGGTCGCGCACGCCCTGGGCGTTGATGAGGCCGACCTCGACGTAGGCCCGGCCGGGATCGAAGTCGGGCTCCGGCGCCGGGACGTCGGTGCCCGCGACGGCGGGTGGCGGGACGACCGGAGGCGCCACCGAGGCGGCACCCGGCGAGGACGCGGCAGCGGCCGTGGACGTCGCGGCGCTCGGGCCGGGTCCGGCCGGCGGCGCGTGGGGGCCGTGCCCGCCGGGGTGGGCAGCCGCGGCGCTCCCTTCCGGGGTGGGCTCGAGCGCGGGGACGTCCCCCCCGCCCGGCGGGTCCTGCGACGGGGCCAGCAGCACCAGGGGGGGCGTGGCGCGGTCCACCGACGCGGTGCTCGCGGGCGGAGGCGGCGAGCGATGGAGCAGCATCACCGTCACCGCGGCCGCGGCCGCACCGGTCAGCGTGGCCACCAGGGCCACCGTGGTGAGCCGCCGCGGCTTGCTGGCGATGGGCGCCTCCGTCCCCACCAGCGTCGGCTTCGAGGCCCCCTCGTCGCCCGCGGCCGCCGCCATCCGCACCGTGGCCGCGGTCGCCGCCTCCGCGCCGAACGCCGGGAGGCTCGGGACGCTGCCCGGATCGGGGGCGCTCGCCGTGTGCGTCGAGCCCGACTCGACGACCGCGCGCAGGTCGGCCCGCATCTCGCGCGCGCTGGGGTAGCGCTCGTCGCGCGCCTTGCGCAGCGCGCGCAGGCAGATCGCCTCCAGCCGCGGGTCGACGTTCGGTGACAGCTGCGACGGCCGCGGCGTCTCCTCGGTGATGTGCTTGAGGACCACGCCGATGGCGTGCTCCGCCTGGAAGGGGACGCGCCCGGCCAGCATCTCGAACAGGATGACCCCGACCGAGTAGAGATCGCTCCGCGCGTCGAGCTTCTCCCCCTTGCCCTGCTCGGGGGACATGTACTCGGGCGTTCCCACGAGGAAGCCGGCGGTGGTGACCGGCGCGTTCGACTCGCGATCGGTGCCACGGTACGCGCGCGAGTCGGTGATCTTGGCGATGCCGAAGTCGCACACCTTCACCATGTCCTTGGGGCGGCCGTCGTCGTCGGTGCCGCGGAGCACGACCACGTTCTCCGGCTTCAGATCGCGGTGCACGACGCCCATGTCGTGGGCCACGGCGAGGGCGGCCAGCGTCTGCATCAGGATGTCGGCGACGCGCGCCGGGCCGAGGGGCCACTCGTCGCGTATCACGCGGTGCAAGCTCCGCCCGTCGAGGTACTCCATCGCGATGTAGAGCAGCCCGTCCGGCTCGGCGCCGAAGTCGATGACCTGCATCGAGTTGGGGTGGTTCAGGCGGGAGGCGGCCTTGGCCTCGCGCTGGAAGCGGGCCGCGAAGGTGGGCTCGTCGGCGTGCTCGCCGTGGAGCACCTTGATGGCGATGGTCTTGTCGAGCGCGATCTGCCGGGCGCGGTACACCGCGCCCATCGCGCCGCTGCCGATGAGATCTTCGACCACGAACTTGCCGGCGATGGTCCGGCCGATCAGCGTCTCGTGGGACGATTTCCCCATCGGGCTACCAGCTTACCCGGGCCGGGGCCGGGAAGCAGGCTCACAAACGGCGCGGGCGTGCGGCGTCCATCGCTTCGGACACGATCGCCCGGTCGGCGTCGTCGACGTCGGCCACGGCCTCGGCGACGTCGCGCGGGCGCTCGCCGCGGGCGATGCGCTCGCGCGCCTCGGCGCTGCCGGTGAGCAGATCGAAGGCGGGGACGTCGTCCCGGAACTCGTACTTCTCGGTGCGGAAGGCGAAGCGCTGGGGGTCCTGCGCCCGGGCGAGGGCCACCAGGGCGAGGTAGGTGGCCAGCGGGCGGAACGCCGAGGCCTCGGTCACGTGGATCTGCACCCCGCCGCATGCGCGCCCGGCGTGCTTCTGGAACGTGGGCAGGAAGGTCAGGGGACGCGCGCGGAAGCCCGGCAGGGCCAGGGCGTGGAGGTCGTCGGCCAGGCGAACGCCGTCGATCCACGGCGCGCCGACGACCTCGAACGGCCGGGTGGTGCCCCGGCCCTCGGAGAGGTTGGTCCCCTCCAGCAGGCAGCCGCCCGGATACACCAGCGCCGTCTCGTAGCGCGGCATGTTCGGCGAGGGCATCACGAAGGGACGGTCCCACGCCGTCGCGTGCTCCTCGCGCTCCAGCCCGGCGACGCCGAGCACCGTGACCAGCTCGGGCGGGATCCGCTCGATCTCCGCCCGCCACGCCACGATCTCGCCCAGCGTGAGCGAGTGACGCACCGGCACCGGCTCGAGGCCCACGAAGGAGCAGTGCTCGCGCGTCTGGCGTCGCCCCTCGAGGCGGGCCATGTCGCCGCCCAGCGGGTTCGGCCGGTCCAGCACGAGCAGGCGCACGCCCGCGCGCGCGCAGGCGCGCATGGCGAGCACCGCCGTCCACACGAAGGTGTAGTAGCGCGAGCCCACGTCCTGTAGGTCGACCACCAGCACGTCGATCGACGCGATGTCCTCCGGCTTCGGCGAGAGGTCCTCGAAGCGCTCGCCGTAGAGGCTCCGGATGGGCGTACCGAGCGCGTCCCGCGCGTCCGCGACGCCGATCATGTCCTGGGCCTCGCCGCCGTAGCCGTGCTCGGGGCCGAAGACCACGACGACGGAGACGCCCAGCGCGTCGAGGATGCGGCGGGCGTGGACGAGGCGGCGGTCGACCGATGCCGGGTGGGCCAGCAGCCCCACGCGCGAGGCGCGCAGCTCCGCACCCAGCTTGGGGTGGGTGGCGAGGCGATCGAGCCCGGTGCGCATGCTCCCCCCGATACTAGAACGAGGCCTGCCCGAAGAGGGCCACCTGACCGCCGTCCGTCGAGGCGCCGGGAAAGACGTCGATGGGCAGTACGAGCGACAGCAGGGGGAACGAGACGGTCAGCTGCGTGCGGACTCCGACCCGCGTGGCCTCGCCCGTGCGCAGCTGGACGGGAACGCCCACGCCCAGACCAAGCGACGGGATGAGAAAGACGAGGTCGGGGGTGGCGGCCTCGATCAGCGGCACCAGCGTCGTCCGCCCCTGGAAGCTCGTCTCCACGACCGCCGAGGTGATGAGCCACCACGGGTACGCCACCTCGTACCCCAGGCGCCCCCGGAGCTCCGGCGCGTCGAGCCGCCCGCCCAGTCCCAACAGCGGCCCTCCGAGCAGCAGCGAGGTCCCGGGCTTCACCAGCGAGAAGCGCAGGATGGACGCGTCGCGCGCCGGGATCGTCCGGCGCGCCACCCGCGCGCCACCCTCGCGCGCGACGGCCCACCCCTGCTGCCCCTCGGCCCAGAGATCGGGGCGGTCGCAGCGAACGACGACGTCGATGGAAGGCGAGCCGGCCCAGCCGCGGATGGGCGAGAGCGCGTACTCGTACTCGTCGGAGGTGTCGACCCGGGCCTCCGTGCCGAGCCAGAGGTGCCGTACCTGGAGCGGGGCGAAGGCGAACTCGCCGAACTGCTCGCTGCGCGTGCCGAAGGTGGCCGGCTCGACCCTCCCGGCGAAGACGAGCGTCGCGCGCGCGTGCGCGTCGACGGTGAGACCGAACCCCATGCGCGCCGTCTTCTCGCCCGGCTCCGCCATCGCCGGGTCGATCGCCGCCACCACGTCGTCCACGGCGCGGACCTGCTCGGCCGTGAGCGTCCTGCGCGCGTCGCGGCCGTCGGCCGTGGCGGTCAGGCGCCGCGACGCGATGCCGTAGAACGCGCCCAGCACCTCCTCGCGCGCGTCGGTGGGGTTGAGCACGTGGTAGACGGCTTCGAAATCGCACCCGCCCACCTCGCAGCGAAACGTGAGCTCCTCGTGCTCCACCGCGAGCGCCGTCGGTTGCAGGACGAACGCACCGCCCTCCTTGCCCGGCACCCGGATGAACGGCGCGGGCGCGTTGGCCGCAGCGACGCCGGTGAGGGCGAACACGAGCAGGACGGCGAGGAGGAGGGCGGCGATCGGACGCAAGGGCTCGCGACAGCCTAGGCCACAGCTCGCGAGGTTCGCGAGCCATCGCGAGCCATCGCGACCGGCGTGCAGCCTGCCTGCGTCGTTTCCTGCACGGGGGGAATCCGGAGGGGGCACGTCGGTTGCACTGTACGCCTGCGCGATGATCCCCGACGCGGTGACCACGGTTCAGGACGTGGCCAACGCCGCCGGCTGCGCGACCAGCGCGGTCTTCGGGCTGAGCAAGCAGATCGTGGACGAGGTCAACTGCCTCGTACCCAACGCCCTGGCGCCGATCCCCAGCCGCCCGAACCTCGTCCAGAGCTCGACCACGTTCGCGTTCCTCCAGCCCCCGGCGCGCGACGACCTGGTGAAGGCCCTCGACGCGAACACGGGGATGACGCTCGACGTCGAGTCGATCCTGCGGACCGTCGCCCAGCAGTACCTGCTCTACGCCTGGTACAAGATGGGGCTCTGCGGCATCCAGCTCGCCGCGACGCCGGGCACCTCCAACCACGAGCAGGGGCTGGCCTTCGACACGGCGGACCACGCCGCGTGGCTCAACATGCTGCAGAGCAACGGGTTCACCTGGTACGGGAGCGCCGACGTCGTTCACTTCGACTACACCGGCGGCGGCGCGGTCGATCTCAACGGCAAGGACGTGCTCGCGTTCCAGAAGCTGTGGAACGCCAACAACCCGACCGACCTCATCGCCGAGGACGGCTCCTACGGCACCGAGACGGAGACGCGCATCCAGAAGACGGCGGCGGACGGGTTTGCCACGGGCGCGTCCTGCGGGCCGACGCCCGTCGACGGAGGCACGCCGCCCCCGGTCGACGGCGGAAACGACGGGGCCGCCGCGAGCGACGCGTCGTCGCCCCCTCCGCCGGGCGACGCCGGCACCGGCGACTCGTCCTCTCCGCTCCCGGGCGACGACGCAGGCGCCGGCGGTGGCGGGGGCGGTGGCGACGCGTCCACGCCCAACTTCGACCAGCCGGGCGCGGGCTCCGGATGCGCATGCCGGGCCGCCCCCGGGCCGAGCGACGCCGGCGTCACACTGGCGCTCGCCGCCGTCTGCGCGCTGTCCTACGCTCGCCGGCGTGGAGCCCGAGGACTACCGCGGCGCCGGTGACGACGAGGCGCACGACGCGATCCGCCAGCACTACGAGACGTTCTTCGACCGCGAGGGCCGCGAGCTCACCTGGCCGCGCGGGCCGGGCGCCCACCGGCTGGGGGCGTTCCGCGTCCTGGAAGTGCCGCCGAACGAGCGGACCGCCCTGTGGACCTATGCGTCCGTCGGCGCCTACGCCTTCACACCGCCCGGCGAAGAGGCGATCGAGCTGGTGCTGCTCACCGAACAGCCCACCGGCCGCGGCGTCGAGCTGGTGACGCTCGCGGCGACGTACCACCAGACGCGGCGCCTGCAGCCAGGTCATCGCCTGCCCCTCGGCGAGCCGTGGCTGGAGGGGGGGACCTGCGACGCATTCCTCGTGTCGCGCCCGCATCCGTTCGAGGCCACCTTCGGGACGATCCCTCTCGGGGCACGAAGTGTCCGCGTGCTCTGGCTTCTGCCCATCACGCCCGCCGAGCGTCGCTTCGCGGGAGACCACGGCGTGGAGGCGCTCGAGCAGCGCTTCGACGACGCGGTGGTCGAGTACTGGCGCCCGGGTCGTGCGAGCGTCGTCGAATGACGATCACCGACCTCGAGCAAGCCTCCCGCCCCGTCCCGCGAGAGCAGGGCGTCTTCGAGGTCGTCATCCCCGAGGGGTGGCAGCAGGGTCGTGGCGCGTTCGGGGGGCTGACCATCGCCTCCCTGGCGCGGTCCATCCAGCTGTTCGCGGACACCCCCGACCGGCCGCTTCGCTCCCTGACGGCCCAGCTGCCCGGCCCGACGCTGGTCGGACCGGCGGAGATCCGCGTGGAGGCCATGCGCATCAGCTCGGGGCAATCGACCCTCGCCGCCCGGCTGACGCAGCAGGGCGAGGTGCGCGCGCTGGCCGTCGCCGTCCTGGCGCACCCGCGAGCGGTCGGGGCGGACGAGTTCTGCGAGCTCGCGCGGCCCGCGGTGCGGCCCTGGCGCGAGATGACGCCGATCTCCCCGCCCCCCGGCGCGGCCGCGTTCACGCAGCACTTCGAGTACCGCTCGGACGGCCCCTTCCCCTTCACCTCGGCGAAGGAGGCGAGGGCCGAGGGGTGGATCCGCGCCAGGACCTCGGGCGCCATGCCGCACGACGCGCACCTGGCGGCCCTCATCGACGTGTGGTGGCCGGCGTCGTTCGTCCGCGCCGCCGCCCCCCGGCCCATCGGCACCGTCGCCTTCACCATGCAGGTGGTCCGCTCGGCGTCGCCGGTCGACCCCGCCGTCCCCCTGGCCTACCGCGGTCGGGTCTGGGTCCAGAGCGAAGGCTGGATCGTCGAGCAGCGCGAGCTGTGGGACGAGGACGGCCGCCTGATCGCGCTCAACCAGCAGACCATCGCGGTCATCAAGTAGAGTCCTGGGCGATGCGCCGCGTCCTGGTCGTCGACGATGAGGAGAACATCCGCCTCGTCCTGCGCACCCTGCTGAAGAAGCACGACTACGACGTCGAGGTGGCCGACAGCGGCGAGACGGCCCTGGCGGCGCTCGACTCGTTCGACCCGGACGTCATCCTCACCGACGTGCGCATGCCGCGCATGGGCGGCCTCGACCTGCTCACCGCCCTCAAGGCCCGGCAGCACCCGGCGACGGTCATCGTCATGAGCGCCTACGGCAACGTCGACCTGGCCATCGAGGCCATGAAGGCCGGCGCCTACGACTACGTGAGCAAGCCCTTCAAGCCGGACGAGATCGTCCTGGCCCTGCGCAAGGCCGAGGAGCGCGAGGCGCTCCGCCGAGAGAACCGGGCGCTCAAGGAACAGATCCAGAAGGACAACCAGTTCGAGTCCATCCTGGCCAAGAGCAAGGAGATGCTCGACATCTTCCGGACCATCTCCAAGATCGCCGACTTCAAGACCACGGTGCTCATCACCGGCGAGAGCGGCACCGGCAAGGAGCTCGTCGCCCGGGCCATCCACGGGCGCTCGTCGCGCAAGGGCCACCCCTTCGTCGCCATCAACTGCGGCGCCATCCCCGAGAACCTGCTCGAGTCCGAGCTCTTCGGTCACAAGAAGGGGGCCTTCACCGACGCCACCTCCGATCGCCGCGGCCTCTTCGAGGAGGCCAACGGGGGGACGCTCTTCCTCGACGAGATCGGCGAGCTGCCGCTCAACCTCCAGGTGAAGCTCCTGCGCGTGCTCCAGGAGGAGCACATCCGCCGGGTGGGCGACACCAAGGACGTGAAGGTCGACGTGCGCATCACCACCGCGACGCACCGCGACCTCGGCGCCGACGTCAAGGCGGGGCGCTTCCGCGAGGACCTCTTCTACCGCATCAACGTGCTGGCCATTCACATCCCGCCGCTTCGCAGCCGCCGCGAGGACGTGAACCTGCTCATCGACCACTTCCTGACCCGCAACAACGCGCGACTCGGCACGAGCATCCGCGGGGTGTCCACCGAGGCGCGCAAGCTCCTGCTCGAGTACGCCTGGCCGGGCAACGTGCGCGAGCTGGAGAACACCATCGAGCGCGCCATGGTCCTGGCCGAGACCGACGTGCTTCAGGCCGGCGACCTGCCCGAGCGCATCCGCGACGCGCTGGACCCGGTGCAGGTGCACCTGGCGACCGGCGAGCTGTCGATCAAGAAGACCACCGCGGCCGTCGAGCAGATCCTCATCCGCCGCGCCCTGCAGAAGACCAAGGGCAACCGGACCCGGGCGGCCGAGGTGCTCGAGATCAGCCACCGGGCCCTGCTCTACAAGATCAAGGACTACAAGATCACCGATTTGTAACCAGGGGTGGGGCGCGCGCTATCATGCCCGCCATGAGCAAGCGGGCGATGACGATGGCGGCCGCCGTGGCGCTCGTCGCGTGCGGGGGTGGTGCGAAGCAGGCCGACTCACCGGGGACGTGCCCGGAGGGGACGGTGCTCAAGGGCGAGGACTGCGTCCCGCCGGGGTCGAGCGACGACTCGACGTCGCCCCCGCCCAAGCACGACGACGACGGGGACAAGCCGTCTTCCTCGGGCGGGAGCACGAGCAGCGGCGGCGGCAGCGGAGGCGGCGGCAGCAGCGGAGGGGACACGCCGCCGGCGACCGACAAGACGCCGTACGACAAGGACGCGGTGGAGATGCAGCTCAAGCGCGCCGCGCGCCAGGTCAAGGCCAACTGCGGCTCGGCCACCGACGAGGAGGGCAAGGCCACGGGCCCCTGGGGGACCACCAAGGCCAGCGTCGTCATCGGGCGCAACGGCCACATCAAGCAGGTGACGGTGCCCTCGCCCTACGACGGCAAGCCGGTCGGCGCCTGCGTGGTGCACGCCTTCCAGCGGATCCAGTTCCCGCCCTACGGGGGATCGACCGACGTCGTCATCGACTGGGACATCGAGATCGTCCAGCCCAAGCACTAGCCCCGGGCTGATACGCTCGGCGGGATGCCCTTCGACTACGACCTGGTCGTCATCGGGGTGGGCCCGGCGGGAGAGAAGGGCGCCGCGCAGGCGGCGTACTACGGCAAGCGCGTCGCGTGCATCGAGCGCGCGGAGGCGCCGGGCGGCGCCGCCGTCCACACCGGGACGCTCCCCAGCAAGACGCTGCGCGAGACCGCCCTCTTCCTGTCGGGGTTCCGGCAGCGCGAGCTCTACGGGCTGAGCGTCGACCTCGACCCCCAGGTGGCTGTCCCCCGGCTGCTCTCGCGCAAGAACGCGGTGCGCGAGCTCGAGGTGGCGCGCATCCTGTGGAACCTCGAGCGCCACCGGGTCCCGCTGCTGCGGGGCGTCGCCCGCTTCGTCGACCCCCACACCGTCGAGCTGACCGGCTCGGGCGGCGCCCCGCGACGCGTCACCAGCGAAGTGTTCCTGGTGGCGACCGGCTCGCGCCCGCACCACCCCCCCGACATCCCCTTCGACGACGAGGACGTGGACGACTCGGACACCATCCTCCAGATCGACCGGCTCCCGAAGACGATGCTCGTCGTGGGCGGAGGCGTGATCGGGTGCGAGTACGCCTCGATGTTCGCCGCCATGCGCGTCAAGGTCACCCTGGTGGAGGGGCGCCCGCGGCTGCTCCAGTTCCTCGACACCGAGATCGCCGAGCGCCTGCGGGGCGCGATGCAGTCGCTGGGCGTCGAGTTTCACCTGGGGCAGACCACCCGGACCATCCGGCGCGTGGAGGGGCGCGGCATCGTCACCACGCTGTCGAGCGGACTGGAGATCGCCGCGGAGAAGGTGCTGGCGTCGAGCGGCCGCTCCGGCTGGACGGACGGGATGGGCCTGGAGGCGGTGGGCGTGCAGGTCGACAAGCGCGGGACCATCCAGGTCGACGGCGACTACCGCACCGCAGCGCCCAGCATCTACGCCGCCGGCGACGTCATCGGCTTCCCCGCGCTGGCCTCGACGTCGATGGAGCAGGCCCGCGTCGCGGTGTGCCACGCCTTCGGCTTCACCTACAAGCGGCAGGTCTCGACGCTCCTGCCCTTCGGCATCTACACCATCCCCGAGGTGAGCTGCATCGGCCTGTCCGAGGAGCAAGCCCGGGAGAAGGGGGTCGACGCCGTGGTGGGCCGCGCGTTCTACCGGGACAACGCGCGCGGCAAGATCGTGGGCGACAAGGACGGCGTCATCAAGCTGGTGGTCGAGCGCGCCACGAGGAAGCTCGTCGGCTGCCACTGCATCGGCGAACGCTCGTCCGAGCTCGTGCACATCGGGCAGGCCATCATGCTCGGCGGCGGGACCATCGACGCCTTCATCGAGATGGTCTTCAACTATCCGACGCTGTCGGAGATGTTCAAGTACGCCGCCTACGACGCGCTGGGGGCCATCGCACGAGGGGCGCCGCCGTGAAGCCTGCTCGCCCCGCGCTGGCGATGGTCCTGTGCGCCTGCGGAGGCACATCGGCGCATGCCCCCACCCGCGACCTCGCCCCCGAGTTGCCGCCACCGCTCGCGTCGCTCGAGCAACGGCTGCTGTCGGCGCACAGCTTCCACATCCGCGCCCGCCTCGCCTCGGGCGGCCGCATCGAGAGCCACTTCGAGGGGACGCTCGTCGCCGGCGAGGGGCAGCGCATGCACCTCGCCCTGGAGGGCTCCTTCGGGGGGCGCGACGCCAGCGCGCAGCTCGTGTGCGACGGCTCGAAGATGCGCGGAGGAAGTCGCGAGCAGCCCTTCACCTTCGATGCACCGCCCGCGCTGCGCGAGGGCGTCGTGGTCGGCTTCGTGCGCATGGGTCTGCTCCACAACGTGGCCGGCCTCGCCAACGGCAAGCCGCCCGATCACGTCGACGGCAAGGCCAGGCTGTGGCTCGACGTCGTCGGCGCCGACCACGGGCCGGGAGAGACGGTCCGGGGCGCGGCCACGGAGCGGTGGACGTGGGCGCTCTACGCCGACCACAAGCGGGCGGCCGACGAGACGCTGTGGCTGGACGCGCAGACCGGGCTTCCCCTCCGCCGCCGGGTGACCGTCCACTTCGCCGAGGGCGACATGGACGTCGGCGAGGAATACGACGAGTTCGCCATCGACGAGCCCGAGGACGACGAGACGTTCCGCGTCGTGGAGTGAGCCGGCGGAGGGCTACGTCCCGATCCCCTCGTCGATGCGCCGCATCCCTTCCAGCAGGAGCGCCTCGGCCGAGTTGTGGATCACGCGGCCGGTCGGCTTGAAGGCCGGGTCGAGGCCGAACTCGCCCTCCTGGAGCTTGAGCATCGCGTAGAAGGCGTCCTCGCCGCGCATCTCGCCCCACAGGGCGTTGACCACGTTGCCCTCCGCGAAGTGGATCTCGCCCGAGCCCTCGCGCGCGCGGATCCTCAGGTTGCCCGATTTGCGGGCGTGGAAGAGGACCTGCACCATGTCCGGCAACCCCATCTCGCTCAGCGAACCGCTCACGCCGCGCGACGATCGGGCGCTGGCGCGCTGATCGAGCATGGCCTTGAGCTTGGCCACCAGCACGTCGGCGTTGGCGGGCTTGTTCACGAAGTCGAGCACGCCGAGCTCGAACGCCTTCTGCGCCACCGCGCGCTCCTGCCGGCGCGTGTAGACCACCCAGGGCAGGTCCTTGCCCCAGGTGGTCTTGCGCACCTCGGCGAGGAGCGCGAGACCGTCGTTGGGGCCCAGGTCGATCTCGCCGACGACGAGGTCCGTCTCCCCCTGCGCCAGCACCTTCAGCGCCTGCTCGGCGCTGCGCACCGTCTTCACCACGAACCCCTGCTCGATCATCCTGAGCTCCAGCACCGTCGTTTCCTCGGGATCGACGTCGACCAGCAGCGCCGCCGAGCGGTTGGCGAGCAGGCGCGCTTTGACGTCCTCGCCCAGCACGGTGTGGTGGAAGAGGTCGACCAGGTTGGGGTCGAAGATGGTCGCCTTGTGCTTGGTGAGCGCGTTGCACGCCTCCTGCGGCCCCAGCGCCTTGCGGAACGGGTTGCGCGGGTTCTGCGTGAGGTCGGCGTAGGTGTCGCAGATGGCGAGCACGCGCGCCGGCAGCGGGATGTCCTTGCCGCTCGTGCCCGACGGGAATCCCTTGCCGTCGTACCGCTCGTACATGTGCTCGACGGCCTGCACCGTCTCCGGCTGCAGACGCACCGGCTCGAGCAGCCGCGTCGGCACGCCGTAGACCTTCTGCGCCGCCGACTTGTGGCCGTCGTACTCGCTGCAGTTGAGGGTGGTCAGGTGGTACTGGCCCATCTTGCCGAGGTCGTGCACGTAGGCGGCGGCCACCAGGGCGGTGGTGTTGCCCGCGTCGAGGCCCATCTTCTCGGCCATCCGGCGGCAGAGGCGCGCCACCTGGGCCGAGTGACCGCGCAGATCGGCGCGCGAGCTCTCCAGCAGGCTGACCAGCACGTTGAGCAGCTCGATGAACGACGCGCTCGAGGCCGCGGCGGTGGTGGCGGCCGTGGCCGTGGAGCCGTGGGCCAGCTCCTTCTCGCTGAGCACGCGCTCGCGCGTCCGCGTCTTGGCCTCGCCGCGGGCGTGCGACGTGGTCATCGCGTCGTCGGAGACCAGGTTGCGCTCGTAGACGTCGAGCATGGCGTGGAACTGCATGTGCGCCTGCCGGTCGAGCAGGGCGAAGGCGTGGATGTCCCCCAGGTACGCCTTGCCGATGAGCGCCTTGACCGCGGCCGGACGCGCCAGGATGGGCCGCACCTCGCGCGCGCCGGAGGCGAGCTGCACCTCGCGCAGCGCCTCCACCTCGTCGGGATCGGCGGTGACCACGCTGAGCGCGTGCGTCTTGGCGTCGAACAGCACGGGGCAGACGCCGACCTTCTCCGCGAAGCGCTGCGGGATCATGTCGAGCAGCGCGCGCGCCACGTCGGCCCGGGCCAGCTTCTCCGAGGAGATGAAGTTGACCTGGTACTGCGTGGCCAGGCTCTTGAGCATGTCCGCCTCGGCCACGAAGCCGAGGGCGAGGATGGCCTCCTCGACGCGGTCGCCCGAGGACTGGATTTGCCCGAAGACGGCCTCGATCTGCTCGGCCTTGAGCAGCTTGTCGCGCAGGAGGACGTCGCAGACCATCCTGGTCCTAGGGGAGCCTGCGGCGGGGGGACGGACGGTCGGCACGTACGGGGACCAGGATTCTATCAGATGCGTCCGCGCACGACGCCGAGGAGGAGCTCGAGCGCGACGCGGTTCTGTCCGCCCTCGGGCACGATCACGTCGGCGAAGCGCTTGCTCGGCTCGACGAACGCGAGGTGCATGGGGCGCACCGTCTCGTAGTACTGCTTGCGGATCTGCGCGAACGTCCGGCCGCGGTGCTCGAGGTCGCGCCGGACGCGGCGCATGAGGCGGATGTCGGCGTCGGTGTCGACGTACACCTTGGCGTCGAACCGCGCGCGCAGCCGCTCGTCGGCCAGCACCAGGATGCCCTCGACGATGACCACGGGAGCCGGCGCGATCTGCAACCCTTCGGGCGCGCGATCGTGCACGGCGAAGTCGTAGGTGGGGCGGACGATGGCCTGGTTGGCCCGCAGGGCGTCGAGGTGCTCGATGAGCAGATCGAGCTCGAGGGCGTCGGGGTGGTCGTAGTTGACGCGCTCGCGATCCTCGAGCGGGCGGTGGGGCTGCGCGCGGTAGTAGTGGTCCTGCTCGATGAGGATGCCCACGCCGCGCGGCAGCGCCTCGAGCACCGCGCGCGAGATGGTGCTCTTGCCGGAGCCCGAGCCGCCGGCGATCCCGAGGACGAAGGGCGGGTTCATGGATGGAGCACGCCCTCGAGGCGCTCGGGGTCGACGTTGCGGCCGGTGAGGACCACCACCAGGTCGCCGCCCCGCACGGGCTCCGGCAGGCCGAAGAGCACCGGGGCCAGGGCCGCGGCGGCGCTGCCCTCGAGCACCAGCCCCATGTCGCGGTAGGCGTGGGCCATGGCCGCGGCGATGTGCGCCTCGGTGATCAGCACCACCCCCGCCACCGCCTCGCGCGCGCGCGCGAAGCCGTCGATCGAGATCCCGCCCTCCAGCCCTTCGGCGATGGTCTTGCCGCCCGTCTCCAGGCGCTCCACCGCCGCGCCCTGCTCGAGCGACATCGCCATGGCGCACGACGCCTCGCTCTGCACGCCCCACACGACGCGCTCCGCCGGCCCGTCCGTCTCCGCCGCCATGGCCCAGGCCAGGCCCGTCGCCAGCCCACCGCCGCCGAAGGGAGCGAGGACGCGCTCGGGCACGCCTCCCAGGGCGCGCACGATCTCGAAGCCGAGCGAGGTGCCGTTGCCGAGCACCACCAGCTCGTCGTCGTAGGGCGAGACGAACGCCGCCCCCCCGGTCATCGCCAGCTCCTTGGCCAGCGCCTCGGCGTCGTCGTAGTGGTCGGTCGCGGCGACCACGAGCTCCGCGCCGTAGCGCTCGATCTTCTCGCGCTTCGCCCGCGGGGCGCTGCGCGGGACGCACACCGTCGAGGGGACGTCGAGCACGCTGCCCGCGTAGGCCACCGCCGCGCCATGGTTGCCCGCGCTCGCCGCTACCACCCTGCCCCGCGACCGCTGGGCGTCGAGGGCGACGAGCGCCCCGCGCACCTTGAAGCTCCCGGTCACCTGGAGCGCCTCGAGCGCGAGCCAGACGCGCGTGGCGCCGCTGGGGTCCGCGCGAACGTCGAGCTCGGACGCCCTCAGGACCGGGACCTCGCGCAGGCGTGCGTCCGGAAAGCGGCGGCCCAGGTGGCGCACCGCATCGAGCGCCTTGGCGTCCGGCAGGGGACCCACCGGGCGGCGGGAGCCCCGGACGGCCGGCGCGACGACGCAACGCATGCCTGGAGCTACGGACGACACGGTCCGCCAGGTTAGCGGCTCCGGCCGCTATCTGGCCGCCGCCAGCCAGCGGAGGGGGCGCCGATAGTTGGTGATCATCCGGTCGGCCGGGACCTCGTGGCCGAGGCCGGGGACGATCTTCACTCGCACCCGGATGTGCGCGTCCTTGAGCATTTCGCCCGCGCGCTTGGTGTTCTCCGCCACCTGGTCGTTCTCCCCGGTGAAGAGGTACACGCGGCGGATCTTGGCGCGGTTGGCCTCGAGGAGCTGGGGAGCGTCGCCCCACCAGTACTTGTCGTTGGCCGCCAGGATGAGCCACTTGTTCCAGTGCGACGGATCGCGCAAGCCGACCTGCTGCGCGATGTAGGCGCCCTCGCTGAAGCCGATGAGGATGTCCCCGCGCGTGCGGACTCGCCCCTTGTACTTGTCCTTGAGCGCCGCCACCGTCGCGTCGATGACGTGCTTGGCGCTGTCGGCGTCGTTGTTCCAGGTCCGGCCGCCGCTGTCGGTGCCGCCCTGCCCCTGCGGGCAGACCACCCAGCCGAACCGGCGGGCGACGCGGGCCCACTTGCGGCAGTCCTCGAAGGCGTTGCCCCCGCGGCCGTGCAGGTACATGAGGATCGGCCGCGACGCCTTGCTACGCGGCTTGTAGTAGTACGCGTCCGGCTGGCCCGGGACCTCGAGGGTCATCGGATCGGGCGTGCTGGTGTCCTCCTTCGCCTCGGCGCGGCGGGCTCCCAGGAGGAGCACGCCGAGCGTCGCGACTGCGAGCACCAGGGCGAGGCGGATGCGGCGGGGCACGAGGGGCATCCATTATTGCATGGAGGGCCGCTCGGCAAGCCGCCGGCGTGAAAAGCCGATCACGGTGGCCGCCCCGGCCAGCAGGAGCGGAAGCCCACCGGGGCGGCCACAGTCGCGGATCATCTCGAGCATGGGGCTCGATGCTACCCTCCGCCCGTTCCCGATGCGCCCCCTCGTCTATGCCACGCGCCGGTCGATGCTGGCGCTCGCCCAGTGCAGGGCCTTCGTGGCGCGGCTATGCCGGGCGGTGCCCGCGCTCGAGACGCGCGAGCTCCAGGTGGTGACGAGCGGGGACCGCATCCAGGACCGGCCGCTGGCCGACATCGGCGGCAAGGGACTCTTCGTCAAGGAGATCGAGGAGGCGCTGCTCGACGGGCGGGCCGACTTCGCCGTGCACTCCATCAAGGACGTCCCGGGGACGCTGCCGGCGGGGCTGGTGCTCGCGTGCATCCCGCGGCGGGAGGACCCGCGCGACGTCCTCGTCGCCCCCCGCTACCGCACGCTCGACGCGCTGCCGCAGGGGGCGCGCGTGGGCACCTCGAGCCTGCGGCGGCTGGTGTCGCTGAAGGCGAAGCGCCCGGACCTCGACGTCGTCCCGCTGCGGGGCAACGTCGACACCCGGCTGCGCAAGGTCGACGCCGGCGATTGCGACGCCATCGTGCTGGCGCGGGCCGGCCTGGTGCGGCTTGGTCTGGAGGACCGGGCGACGGAGGTGCTCGCCGTCGACCTGTCGCTGCCGGCGGTGGGCCAGGGAGCCCTCGGCATCGAGTGCCGGGAGGACGACGCCGAGACCCGCGCCGTCCTGGGCCCGCTGCACGACGCCGACACGGCCACCTGCGTGGCCGCAGAGCGAGGAGTCCTCGTCGCCCTCGGCGGCGACTGCAAGACCCCCCTCGGCGCCTACGCCGAGCGCGACGGGGCCACCCTTCGCCTGCGGGCCTTCGTCGCCGAGCCCGACGCCACCCGCATCGAGACCGGCGAGCGGACCGCCCCCTGGCCCGCCAGCGAGGCCGCGGCCCACGAGATGGGCCTCTCCATGGGCCGCTCGCTCGTCCCCCGATAGCCCCCATTTCGCAACAAATGCCGCACCAGCGGGGGCCCCGGATTACGATGGGCTCGATGGGACTCGAGTCGGAGTGCACGGTCCGAGTCGGCCGGAAGACGTCCGAGGGACGGGCGCTGCTCGAGGGTGAGACGCTGATCTTCCGGGGGGAATTCAGCCTCACCATCCCCTTCGACTCCATGCGAGACCTCGCCGTCGACGGCGACGCGCTGGTGGTCAAGACCGCGGACCAGGAGGCGCGCTTCGAGCTCGGCCCCGTCGTCGCCGAGCGCTGGATGCGACTCATCAAGGAGCCCAAGGGCCTGTTCGAGAAGCTCGAGGTGGGCCTGCTGTCGCGCGTGGCGGTGGTGGACGTGCGCGACACGCTGTTCATGACGGCGCTGCGCGAGCGCACGGCGAGCGTCGCCGAGGGGCGCGTGCCGGACGGCGCGGCCCTCATCTTCTTCGGCGCGGAGAGCCGCGACGCCCTGCGCCGGATCCCGCTCCTGCGGGCGCGCATGATGGACAACGGCATCCTGTGGATCGTGCGCCCCAAGGGCAGCAAGGCGATCACCGAGCAGGACGTCTACGACGTGGCCAAGGCGTCCGGCCTGGTCGACACCAAGGTGGTGGCCTTCTCGAAGACGCACACGGCGCACAAGTGCGTCATCCCCGTCGAGATGCGCGGCCAGCCCATCCGGCCGAGGCCGCCCGTGCTGACCATCCCGCCGTCGGCGCCCGCGATGCAGCCGAAGAAGGGCGCGGCCAGGCCGGCGGCCAAGCCGTCGAAGTCCGCCGCGAAGGCCAAGCCGGTGGCCCGCAAGGCGGCCAAGAAGCCGAGCGCGGGCAAGCCCAAGGCGAAGGCGGGCAAGAAGTAGCCCTTCAGTGGGGCAGGCGCTCGTCGCCGTCGCCCGCGCCCTCGCCATCCCCCCCTTCGCTCGCCGACTCCTCCTTCGCCTCGCCGCGCGGCGCGTCCCTGTCTCCCGTGATCTCCTGCAGGTCGAAGAGGAAGCGCATCACCGCGGCCAGCTCCGCCGCGTCGTCCCCCTCCGCCGCCCTGGCCTTCAGCTTCGTGGTCGGCGCGTGGAGCAGCTTGTTCACCGCGCTCTCCATCATCTGCGCCAGCGCCGCCCGGTCCCCCTCGGGCAGGTGCTTCAGGCGGCCCGACAGCGAGCGGTCGAGCTCCGCCAGGAGCACCGCGCGCGCCCGCGTCCGCATCGCGACCACGGTGGGCTGCACCTCGAGGCCGCGCGTCCAGGCGAGGAACTGCTTCACCTCGTCGTCCACGATCTTCTCGGCCGCTTCGAGCTCGCCGTGCCGCGCCTTCATGCCGCGCGCGACCTCCTGCTCCAGGTCGTCGACGTTGTAGACGTACACGTTGTCGATCCCGTGGACCGTCGGCTCGACGTTGCGCGGGACGGCGATGTCGACGAAGAAGAGGGTGCGCCCCTTGCGCGCCTTCATCGCGCGCTTGACCATCTCGCGCGTCACCACCGGCGTGCGGCTGGCGGTGCTGGCGACCACCACGTCCGCCTGCAGCAGCTCCTGCTCCAGCTCGTCCCACGGCGCGGCGGAGGCGTGCATCGTGCTCGCCAGCGCCGCCGCCCGCTCGAAGCTGCGGTTGCAGATGCGCAGCGCGCGCGCCCCCTTGCCCAGGCTGCGCGCGGCCGCCTCCGCCATCTCCCCCGCGCCGAGCAGGAGCACCACGTGGTTCTCCAGGTCGCCGAAGATGCGGCGCGCCAGGTCCACCGCGACGCTGGAGATGCTGACGCTCCCGGCGCCGATGGCGGTCTCGGTCCGCACCCGCTTGGCCACGGCGAAGGCGCGGCTCACGCAGCGGCCCAGCATCCCCTTGAGCGTCCCCGCCGCGACCGCCGCGTCGTGCGCGTCCTTCACCTGGCCGAGGATCTGCGGCTCGCCGAGCACCATCGAGTCGAGGCTCGCCGCCACGCGGAAGACGTGCGTCACCGCCTCGTCGCCGCGCTTGTCGTAGAGGAACGGCTCGAGCTCCGCGCCCCGGGGCACGCCCCCGTGCCGCGCCAGCTCCTCGCGGATCGCGCCGAGCGCGCCCTCGACGGCGTCGGGCTCGCCGGCCGCCAGCGCCACCACCTCGACGCGGTTGCACGTCGCCAGGAACATCACCTCGCGCAGCTCGCTCCGCCCCGCGAGCCGGGAGAGCACCACCGGCAGCGCGTCGGTCCCGACCGAGAACCGCTCGCGCACCTCGATGGGCGCGGTGCGGTGGGACAGGCCGACCAGGACGATCACGGACCGCCCGCGGCCGACCCGGCCAGCGTGGCGAGGGTGCCCCCCGCCGCCGCGTCGCGAACCAGGTAGAGCAGCATGACCAGCACCGTGAACCCGAAGCCGGCGATGGTCCCGTAGGCCGCGCGCCGCCCGCGCCACCCGGCCGCGGCGCGCAGGAGCAGCACCATGCCGAAGAGGCCCCACGACACGTAGCCGAAGGCGGCCCGCGCGATCTCCGCCGCGCCGCCGGCCTCGACCTCGCGCGCCCAGAGCGTCCCGGTGAGCACGCCGATGGTGAGCAGCGGGAAGCCGGCCACGAGGAAGCGATGCTCGGCGCGGTCGAGCGCGTCGAGCGGCGGAAGGCGCTGGAAGAGCCCCTCCAGCTTCTTCTGCTTCAGCCGCCGCTCCTGGACGAGGTACGCCACGGCGGCCGCGAAGGCGAGGGTGAACAAGGCCACGCCGAGCAGGTTGGCGGCGACGTGGAAGGGCAGGACCGCGCTGCGGAACCGCGGCGTGTCGCCCACGCCGACGCCGACGAAGCGCGACGCCAGGAGGAACGTGAGCGCCAGCGGCGCCACGAACGCGCCGACGACGTCGATGCGGAAGCGGGCCCGGGCCACGACGTAGGCCGCCGCGGCGAACATCGAGGCGACGCTCATCGCGAAGTGGATCCCGGCCACGGGACAGACGTGCAAGACCAGCGAGGACAGGACGATCTGCGCCGCGTGCAGCGGGACGCCGAGGGCGACGAGGCGGGGAGCCCACCGCGCCGCCCGCTCGGCGCGCCCCAGCAGGAAGGCGACGAAGAGGACACTGGCGGCCAGGTAGACGGCCGCCGTGGCGCCGAACAGCAGATCAGCGAGCTCGGGCTTCACGTAGAGGCGATCCTGCTACGTCGGCGCATTCTTCGCCAGCTCGTGCGCCCCGGCGGGGTGGATCGCCGGATCCGGGCGCACCGGAACAGGCCGCGTCCAGGGCAGGGAGGGCCCGCCCCGGCGAAAGCGCCGCAACCCCGCGAAAGCCGTGGACGAGCCGCGCGGGCCCGGTGTTCGCTAAGGAGCGGGTGACCCCGACCATGCGCGTCCTTCCCGTCATCGCCACCCTGTCCCTGGCTGCCCTGGCCCTCGCCGCCGTCGGTGCCCTCGGTGGATGTGGGTCCGGCAGCACCGGCGGCACGCTGCCCTCGAACGGGGACGACGGCGGCAACCCGGGCCAGCTCCCGGGCGGCAACGACAACTTCCCGCCCACCGGCAACAGCTACGTCGACGCCAGGCGCTGCCCGGCCTGCCACCAGACGCAGAACCCGCAGACCGACGGCTTCATGTCGGGCACAGTCGACCCCATCGCGGGCTCGTTCGGCCAGGGCGTGAAGCTCTACGGTCCGAACCTCACGCCCGACCCCACCACAGGCATCGGCAACTGGGACGACCAGCAGATCACCAACGCCATCATGAACGGCATCGACGCGCAGGGCGAGCGCCTCTGCCCGCAGATGCAGCATTTCCCGGACATGCAGCCCGACGAGCTGAGCTCGATCCTCGGCTACCTGCACTCGCTGACGCCGGTCGTGCACCAGTCGGCCACGAGCTCGTGCCCACCCCTGAAGCCCTAGCCTCAGAGGTGCTTCGACAGGAACGACGCCAGCAGGTCCTCGTCGGTGGTGGGCTCCGGACCGAAGGCGTC
Source organism: Polyangiaceae bacterium (assembly GCA_036560665.1). Taxonomy (GTDB): domain Bacteria; phylum Myxococcota_A; class Polyangia; order Polyangiales; family Polyangiaceae; genus Palsa-1150. Next base: position 31,951 of record DATBQU010000343.1, read on the forward strand.
GGCGCGCGCCTCCTTGCGCGCCGCGGAGCCGACGTGCTCGGCGAAGGTGCCGACCGGCACGCCCACCCATCCCGGCTCGACGTCGTACGCGCACTCGCCGAGGAGCATCGAGCCCTCGACCAGCTCCGCCCCCATCTGCTCGAGGAACGCGCGCGTCTTGGCGCGGCCGACGAGGTCGTGCGTGTCCCCGACGCCGCTCACCTCGCGCAGCACGCGGACCGCCTCGGCGAGCCTGTACCGCCGCCCCTCGCCGAGGATCTCGAGGATCCCGTCGTCGAGCTCGACCGCCCCGTTCCCGAGCCACTGGTCGAGGAGCGCCTGCGGGAAGAAGACGCGGTTTTCCATGCGCTTGCCGGAAGAGCAAGGTACACCAGCTGACGCTGGCGCGGGTGAGTGAGCAGCGATGGGAGTCCTCGAGACGTTGACGCGCATCGTGCAGCTCGGCGGCGTGGCGGCGCGCGCGCCGCGGGTGGCCGGGATGCGCGCCGACTTCGAGGCGCGGACCGGCGCGTTCTCGCCGGAGGACCCCTGGTTCGAGGAGCGCAGCCGCGCCTTCTGGTGCGACGCGGTGACCGCCGGGCGCTTCGGGCGCGAGGTGGCGGCGGAGCTGACCGACGACGAGCGCGCCTGGCTCGCCCCCCTCGAGCGCGCGCACCGGGGGCTCTTCCGTGCGGCCGGCGCCGCGTCGGACGAGGGCGACGTGCTGGTGGACGTGTGGAGCGGGGCCGAGCTGGCGGTAAGCCTGCTCGACGAGGCGTCGCGCGCGGAGCTCGACGCGGGAGCGGGACAGCTCTTCGACGCGCGCGTGGTCGGGTGCGACGAGCCCTTCGTCGTGGCCCTGCTGCCCGGCGCGGTGTTCCACCCGCGCGACGCCACCGCCGCCATCGAGCCCGTCCTCGCGGCCGCGCGCGCGCGCCGTCTGCCCACCGGCGACACGCTCGACGCGCTGCTGCGGATGCAGCGCACGCTGCGCTCGCTCTCGCGCGTGAAGGCCGCCTACGCCTACCGCCCGGACGCCCTCTCGCCCCAGGCGCCGGCGGTGCCGCACGTCCCGGTGCGCCGTGCGGCGAAACCGCCTACATAGAGCGCGATGCCCCCGCCGCCCCACTTCGACGCGCGACTCGCGGCGGCCCGGGTGCTCTCGCCCAACGTGCGCGAGCTCACCTTCGAGCGCGTCGACGGGGCGCCGATGGCGTTCGAGCCCGGACAGTGGGTCAACGTCGTGCTCCCCGTCGCCATCGCGTCCGGCAGCGACACCCGGCGAAGCTACTCGATCGCCTCGGCGCCCGACGGGTCGCCGAGGTTCGACATCGCCATCACGCGCGTGCAGGGAGGGCCGTGCTCGACGTGGCTGCACCAGGTCGAGACGGGCGCCGTGCTGACCTTCAGCGGCCCCCAGGGCTTCTTCACGCGCCCCGCCGCCGACCCGCCGCCCTCGCTGATGATCGCCACCGGGACCGGCGTCACGCCCATGCGCAGCATGCTCCTCGCCTCCGCCGCCGCGGGCGCCCGCGCACCGACCTGGCTGCTGCTCGGCGTGCGCCACGAGGCCGACCTGCTCTACCGGGCCGAGCTCGAGGCGCTCGCCGCGGCGCACCCGTTCCTGCGCTTCGAGCCCACGCTCTCGCAGCCGCTGGGCCCCTGGACGGGACGCCGCGGCTACGTGCAGACGCACGTGCGCGAGCTCTGGGACGGTCTGGCGGCGCTCGGCGCGGGCACTCCCCACGCGTACGTGTGCGGCCTGGAGCGCATGATCAGCTCGGTGCGCGATCTGCTGCGCAAGGACATGGGCCTGCCGCGCCAGCAGGTGCACAGCGAGCGGTACGACTGACGCGCTGCGCTCGAAGCGGCCAAAAAGCAGGAAAGTGAGGGGCCCTGCCGCGGTGCGCCTTGTACCGCGGCATGCTCCTTCTATCATCGGTAGCAAGGCATGAAGCGGGCTCCACTGCTCGCCGCGGCGATCGGGGTGGGTACCCTGGCGACGCCACCGGCGCACGGCGCAGACGCCAAGAGCGACTGCATCGCGGCGGCCGACCAGGGTCAATCGCTGCGCGACGACGGCAAGTACCGCGGCGCGCGCGACGCGTTCACGAGCTGCGCACGGGACGTCTGCCCCAGGCTGGTCCAGCGCTCGTGCATCGAGTGGCTCGGCCAGCTCGAGGACGCGATGCCCACCGTGGTGCTGGGGGCCAAGGACGAGAGCGGGTCCGACCTGGCGCGCGCGCACGTGACCGTCGACGGCGAGCCGCTGACCGAGGTCCTCGACGGCAAGCCCCTGCCCCTCGATCCCGGCCAGCACGTGCTGAGCTTCGAGCGCGGCGGCAGCGGAGCCGCGTCGACGAGGGTGGTGCTGCGCGCGGGCGAGAAGAACCGCGCCGTGACCGTCACCCTCCGCACGTCCCCGGACGCGGCGATCGCCTCGCCGTCCCCGTCGGCCGAGCCCGCGCCGGACCAGACGCCGCACGCTTCGTTCTTCACCGCCGGGCACGTCACCGCGCTGTCGCTCCTCGTCGCCGGCGGCGCGGCGATCGGCGTCGGCGCCTACTTCCTCGGGCAGGCCGGCGGCGACGCCGACACGGCCAGCGGCATCCGCGGCACCATCCCGCCCGACGCCTGCACGCGCGATGCGTCGAGCGCGCCTTGCCAGAGCCTGAGCGCGGCCGTCGACGCGCACTACCGCGACGAGACGCTGGCGGCGGTGATGCTGGTGGGAGGCGGCGTGCTCGTCGTGGGCGCGGCCGTGGCGTGGCTGGCCTGGCCGAAGGCGGCCGACGAACGCCCGGCAACCGGCGTCCGCTGGGTCGCGCCGGGCGTCGCGCAGGGGGGGCCCTCGCTCATCGTCGGAGGCGCGTTCTGATGCGCGCTCACCTCGCGGCGCTGGGTGGAACGCTCTTGCTCCTGTCGGGCGCGGCCTGCAGCCCGAACGGCGACTGCACCGAGAAGGCCACGTGCCCGGACACCGCCGACGGAGCGACGGGCGACGACACCGGGCTGGCGGTCGACGCCAGCGCAGCCGAGGGCGGCGCGGACGCCACGAGGGGCGACGACTCCAGCGTCGACGCGAGCGATGCCGGCGACGCGAGCGACGCCCACTCCGTGTCGGACGTCGTCTTCGTCGACTCCGCGACGTGCCCGACCGGCTCGACCTGCATCGACCCGGTGCCGGCCGGCTGGATCGGGCCGCTCGCGCTCTTCGACCAGACCGGCGGGCCGCCGCCGCCCACGCCGCCGGCGTGCCCGAGCGCGTTCGGCACCGACGCGTACGACGGAAACGCGAGCCCGACCTCGCCCCTGGCCGTCTGCGGGTGCACGTGTGCCGTGACCAGCACCTCGTGCAACGGGACGAGCGCGCCCTCCATCTCCATCTACTCGGACGCGAGCTGCATGTTCAATCCGACCTGCGGGACCGCCACGCTGCCGTACACCTCGCCGAACCCCTTCTGCGTCGGGACGGGATGCACCGGCGGTCAGGGCGCCCGGGCGACCGAGCAGCCGGGCACCGGCTCGTGCGCGGCGACCCCCTCGACGTCCAAGCCGCCGTGGGGCTGGACCGAGACGGCACGCGCCTGCCAGCCGTCGTCCGTGGGTGGCGGCTGCAGCGGCGCGCAGGTCTGCGTGCCGGTCCCGCCGTCGCCGTTCCTGGCGAAGCTCTGCGTCATGCAGACGGGGGACCTGCCCTGCCCCAGCGGCAGCTCGTACTCGCTGAAGCACTCCTTCTTCGGCAGCGTGAACGACGGGCGCAGCTGCACCCCCGCCTGCGCGTGCGGATCGGTGACCGGCGTGACCTGCTCGGGCGGGACGGTGGCCGTCTACTCGATGTACAGCGGCTCGACCTGCGGCGGCAGCATGCAGGACATCCCCATCGACGGGGCGTGCCACGCCCTCTCGCCGCTCGTCCCCGGCAACGTCTTCGCCCAGGCCAACTCCCCCTCGACGGCCTCGGGAGGCACGTGCACGGTGACGGCCAACGGCCAGCCCCAGGGCTCCGTCGTGGCCGCGAGCCCCACCACGGTCTGTTGCCAGCCGTGACGCGTCAGCGCCTGCCGCGCGGATCCTTGCAGCAGCGGAAGCCCGTCTCGTAGTACCGGAACTCGGGCCCGTGGGCGTTGTTGGTAGAGTGGCAGGTGGGCTTGCCGCCGCCGTAGCAGCCGGACCAGTAGCAGCCGACGAGCAGGTACGGGTAGTCGTTGGCGTGCTCGCGCGTGCGGACCACCCACTCCTCGAGGTTGCCGGTGAGGTCGTTCACGCCGTCCTGCGAGACGCACTTGCGCTTCGAGCCGCTGCGCGACGCCTGGTAGAGGTCCTTGGCGTGGGCCTGCGCCTCCGGGGCCGGCCACCTGGCGAGGGTGGCCTCGTCCACCTGCTTCCACGGCTTGTCGTCGTTGCAGCGCTCGTCGACGTGCTCGGCGCCGTACGGATACGCGCGGTGCTCCTCGCCCTCGCACGCGCCGATCCACTCGTCCTCCGTGCACAGGCGCTTGTGGTGCGCCTCGCACCACGCATCGGCGTCGGTGGCCGACTGCATCGCCAGCGGGCGGGCGCCCCGCCGGTTGGGCGCCTCGTAGCGGTCCATGCAGAAGTCGCGCACCCGGACCATCCCCGACGGGCAGCCCGTACGGCGGCGCCGCACCCTGGCCCCGGCGTCCTGCCCGGCGGAGGACAGGACGACCAGCGCGGTCACGGCGAGCAGCGGCGACAGCAGGCGAACCGGGCGCACGACGCGCCCAGCTTTAGTAGCCCTTTCGCGCCACCGCCAGGTCGAGCTGCTCGATCTCGCTCTTCGACACGGTGACGACGCAGGTGGCGCTGTCCTTCTTCAGCGCGACCACGCGCAGCTCGCCGACCACCTCGTCGGGGTAGTTCTGCGCATCCTGGCGCGAGCCGGGGGTGTCCTCCAGCGCCGGCAGCGGCTTCTCGGCGTCGGGCGACACGCGCCGGCCCGCGGCGCCGGTCACCAGGCTGCGCCGCCACGCGTCGCCGCGCCGCAGGATGAACAGGCGGTTGCCGACCTTGAGCCCCGCCTCCTCGCCCTTGTCGATGAAGACGACCTGGTTCTGCCCGTAGAACACGTTGGGGTGGATGCTCGCCACCACGTGCGCCTGCACCTCGACGTCGTTGCGCTTGGGCGGCACGATCTCGAAGCGGCGCGCCAGCGGCCCGATCCTCGCGCCGCGCTCGATCACGTTGAGCGACTCGACGATCTGCGCGCGGGCCACGCGGTCCTGCGCGTTCCACTGGTCGATGCGCGCCGTGCCGTTGATCTGCACGATGGTCCCCGCCGCGGAGACCTTGATGGGCAGGAAGATGGTCAGCTCCTGGCCCAGGTGGACGTCGTGCCCCTTGTCGATGTGCAGGTAGATCTCGTCGAAGTCGGACAGGAACATCTTGTCTTCGGCCGAGCCGGTGATGTCGCCCCACACCTCGTCGTTGGGGTCGCGGATCCACCCCTGGTCGCGCAGGAAGACGGTGCCGTTCGGCACCTGACGCCGCCGGTCGACGAGGTTCATCCCCTGGTAGGGCAGCGGCACCTGCGAGACGGGCGGGCCGGCGCTGCCGCCGCCGCCGCTGCCGCCGCCGTCCTTCAGGCGCACCTCGTCGCCCGGGTAGATCCAGTTGGGGTTCCTGATCTGGGGGTTGTACGACCAGACGCGCGGCCACTGGTACGGGTTCTGGAAGTAGTACCCGGAGATCCCCCAGAGGGTGTCGCCCCGGCGGACCACGTGCGAGTACGGCGTCTCGCCGCCGTAGGTGGGGCCGCCGATGAAGATGGGGCCGGTCTCGTCGCCGTGCACCGAGCCGCCCGCTCCGCCCTGGTGGCCGAGGTCGAACGAGTCCTCCGCGTCGCCCGTCACCGGGTGCGCGCTCGACTCGGTGGCGTTGCCGCCGCCGATGGTGCCGTTGGGCGACTGCGGGTTGCCGTAGCTGATGCCCGACGGCGGCGGGGCGTAGGTCATCGAGCCGGGGCCCGGGGGCTGGGCGGGCCCGGTGGGCACCGTGGCCGGCCCCGGCGGAGTGGCCGGCGTGGTCTGCGCGAGCGCGATGGCGGGCGCGAGCGCGGCGACGAGCACGAAGGGCGCGGCAGCGACGGTCCGGAACGAGCACGTCATCGGTGGTCCTCGGAGGCGGGTCCGCGCGGCGTGGCGGCGGGAACGGTGACGGGCGGGATGTGGCGGGCGGCCTCGCTCTGGGGGTAGGTCTGCGCGAGGCGGTCGAAGCACTCCTTCGCCTTGGCCGGATTGCCGAGCTTCTGGTGGCTGATGCCGAGCTTGAGCAGCGCGTCGGGCGCCTTGTTGCCCGCGGGGAAGCGGGTGACGACGCCCTCGAACTGCTCGGAGGCGTGCAGGTAGTCGCCCTTGGCGAAGTAGCACTCGCCCCGCCAGTACATGGCGTTGTCGGCGTAGGGGTGGTCGGGCCACTTGAGCAGGAACGCCGCGAGCGCGTCGAGGGCGCGGTCGTACTGGCGGGCGTTCACCAGCGCGAGGGCGGCGTCGTAGGCGGGCTTGGCCTCGGGATCGAGCGCGCTCGACCGGCCCGGGCCCTCGGCGACGTTGGACTGCTCGACCTGGTCCTCGCGCCACGCGCCGCGACCGGCGCGCGGCGAGCCGAGCACGCGGATGGTCGGACGCGGAGAGGTGTCCTCGGTGTCGGCCGACTCGTCGTCCGGGCCCTGCGTCTCGCCGTCGCCCCCGACGTTGACCACGCGGGGCGGCGGCTGCGACGGGGCGGGCGCGCGCGCGGGGATACCGGCGATCTTGACGGTGCGCGAGTCGGCCACCTGCGGGTCGAGCGTCTCGCGGTCGGCCTGGTCGCGGTCCTGCTGGACGCGCTCGATCTCGGCGCGCATGTCGTCGAGCTGGCGCTCCTCGGAGCTGCGCGCGCAGCCGAGCAGGCCGAGGGCCAGGCCGGCGGAAGCGGCGGCGAGCACCGCCAGGGGTAGCCGTGTGCGCGCTCTCATCCAGGAACAAGCGTATTGCGCGCGCGGGCGGGGGGCCAATTTCCGGTTCTCAGGTCCAGTGGAGGGTCGCGACAAATGATCCCGCCGCGTCGACCACATGGGAGGCCCGCACGTCCCTGAACCGCGCCAGGGTGAGGATGTGGCGGAGCGACTCCGTCTGCCCCCGCCGCATCACCGCCGAGCGCGCATGGGGGTAGTCGGTCACGCGCAGGATGGCGCGCCGGTCGCCGAGCTCGACGCCGAGCTCGCCGTGGGTGTGGTCGTGACGCCAGATGGCCGGCGCGCGCCGGGCGAGCAGGCGCGGCGTCGCCAGGCGCAGCAGGGCCCGGTGGACCCAGCTCCAGCCGTGCTCGACGCCGGCGCGGACGAAGGTGTCGAACCTCTTCTCGTCCTCGCGCGCGAGGCCGAGCCACACCGCGTGGCACCAGCTCGCCATGATCTCCTCCGGGTACCAGGCCACCGGGACGACGATCTGCTCGCACAGCGCGTGGCGCGCTTCGGGCCCGAGCTGGTCGCTCACCTGGCGCAGGCCCGCGTCGCCCCAGAGCTCGCCGACGGCGCCGACCACGCCGGCCACGAGGGTGCCGCGAACGCTCGGGATGGCGCTCGGGCTCGGGTGGGCGGCGTGGACGGCGCGGACGGGGGGGCTCAACGCGGGTGGACAAAGCCTAAGGCGCCGCGGCCCCGACGTCGTATCTTTACCGCTCGCCGGTTCTGTGAGCACGATAGTGGCTCGCCCTGCGCGAGGAGCTCCGAAGTTGCCACAGCCCGCCCGCAAGCTCGATCTGCGCAAGACCCTGTTTCTCTTGCCGAACATCATCACGCTCTCGAGCGTGTTCTGCGGGTTCGACTCCATCCGCATCAGCGCCACGGCCCAGGGGGACGACGACTACTACCGGGCGTCGCTGCTGCTGGTGTTCGCGCTGTTCTTCGACATGCTCGACGGGCGCGTGGCGCGCTTGACGAAGACGCAGAGCGCGTTCGGCCTGCAGATCGACTCGCTGGCGGACGCCATCTCGTTCGGCGTGGCGCCGGCCCTGCTCGTCTACAAGTGGTCGCTGTGGCAGCGGCCGACGGCCGGGCTCATCGCCGGGTTCCTGTTCGCGGGGGCCGGCGCGGTGCGCCTGGCGCGCTTCAACGTGCTGTCGATGGGAGAAAAGGGCGCGCCGACCAAGCCGGGCAAGTACATCGTGGGGCTGCCCGTGCCGGGGGCGGCCGGGATCCTCATCTCGCTCGTGCTCGCCAACCACGCCATGGGCGACGAGCTGCGCCTGCACGGCCCGAAGTACGTGTGGGCGATGATCGCGCTGACCGGCTTCCTGTCGTTCCTGATGGTCTCGACCATCAAGTTCCGCAGCTTCAAGGATCTGCGCCTCAACGCGCGCACGTTCCTGCTGGTGGCCTTCGCCGTGGGCTCGAGCGCCATCGTGAGCCTCCAGACGCGCCCGGCGTTCGTGCTGGTGTGGCTGCTGTCTTTCTACGTGATCATCGGCCTGGTCGAGACCGTGCTCACCCTGATGCGGCGCGCGGCGCGAAGGGACGAGGCGCGCAGGAGCCTGCCGCCGACGGGGTAGGCAGGCCGCGCTAGGCTCTTGCCGTGCTGGAGGATCTGTACATCCTGCGCGATCGGGCGCGCGCGGCGGCGGCGAAGGGGGATCTCGATGCGGCGATCGCGGCGCTGCTGTCGGCGGCGGCGCAGACGCACGTGGCCGAGCACGACTACGTGGCCGTGCTGCGTCCGCTGGAGGAGGCGCTGGCGAAGCGGGGCGACTCGCGCGGGGCGTGGACGGTCCTCGGGTACCTGGCGTCGACCGACGCGGCGGCGTGGAAGCGCGCGCTGTCGCTCCAGCCTCCGCTTCCGCCCGTCGACCGCGCGCGCATGCTCGCGGCGCAGGGGCACATGGCGGAGGCGGCGCGCGAGATGGAGGACGCGGGGCTGGTCGCCGCCGCCGCCATCTTCCGCGAGAAGGCCAAGGACTGGACGGCCGCGCGCGCGCTGTGGTCGCGCCTGGCGCACGTCACCGAGCGGGGCGACGACGCGTACGTCGCGGCGCTGGTGCGCTTCAACCTCGCGCGCTGCGCGCGGCAGTGCGGCGACGCGCTCCAGGCGCGCGACGCCACCGTGGCCAGCGTGCGGCTGGTCGAGGAGGCGGCCGACCACTTCGAGTCCATCGGGCAGCGCGAGCGCGCCTTCGACTGCTTCCAGGTGCTGGTGCAGATCGGGCGCGAGAGCGGCGCCTTCGAGGACGTCCTGGAGGGGTTCGTCAACTGCATCCGCATCCTGCGCGAGGACCACCTCAAGTACTTCGCGCTCGAGTACTTCGAGGAGTCGATCGCCGCGGCGGCGGAGCGCGGAGAAACGAGCGCTGCGGCCACGCTGGCGCGCGAGGCCTCCGACTACGCGCGCTCGCTCGGCCTCGCCTCGGCCGCGAGCGGGTACGCCGTGCGGCAGGCGGAGCTGTGGCGCGCGCTCGCCCGGCAGCACCTCGAGCGCGGCGCGCCGCCGGAGATCGCCGAGAACGCGCTGCTCGCCGCCATCCTGGCCTTCGGCGAGGTGGGGCAGTACGCGCGCGTGGGAGAGCTCTACCAGGAGCTCGGCGGCCTGGACCTCGAGGCGTCGCGGCGCCAGCACTACGCGCGCGTGGCCAAGCGCTACGTCAGCGTGAAGGACGAGGCGCTGGAGACGTCGAGCACGGTGGCGCACCCGCTGCGGCAGGACACGCACTTCACCGAGGTCTGGCACGTCGACGTCCTGGAGTGGGAGCAGCAGGGCAGCGCCGCCGAGGCCTGCGCCGACGTGCTCCTCGACAAGCGCTGGCCGGACCTCATCCGGCGCAAGGCGATGCTGGCGCGGCTGACGGCCCTCCAGGTGGAGGGCAAGCCCGACGACGGGAGCGTGGGGCTGCTCAACGCGCGCCTGCACCTGGCCGAGCAGCTGGCGCAGCTCCAGCTCTACGCCGTGCTCTCGCCGCTGGAGAAGCTCTTCGCCCGGCCCGAGCGACGCACCAAGATCGCCGTCCTGCAGTCGCTCCAGACGCTCTTCTTCAAGCGCAGCTTCGTGACCGTCCGCGCGGGGCTGCGCGATCCCGACGCCGCCGTGGTGGAGCAGGCGTCCAAGGCGGTCGAGGCGCTCTACTTCCAGCACGCGGTCGATCCGCTCGCGCGCATCGTCCGCGAGGCGCCCGATCCCGCCGTGCGCGCGTCAGCCCTGCGCGCGCTGGCGAAGATCGACACGCTCGAGGCGGCGGAGTTCCTGCTCGGCGTGCTCGAGCACGGCGCGCCGGCCGACCGCATCGCGGCGCTGATGGCGCTCAAGGGGACGCGCGGCGCGAAGTTCGTCGAGCTCGCGCGGGTGGCGCTCCAGAGCGCGCAGGGGCCGCTGCACGCGAGCCTGCGCGAGGTGCTGAACGCGCGGGGGCTGGCGGCGTGAGGGCGAGCGGCTCCTGCGGATGATGTCGGAGAGCATCAAGGCGGCCTTGGAGCCGAGCACTCGCCGTCGAGGGTCCGGTTCGCGTCGGGCGAGACCGGCCCCATGGCATCCGAGTACGCGAGGTTGACCGCGCCCGGGTAGCTGCCGAGGGCGGCGGGCGAGAAGGTCACGGTCACGGCGCACTGCGCCCCCACGCCGAGCGTCCCCGTGGAGCAATAGGGGACGCTCGTCCCGGGCGCGATCACGCTCCCGACGCCCCCCGGGAAGGCTCCTCCGCCCCAGGCGAACGGAGTGCCGAGCGGCGTTCCTTCTCCCAGCGACGTCACCGGCACGGCGCCCCGGTTCATGACGAACAGGGTGAGAGGCGCGGTCCCACCGGGGAAGGTCGAGACACCGGATGGAGCGCAGACGCCGTCCATGCATCCGAAGAAACCCGGTTCATCGCTCACGGTCACGAAGGCGCGCGGGGTGGCCGTGCCGTGCAGCGCGCAGGTCGCGCTCGGGAGGTACGCGCCGGTGAAGTCCAGCGTGAGCTGGCCGCTGCCGGAGCTGGCGGCCGTGTAGGTGACCGAGACCGTGCAGGTGCTCCCGGGGGCCAGCGAGCTGGAGCAGAAGCCGGTCCCGGAGCCGCCCGGGTAGGCGCCGCCGGCGGTCCACACGAACGGCGGCGCCAGGGACATCCCGTCGGTGATGCCGACCACCGCGCCGCCCGTGTTCGTCAGCTGGAACTGCGTCGAGATGGGGATCCCCGCGGTGCCGAAGTCGAAGGGCAGTCCACCGTCCGCGCCGCCCGGGAAGCTCGTCGAAATGGCGCCCTGGAGCTTCACGCCGGCGCAGTCCGAGCCCACCCGCGCGACGTCGCGCAGGTTCGCCGCATCCTCGGTGCTCAGCCCCGCCGGCACCTCGCTCTGGGCCGGCACCGGCTTGCCGGTCAACGCGACGTAGAACGTGGACGCCGCGAGATAGGTGCCGGCCACCGTGGGGTGACTTAGGTCGCTCTGCTGCAAGTCGATTCCCGGGAACCGGGCGCGCGAGCGCTGAAAGGCCTCTCCTGCGCAAGCGAGGATGCTCTGGGGCCAGAGCTGCGCCACCTGTTCGTAGGCGATGGTGAGCTCGTCTTGCATCTCGGCGGGGCAGGCGAAGTTGCCATACGGCAATGGCGAATAGATCGGATCGCCCGCCGCCCGGGCCCAGGTCACGAAGAGAGTGGGCTGGGCTCCGGCGCCGACGATGAGGTCACTGAACTGCTGCGCGTAGCCGAGGAACGTGGAGGGACCCAGGGCAGTGAGCGGCTCCAGGCTCTGACCCTGGAGCACGACGTGGGTCCACTGCCGCTCCAGGATCTTCGCCTGAGCCAGTCCGTTGCCCCAGTGGACCTCCAGAGACGCGCCGCCCTGCACGACTTCGTCCGTCGTGATGGTGGGCGGCACGCCGGCAGTGGCGGCGATCCTCGCGAGCATGCCGGGCAAGTCATTCACGTAGGTGTAGCTGTTGCCGATGAAGAGCACGTGGAGAGCGGCGGGGCCGGCGTCCGCGGTGAGCGTGTCCGGCGCGCCGACGTCCGCGGTCGCGGCGTCCGCCGTGGGGGCGTCCGCTGCGGGAGCGTCGGCGGTGCCCGCGTCCAGTGCTTCGGCGTCCGCCGCGATCACCGTCCCGTCCGAGTCGCAGCCAGCCAAGGGGGAGAACGCGGCGAATGCCACGGCGACAGCGATGACTGCGCGACGGTTCATTGGACGCGGTCCCGAGCACCAATCGTGCCAGCACTTCGGCCAGCGAACGACGGCCTTCTTCCCCTGACCACTGGGTCAAAGTGTGTCGGGCGCGCGGCGACAAGGGCTCGGGGGCCCGGTATCTTCGGGCCCCTGTCATGTCCCTGACGCTCCACCTCACCCTCGCCGACTGCTCCGCGCCGTACATGAAGATGTTCCCGCTATGACCGCCGGGCGGCTCCCGCGACGCGACCTCCTGCTCGCCGCGACCTCGGTGATGGTCGCCGCCTGCGCATCGAAGGCGCCCGGGCGCTCCGCGACCGCGCGGGAGGCGCCGGAGGCGGACGGGGAGCTCGCGCGCATCGAGGCCCAGGTGGGCGGTCACGTCGGCGTGTTCGCGCTCGACACGGCGAGCGGGCGCAGCCTCGCCCACCGCGCGGACGAGCGCTTCGCCATGTGCTCGACCTTCAAGTGGACGCTCGCGGCCGCCGCGTTCGCGCGCATCGACCGCGGCGAGGCGACGCTCGAGGAGCGCATTCCGTTCGGTCCGGCCGATCTCATGGAAACCGCGCCCGCCGCCAGGGAGCACGTCGCCGAGGGTGCGATGACGGTCGAGACCATGGCGCGCGCCATCGTGACCGTGAGCGACAACACCGCGGCCAACCTGCTGCTCGCCTGGGTGGGCGGCCCCGGCGCGCTCACCGCGTTCTTCCGGCAGCACGGCGACACCGTCACCCGCCTCGATCGGAACGAGCCGAGCCTCAACTCGAACGACCCCGGCGACGTGCGGGACACCACCTCGCCGCGCGCCATGGTGGGTCTCATGCAGGCCGTGCTCGTGGGCGACGCGCTGAAGACCGCCTCGCGCGAGCGCCTCCTCGCGCTGCTGCGAGCCTCCGAGACCGGCAAGAAACGCCTCCGCGCGGGCCTGCCGCCGGACTGGATCGTCGGCGACAAGACCGGCACCGGCAACTACGCCGTCAACGACCTCGCCATCGCCGTCCCTCCCGGGCGCGCGCCCATCCTGATGGCGGTGTACATGAGCGATCCGGGTGGCCCGGACGACGACGACTGCGTGCGCCACGAAGCGGGCGACGTGGCGATCGCGAGGCTCGTGGCGAGGCGGCTGGGGGGCTGAGGGGCGCCGCTATCTCCCGGTCCTGGCCGATGCGAGCTCCACGACGCTCGCGAAGCACAGCAGGTTTCCGTCGGGATCGCGCACGATGAAGTCACTGGCGCCCCACGGCTCTTCCTTCAGCGTCTGCGCGAAGTCGACGCCGCGCGCGCGGAGCTCGAGAAAGAGCGCTTCGATCCCGTGCACCGGGATGTTCGCCGTCAGCACGTCGGGGTCGCCTTCAGGGCGGTAGTGCGCAGGCGCGTCCACGTGACGGAGGTTGATGCCCGCGCCGCCGCGCTCCACCAGTCCGTAGAACGGCGGCTCACCGTGCAGGTAGACGACCTGGAAGCCGAGCTTGTTGCGATAGAACTCCGCGGCGCGCGCCACGTCGGAGACGAGCGCCTGCGGGAACGCGGCGACGAGGCGGGGGCCGTCCTTCTCTTGGATCCGTTGCGATCTGGGCATGACCTTCGGCTTCAGCGGTTCGTCCAATTTTGGCACTTTGCGTCGCGTTCGAAAAGCGCGACACCATGATCATGACGATGGCGGCGGCCGTTGCGTCGTGTGCGCTCGTCGTGCCGCCGACAACGCGCACCAGCGCTGCACCCGCCTGCAAGCGTGCTCGGCGACCGACGTCCAGATCCGTTACGGCAGCGAGGGCCGACGCCGCGACGAGCACCGAGGGGGCCTGCCAACCCGCGGTCGAGACCGCGGGCGCGGCCTGCACCCTCTCGCGCGCGCTGCGCCTACTTGACGATGAGCGCGACCGGCTGGCTCCAGTCCGCCTCGCCGATCTTGGTCACCGGGCGGTACCGGAACATCACGCTCGCCCCCGGCACCAGGCCGGAGACCGTCGTCTTGGCCTGCAGCGAGGCGGAAGCGAGCTGCCAGGTCTTGCCTCCGTCGATGCTCGTCTCCCATTCGTACGAGGCGCGCCGGGCGGCGGACTGCGCCACCAGCGTCACCTGTCCGGACACCGCGCCCGACTTCGCCGCGAACACACGCGGCGGGTGGGCGCCCGTCTTCTTCACGCTCAGCCCCGCGCTCTGGATGAGCGTGGACGCCTGATCAGGGCTGGCGTCGGCGGCCTGCTGCACGCCCGCCTTCAGCTGGTGAAGCAGCGTGACCAGCGCGGCGCGCTTCACGTTGCGCGTCGCCGCCGCCCCCCGCGTCTTGGACTGGGTCGCCGTCTCGGCGGCCTCGAGGTCGTCAATGGCCGCCGTCACGGTGGCGAGCGGCGGGTTCGTCGTGGGGAACGCGCTGTTGCCGGTCATCGACTGCACGATGGCCCGGGCGACGGTGATGAGGGCCGGGACCTTGGTCGGCAACTTCAGGGAGGCGATGGTGCGGCGCGGGAGGGGTGCGGTCTTGGTCTTGGCGATGGTGGTGGTCATGATGGGCTCCTTCGGCTTCGCGGGTCACTGAAAGCAGCTTCTTGGTTCGTTCGAGCGGCTGTGAGGTCCGTCACAGCGGGTTTGTGCTTCGTCATCGCTGCTCTTCGGAACGCGAAAGCAGCTTGCTGGTTGCAACGAGCGACTCCGGGGTTGCCGTGAGCGACTTTCTGGTCACTCACAGCGACTTCTTGGTTCGACAACGCAGCTCGTGGGTCACTCACAACCGCTCTCGCGTCATCGAGAGCAGCTCGCGGGTACCGAGAAGCTGCTTTGTTGTTCGTTCGAGCGGCTTCTTGGTTCCAAGATGCGGCTCTGGGGTCCTTGCGCGCCGCCTCGCGGACCGCGCGACCGTCGTCGAGGGCTCCTACCCTTGGGGCGTTCGCGCCCGAGGCGCCCCACGCCGCGGCCGGGGTGTGCGCAACTACTCGGTATCGGTCGTGTTCCGGCGCGCGCGCTCCGCCCCACGGATGCTCTGCCAGAGCGGGGGGATCTTCGCCTCGTGGATTGGACCATGTTCGCTGCTCCTCTCTCATCCCCTCGTCCGGGAGCGGCGAATCTGGAAAGGGCCGATGCATTTTCTTTCGTCGACCGGTCGATTTCATGAGCCGAGCTGGCGGAAACCGGCGAAACGCACGCCCCCCCTCGCGCGTACTCATGGACAACGCCGCCATGAAGCTCTCCCTCGCTCCGCTCCTCGTCTGCGTCTGTGCGCTGGCCTCGCTCCCCGCGCTCGCCTTGCTCGCCGGCTGCCACGCCTCCCGCACCACGGCCGACGTCACCCCCGAGCCCTCCACCGCCAGCGCGGCCAGCGCAGCGGCCGCGCCGGCGCACCTGGGGACCGATCCCGGTCACGCCGGAAGAGGCACGCCGCTCACGCCGACGGGGCACGACAAGCTGGCCGCCTTCGCGGCGGGGTGCTTCTGGGGCGTGGAGGACGCGTACCGCCACGTGCCCGGCGTGGTCGCCACCGCCGTCGGCTACGCGGGCGGGCAGACGACCGATCCGGACTACGAGCAGGTGTGCACCCACCGGACCGGGCACGCCGAGACGGTTCTCGTCGAGTACGATCCGACCCGCATCCCGTACGAGCAGCTGCTGCGCGTGTTCTGGAAGATCCACGATCCCACGCAGGCCGACGGCCAGGGGCCGGACCTGGGGAGCAACTACCGCAGCGTGGTCTTCACCTTCGACGCGGAGGAGGCGGCGGCGGCGCGGGCGTCGATGCAGGCCGAGCAGAAGACGCTCGACCGGCCCATCACCACGTCGATCGTGCCCATGCCCGCCTTCTGGAAGGCCGAGGAGTACCACCAGCAGTACACGGAGCGGACGGGGCACCACGGCTGCCCCATCCGCGTGCCGGTGGACACGCTCTAGCCGCCGCCCGCGGTTGCGGGCGGGGTGGGGGGCGGGGCGGGGACGACGACGCTCTCGGCGTCGACGAGCTGCCGCAGCTTGACCACGCTGTCGGCCTCGGCCAGCACGATGAGCGTCGTGCCCTCGCCGATGACGTAGTCGGGATCGGGGTTGTAGGTGAAGGCGAGATCGCTCCCGCGCACGGCGACGACGAGGGCGCGCGTCTCGCGGCGGATGGGCGTGTCCTTGAGCGCCATCCCCACGAAGGGCGAGCCGCGCCGCACGGTGACCTCCTCGAGACGCAGGTTCTTGTCCTTGTCGCGCAGCATCTGGTCGAGGAACTCGTTCACGTAGGGGCGAATGAGCTCGCTGGCGAGGCGGCGGGCGCCGATCATGGTGGGGTTGACGATGGACGACGCGCCGGCCTTGAGGATCTTGGGCGCCGCCTCGTCCTCGACCACCTTGCTGACGATGCGCGCGCCCGCGTTGAAGCTGCGCGCGCTGAGGGTGACGTAGAGGTTGTCCTTGTCGAGCGTGAGCGCCGCGACCACGCCGCGCGCCCGCTCCACGCCGGCAGCCAGGAGCTGGTGGTCGTGCGTGGCGTCGCCGTGGACGTAGAGCATCTTGCCGCCGCAGAGGTCGGTGGACACGTGCTGGAGGGCCTGCTCGCTGCGGTCGATGACGACGAACGGCGTCTGCGTGGCCACCAGCTCCTCGATGACGTGCTTGCCCGTCCCGCCCGCGCCGGCCACGACGATGTGCTTCGACAGCTTCGCGATCTCTCTCTGCATGCGCCTTCTCCGCCAGGCATGACCGATGACGCCCTCGACGAGCAGGGCAGTGAGGTTGGACTGCATGTACGCCAGGACGCCGACGCCGCTGATGATGAGCCCCACGGTGAGGCCGCGCGCGCCCGGGACGTCGCTCATGTGGCCGAGCTCGAAGAAGCCGACCGTCGAGATGGTGATGACGGTCATGTACGCGCAGTCGGCCAGGCTCCAGCGCTCGTGGCCCAGCGCGAAGTAGCCCAGCGTCCCGATGGCGACGAGCGTCGCGAAGACGCCGACGGCGGCGACGAGGCGGCGGATGGACGCGCTCACGGGCTGTCCAGGTTACCGCAAGTCGGCGAGCGCCTCGTCGATCCGTGGGACGTCGAAGGTGAAGCCGGCCTCGGTGAGCTTGCGCGGCGCCACCCGCTGCCCCGTGAGGAGCATCTCTGCCAGGCCGCCCCCCAGCGCCAGCTTCAACGCGAAGGCCGGCACGCGGATCGCGGCCGGCCGGCCGAGCGCCGCGCCGAGCGCGCGCGCGAGGTCGTTCATGGTGACGGGGTCGGGCGCGACCAGGTTGACCGGGCCGGAGAGCGCGGCGTGGTCGACGGTGAAGAGGAGCGCGCGCACGGTGTCGCGCAGGTCGATCCAGCTGACCCACTGGGTGCCGGGGCCGATGGGGCCGCCGGCGAACCACCGGAAGGCGCCGGTCATCCTGGCCAGCGCGCCGCCACGACCGAGGACGACGCCGATGCGCGGATGAACGACGCGCACGCCGGCCGCGCGCGCGGGCTCCGCGGCCGCCTCCCACGCCACGACGATGCGGGCGAGGACGTCGTCGCCGGGGGCGGAGTGCTCGTCGAGGAGGGCGTCGTCGCGCCGCATCCCGTAGACGCCGATGGCCGAGCCGCTGACGAAGACGGCGGGCTTGCGGCGCGCCCCGGCGATGGCGCGCGCGAGGCGGTCGGTGGTGTCGACGCGGCTGGCGCGGATGCGCTCGAGGCGCACGGGGGTCCAGCGGGCGTCGGCCACCGGCTCCCCGGCCAGGTGCACCACGGCGTCGGCGCGCTCCACCTCGGCCTCGACGGCATCCCAGCGGACGGGGCCGCGGCGCGAGACGACGATGGCCTCGTCTTTCCGCTCCTGGAGGGCACGGGCCAGCGCGGCGCCGATGAAGCCCGTCCCGCCGGTCAGGAGAACCCGCTTACCCATGGATGGTGCGCCTCGTGCATGCAGGGAGCCCCCCGAAGGCCCCGTTTGACGGCCGCTACGGCTGCACTATGGTGGCGCGCGCCCGGGAAGCGACGCGAGGCCCTTCTACGATGTGGAAGAAGATACGCGCGTTCCTGTTCGGCGCGCCGAAGGACGTTCACTCGGCCAAGACGTTCCACAGCATCTCGCTGGTCGCGATGCTGGCGTGGGTCGGTCTGGGCGCCGACGGGCTGTCGTCCTCGTCCTACGGACCGGACGCGGCGTTCCGCGAGATCATGACGCCGGGGCACGACTACTCGTCGCTGGCCGTGTTTCTCGCCATCGGCACCGCGGTGACCGTCTTCATCATCTCCTACGCCTACACACGCATCATCGAACACTTCCCCTCCGGCGGCGGCGGGTATGTCGTCGCCACGAAGCTGCTCGGGCCGCGGTTCGGCGTCGTCAGCGGCTCGGCGCTGCTCGTCGACTACATCCTCACCATCACCACGTCCATCGCCGCCGGCGGCGAGGCGGTCTTCTACCTCATCCCGCGCGGGTGGTTCGGGATCGCCGCCACGCGCTTGTCGACGGAGGACATCGGCACGTGGCTCGATCCGGTGCAGCGGACCAAGGTCGTCGTCGAGGTCGCCGCCACGCTGGTCCTGATGGTCCTCAACATCCGCGGCGTCAAGGAGTCGGTGGCGGCCATAACGCCCATCTTCGCCGCGTTCGTGCTGACGCACGCCGTTCTCCTCATCGTCGCCATCGGGGGCCATCTCGGGGTGGTGGCGGAGGTCACGCGCGAGACAACGGAGAACATGCACCACACGCTGGGCTCGCTCGGCGCCTTCGGCGCGCTCCTGCTCTTCGTACGGGCGTACTCGCTGGGAGGAGGCACCTACACCGGGATCGAGGCCGTCTCCAACGGCGTCCCCATCATGCGCGAGCCCAAGGCCCGGACGGCCAAGCGCACGATGATCCTGATGGCGACCTCGCTGTCGATCACCGCCGGCGGCATCGTGCTCGCCTACCTCCTCGTGCACGTCTCGCCGGACTTCAACGACTCGACCAAACCGATGAACGCCA